>JABEVF010000116.1 GCA_013043965.1 Gallionella sp. | reverse complement strand
TTCTCCGTTTTTTTAGTAAGGAAGTAATCACATGGCAACTGGTACAGTTAAATGGTTCAACGATGCAAAGGGCTTCGGTTTCATCACTCCTGATGATGGTAGCGAAGATCTGTTTGCGCACTTTTCTGCAATCAACATGAGCGGGTTCAAATCACTCAAAGAAGGTCAAAAAGTGACCTTTGAAGTTGTACAAGGCCCAAAGGGCAAGCAAGCTTCTAACATCCAGGCCCCTTAATCGGTTCTGGAGTTAGTTAAAAGCCCGCCACGTGAGTGGCGGGCTTTTTTATTGGGTGGCCGTCAAAAGTTTGCTTGGGCTCGCAGGCAGTCTCCTTTACCTGCACTATGAAGTCAGCGATATCAATGGGAGAAAATAAAATGATACAAAAAATGAAATTCGTCACGCTTGCTTTTGTTATAGGAGTCATTCTGACGGGCTGCGCTTCAGCGCCTGGCGCGAAATTCTCGGGGCTGGAAAATGTTCCGCCAAGCACCGCCGAACTGATCATTTATCGCCAATCGGCATTTTTTGCGATGGGACAAAGCATGCCGGTACTGGTCGACGGTAACAAAGTGGGCGAGCTGTATAACGGCTCTTATCTGCAGCAGCCAATTACCCCGGGCAATCACGCCATCAAAGTGACGACAGGCGCGTTCGGCAAGTCGGCGGAAGCGAACGTGCAGATCGCCGCAGGGGAGCGGAAGTTTTTGCATTTCGATTTTGTTACCGGCCCGCTGGCAAATATCTTCTTTGTCGGCGACAGTCTTAAAGAACGGAGCGGTGCGGACGCGATGGTAGATTTGAAGACACTGAGTAGCGCGAAACCAGAAATCGCGGGCAAGCAAAACTAGAATCTGTTGATTATTCGAGGCGAGTACGTTTGGATATGGTTGCAATACAAGACACCCATGAAGCTGCCTGACACGCAGGCAGTTTCGTTCGGGAATCCGGTCTGTTAAGCAATGGATGCGAGCGCGGCATTTAGGGTCGCACTGGGGCGCATGGCGCGCGAAGTCTTCGCGAAGTCGGGGTGGTAATAACCGCCCATATCCACGGGTTTGCCTTGGGCGGCGATCAATTCGACGTTGATCTTGGCCTCGTTGTCGGCCAGCGTCTGCGCCAGCGCGGTGAAGCGCGCCTGAATAGCCCGGTCCTTGGTTTGTGCGGCCAGTGCCTGTGCCCAATACAGGGCAAGGTAGAAATGGCTGCCCCGATTATCAAGCTCACCCACCTTGCGGGCGGGGGACTTGTTGTTTTCAAGAATTCTGCTGTTGGCCTGATCCAGCGTCTCGGCCAGCACCTGCGCCTTTGCGTTGTTGAATTTCTGGCCCAAGTGTTCCAACGATGCGCCCAGCGCCAGGAACTCGCCGAGTGAGTCCCAGCGCAGATAGCCTTCCTGCTGGAACTGCTGGACATGCTTGGGCGCCGAGCCGCCCGCGCCGGTTTCAAACAGGCCTCCGCCATTCATCAGTGGAACGATAGACAGCATTTTTGCGCTGGTGCCCAGTTCCATGATCGGGAACAGGTCGGTGAGATAGTCGCGCAGGACGTTGCCTGTCACGGAGATGGTATCCTTGCCCGCGCGGATGCGCTCGATCGAAAATTGTATCGCCTCTTCGGGCGTCATGATGCGAATGTCCATGCCGCCGGTGTCGTGGCCCTTGAGGTAACGCCGCACTTTTTGAATGATCTGCGCGTCGTGCGCACGGTTCTTGTCCAGCCAGAAAATCGCGGGCGTTCCGGTGGCGCGCACTCGCGCAACGGCCAGCTTCACCCAGTCCTGAATCGGTGCGTCTTTCACCTGGCACATACGGAAGATGTCGCCTTGCTCGACCTTCTGTTCCAGCAGCATTTTGCCCGTGGCATCCACAACACGCACCGTGCCGTTGCCGCTCATTTGAAAGGTCTTGTCGTGCGAGCCGTACTCCTCGGCCTGCTGCGCCATCAGACCGACATTCGGCACGCTGCCCATGGTCTTGGGGTCGAACGCGCCATGCTTTTTGCAATCGTCTATCACCACCTGATAGATGCGCGCGTAGCAGCGGTCGGGAATCAACGCTTTGGTATCGTGCAGCTTGCCGTCAGCGCCCCACATCTTTCCCGAATCGCGAATCATCGCGGGCATGGAAGCATCGACGATGATATCGCTGGGCACATGCAGGTTGGTGATGCCCTTGTCCGAATTCACCATCGCCAGTTCCGGCCTGGTCTTGTAGGTGGCCTGGATGTCAGCTTCGATCTCGGCGCGTTTCGCTTCGGGCAGTTTCGCGATCTTTGCGTAGAGGTCACCCAGGCCGTTGTTGACGTTGACACCCAATTCTTTGATGGCTGCCGCGTGTTTGTCGAACACATCCTTGAAGTAAACGGTGACGGCATGGCCGAACATGATGGGATCGGAGATCTTCATCATGGTGGCTTTCAGATGCAAGGACAACAGTACGCCCTGTTTTTTTGCGTCTTGCATCTCTTGCTCATAGAAGGCACGCAGCGCACGACGGCTCATCACGCATGCGTCTATGACTTCACCCGCCTGTAAATTGAGGTTTTCTTTCAGCACCGTGGTCTTGCCATCCGCGCCGACGAACTCGATGCGTGCACTGCCTGCCTCGGCAACGGTCACGGATTTTTCGCTGCCATAAAAATCATCCGCGTTCATGTGCGCGACATGAGTCTTGGAGTCGCTGCTCCACGCGCCCATCTTGTGCGGATTCGCTTGTGCGAATCGCTTGACCGAAAGTGCCGCGCGGCGATCCGAGTTGCCTTCGCGCAGTACCGGATTGACGGCACTGCCTAGCACTTTTCCGTAGCGCGCCTTGATGGTTTTTTCCGCATCGTTTTGCGGATCGTCGGGATAGTCCGGGATATCGTAACCCTGCGATTGCAATTCTTTGATTGCCGCTTTCAGTTGCGGGGGGGTTGCGCTGATGTTCGGCAGTTTGATGATGTTGGCCTCGGGTTTGAGAGTCAGGGCACCCAACTCGGTCAGCTCATCCGCGATCTTCTGATGCGCGTCCAGATGCTCGGGGAAGTTCGCGAGGATGCGTCCCGCAAGAGAGATGTCCCGCGTCTCGACGGCAACGCCGGCGGCTTTGGTAAAGGCTTGCACGATCGGCAGCAAGGAGTAAGTGGCCAGTGCTGGTGCTTCATCGACCATCGTGTAAATGATTTCGTGACTCGTCATGTTTTTCTCTTCAGTGGGTTTGCATGCTTTATATTTGACACGCGGTCGCGGCCTCGAGAGACGCACGGATGGTTTAACGTAAGGTAAGGCGCGGTAAAATGCTCGCTCAACATAATCTGGAATTCAAATGGGAAGCATTCTGCTGTTCAACAAACCGTATGGCGTAATCTGCCAATTCAGTCGGGATGGTCTGCATCCGACGCTGGCGGATTATATCGCGCTTCCCGATTTTTATCCCGCCGGGCGACTCGATACCGACAGCGAGGGGCTGCTGGTGCTGACCGATGATGGTCAGATGCAACATCGCATCACCGACCCCAAACACAAGTTGCCCAAGACTTATTGGGTGCAAGTGGAGGGTACGCCCGACGGGGCAGTTTTGGAGAAATTGCGCAAGGGCGTGTCGCTCAACGATGGCATCACGCTGCCCGCCGAAGCGCAGCTCATGGACGAACCCGCGCAACTCTGGCCGCGCGATCCGCCGATACGTGCGCGCAAGGCGATCCCAACGAGCTGGATCGCGCTGACCTTGCGCGAAGGCAGGAATCGCCAGGTGCGGCGTATGACCGCCGCAGTCGGATTGCCGACGCTGCGCTTGGTACGCTACCGCATCGGTGAGTGGAGCCTGGATGATCTGCTGTCAGGACAATGGCTGAGGGTTTGATCTGTGTGCCGAGCGGGGTTCGGTACGCGTTGACAAAATGCAGGCCGCCTTTTACCGTGCGCTCGGGTTAAGAGTTTTAGCGAGGCGATGATGAGTGTGTTTCGTGTGATTTTGCTGCTTGCCGCACTGGGCGTGTCGGGTTTTGCCGTGAACAGCGGTGCGGAAACGCAGCCGGTCACAGTGCTTAACAAGCATCTGGAGAAATTGTTGGGAACGTGGACCAGTGCCGAAGGCGAGGTGACATTCAATGCCGATAGCACCATCGTTTATAAAGGCCAAAAACACTTTTGCGCCATCGCACAGGGCACGATACAGATCAGCAGGCACAGGGTGACGCGCATGCTTCCCTACCGGTTCCTGAAAGGTGAATTGCTGATCACCGATGGCGGTTCTGTCACCGCCTACAGGCGTGTGCCGTAGCGGATATGGATGAGTTTGCCGCGCGACTTCTCCCACGCCCAATCAAAAAGCCCCGAAGAACTGGGGCTTTTTGATGTCTGGTGCTTGACTTAACGGCCCCTGCGTGCGCCAGGTTTTGGCGAGAACAGTGCTGGTTGTGGCATGGCTTGATGGCGTGCCGCTTCAGATAAAGGTTGCTGTTCGGCAGTCGGCTTTTGCGCCGGACGGGGCTTGGCCGATGGTTGGTTGGTGCGGGCTGGCTGGTCACGTTGTTGCGGGTTGCGTGCGGCCTGCTCGCGCGGTGGGCGCGGTTTTTGGCCCTGCCCTCCTTCACGCGGCGGTTGATTGCGGTTAGCACTTCCTGTTGTGTTGCTATGGCGTTTCTGCCCATGCTGCGGACGCGGTGGTCGCGGGGCTTCTGCCGGGAGGTTGGTTGGTGCGACGAAGCTGTCTATGCTGACTCGCGGAATCTGCATCTTGATCAGGCGTTCGATATTCTTCAGGTGGAGCGCCTCTTCGTTATCCACCAGCGAAATGGCCGCGCCGTTGCTGCCCGCACGACCGGTACGGCCGATGCGGTGCACATAATCCTCGGGCACATTCGGCAACTCGAAATTCACCACGTGCGGCAGCATATCGATGTCCAGACCGCGTGCGGCGATATCGGTGGCGACCAGCACCGGCAGCGAGCCGTCCTTGAATTCCGCCAGGGCTTTGGTGCGCGCCGATTGGCTTTTGTTGCCGTGGATCGCGGCGGCGGGTATGCCGTCCGCGGCCAGTTTTTCCGCCAGACGGTTCGCGCCGTGTTTGGTGCGGGTGAATACCAGCACTTGCTTCCAGTCGTTGTGTTTGATGAGGTGCGCTAGCAAATGGCTCTTCAGCTTTTGCGGAATCATATGCACGCTTTGTGTCACCAGTTCGGAGGTGGTGTTGCGGCGTGCCACTTCGACAAAGCCGGGGTTATGCAGCAGGCCATCGGCCAGCGTTTTGATCTCATCCGAGAAGGTCGCCGAAAACAACAAGTTCTGGCGTTGCTTGGGGAGTACCGCGAGGATCTTGCGGATGTCGCGTATGAAGCCCATGTCCAGCATGCGGTCGGCCTCGTCGAGCACCAAAATTTCGACACCCGACAAATCCAAGGTTTTTTGCCCGACGTGATCGAGCAAGCGACCCGGGGTGGCGACTAAAATATCGACTTGTCCACGCAAGGCTTTGATTTGCGGGTTCACGTTCACGCCGCCGAACATCACCATGGATTTGAACGGCAGGTATTTGCCATAAGTCTGCACCGATTCTTCGACTTGAGCCGCGAGTTCGCGCGTCGGGGTGAGGATCAGGCAGCGCGGCTTGCCGGGACGCGGGTTCGCGGCGGGCTTCTCGCTCAGGCGATGCAGGATGGGCAGCGTGAAACCGGCGGTCTTGCCCGTGCCGGTCTGCGCGCCTGCCAGCAGGTCGCCACCCGCAAGTACTAGCGGGATGGCCTGAGCCTGAACGGGTGTGGGTTGGGTGTAACCGGCATCGGTGATGGCGCGTAACAAGGGTGCTGCCAGGTTCAAGCTGGCGAAAGTCATTTCTTGGGACAAAGGGGATACTCCTGCGACGGCCTGCCACTTTATTAAAGCGGCACCAATCGAGACAGACGAATTAAGTTGGTTAAAAACGGCGTGATGCATCGAGCCGCTACGCTGATTGGTGGGCGCAGGGTGGCGCATTATACCCGCGTTAGGCGAAAATATAGAAAGTGTTTGGTTTATGCGGAGTATGCGGCGAGTTATCGGGGGGCAAAGAGACTCAGTTTCGTCCATTCATGCTGTAGACGTAATTGCTGAGATCGGCGATTTGGCGGTTCATGCGCCGCAGAATACATTGCAAGTTGAGCATCATTCCACGCACGACCTGGCACATCATCGTCGGGTGGGTGTGTACCAGACTGTCAAATTGGGCCTGCGTCATGCTCAAAACATTGGTCTCCCCCAGCGCATAAAAATTGGCGTTATTGGCGGGGGCGGTCAAGTCGACAAGATCGCCCGGGCTCAACATGCATACGGTCGATTCACCAAGCCCGCAAGGGATTTTGACTTGGATATTGCCATTGGCGAGGATGGAGAGGTTGCCGTGAGTCTCGTTCGCAGATAAAACGACGGCTTCCCCCGATTGGTAGGCTTGGATAGAAAAAAGGCCGGCGATGCTGTCGATATCGGTATCGCTGAGGTTTTCGGTAATGGTAGAAGTATGCAAGGTATCGATAATATTGGGCATTTGATTCTCCTGGGTGTTCTAGACGGTGTTGCAGATAGGGATGACGGTGGGGACGGTAACGATCAAGGAAAGAATGCATACCACGATCCAGTGCGCGAACCGGACCAGTAATTTGGCTGTTTGTATGAATATCCTGAGCATGTTGACCTCGCTGAAAGGCGCTATCACATACCTCTTGTGTGACAAATTGATGAAGCGCTGCGGGATGCCGATGGTTGCTCTGGCTCAAGATATGGCGCGGCCACGGTCAGGTGCATCATGACCGGGGTCAGCCTGTCATGTGGACATGCCGGAATGGGCAGATATAACGGTGAGGCTCTACGTTAATTAAGCGGTGACTCAGCCCGAAGTGCTGGTGCGAACATTCCGAACCGATGTTTCTCTGCGGACGGGCGTGTCCGCGACGCTGCGCTAACGCGGCTTGCTCAGGTATAATGCGCGCCTTTGAAATTTACCCGGCAGGAGGATGTGATGCCTATTTATGCTTATGGTTGCACCCGTTGCGGCGTGCAAAAAGACGTGATGCAGAAAATGAGCGATGCGCCGCTCACCACTTGTCCCGAGTGCGGGGAAGAAAGTTTTTCCAAGCAATTGACCGCCGCCGGTTTTCAATTGAAGGGAAGCGGTTATTACGTGACAGATTTTAAGAACGGCAGCAAGCCCAAAGCTGAAGCTGCTTGTCCCCCTTGCGCCGCATCGGGTTCGTGCCCGGTGGCCGGTTAGTCTGCGACCTTGCGAATGAAGAAATATTTCATCACCGGATTGCTGGTTTGGGTGCCGTTAGGGATCACTTTTTGGGTGTTGAACCTGACCATAGGCACGATGGATCAGACGCTGCTGCTGCTGCCGCGTGGCTGGCATCCCGACAAGTTGCTGGGCGTCCATATTCCCGGCCTGGGGGTGATTCTGACGCTGGTCGTGGTGGGGATGACCGGTTTGTTGATGCGCAACGTGTTCGGCCAGGTGTTGCTGCGCTATGGGGAAGGCGTGTTGCAGCGCATTCCTTTCGTGAACACGATATACAAGGGCGTGAAGCAAGTCAGCGACACGCTGCTGTCGGGAAATGGCAACTCGTTTCGCAAGGTGTTGCTGGTGCGCTACCCTCACCCCGAAGCATGGTCGCTGGCTTTTCAGACCAGCGCGCCCGGTGCAGTGACCGCCCAGTTCGATGAAGAGTATGTGGCGGTATTCATTCCCACCACGCCCAGTCCGGTCAACGGCTTTTACTTTTTCGTGCGCCGCGCCGACACCATAGAGTTGGACATGACCGTGGATGTGGCGCTGCGCTCTATCGTATCGATGGGTGTGGCGGCTGATCTCAATTCCGGCAAGTATCGCGCCTTTATTTCCAATACTTAACAATCCATTGATCCTTTTAGACATGCGTACACATTATTGCGGCTTACTCAACACCGACCAACTCGAACAGACCGTCAGCATTTGCGGCTGGGCGCACCGCCGCCGCGACCACGGCGGGGTGATCTTCATCGATTTGCGCGACCGCGAAGGGCTGGCGCAAGTGGTGTGCGATCCCGACCGCGCCGAGATGTTCAGGATTGCCGAATCGGTGCGCAGCGAATTCGTGTTGCGCATCACGGGTCTGGTGCGCCGCCGCCCGGCTGGCACGACCAACGCCAATCTCACCAGCGGCGAGATCGAGATACTGTGTCACGAGATCGAGGTGCTCAACACCGCCGTGACCCCGCCGTTCCAGCTGGATGACGACAATCTTTCCGAGAACGTGCGCCTGACGCACCGCGTGATCGACTTGCGCCGCCCGCAGATGCAAAAAAACATGATACTGCGCTACAAGGTGGCGATGGCGTTCCGCCGCTTTCTCGACAGCCGCGGCTTCATCGACATCGAAACGCCGATGCTGACCAAATCCACACCGGAAGGCGCGCGCGATTATCTGGTGCCGTCACGCGTGCATCCGGGCGAATTCTTCGCGCTGCCGCAATCGCCGCAGCTGTTCAAGCAGTTGTTGATGGTGGCGGGTTTCGACCGCTACTACCAGATCACCAAGTGCTTCCGCGACGAAGACCTGCGCGCCGACCGCCAGCCGGAATTCACCCAGGTCGACATCGAGACTTCATTTCTGGACGAGACGCAGATCACCGCGCTGACTGAAGAGTTGATCCGTACCGTGTTCAAGGAAACGCTCAACGAGGAACTGCCCGATCCGTTCCCGCGCATGACTTACCAGGAGGCGATGGCACGCTACGGTTCGGACAAACCCGATCTGCGCGTGACGCTGGAACTGACCGAAGTCACCGATGTGGTGAAGGATGTCGCGTTCAAGGTTTTTTCGGGTGTGGCGAATTCGGCTAACGGCCGCGTGGCGGCGTTGCGTGTGCCGGGAGGCTCGGCGTTCACGCGTGGCGAGATCGACGAGTACACCAAGTTCGTCGGCATCTATGGCGCGAAAGGCTTGGCTTACATCAAGGTCAACGACATCACGCAACTGAATGAAACCGGCTTGCAATCGCCCATCGTGAAGAATATCCACGAAACCGCACTACGGGCGATTATCGAACGCACGGGTGCTGCGAACGGCGACATTATTTTCTTCGGCGCGGACAAAGAAAAGATCGTCAACGACGCGCTGGGTGCGTTACGTTCCAAGATCGGGCACGAGAAGAATCACGTCACTGGCGACCAGTGGAAGCCGTTATGGGTGGTGGACTTCCCGATGTTCGAATACGACGAGGAAGGCAAGCGTTGGAACGCCTGCCACCATCCGTTCACCGCGCCCAAGGACGAACATCTTGCGCTGTTGGAAACCGATCCCGGGCGTTGTCTGGCCAAGGCTTACGACCTGGCATTGAACGGCTGGGAGTTGGGCGGCGGTTCGGTGCGTATCCACAAAGCGGACGTGCAATCGACCGTGTTCCGCGCGTTGAACATCGACGCGGAAGAAGCGCAGTTGAAATTCGGTTTCCTGCTGGACGCGCTGCAATACGGCGCGCCTCCGCATGGCGGCCTGGCCTTCGGTCTGGATCGTATTGTCACGATGATGACGGGTGCGGAATCGATACGCGATGTGATCGCCTTCCCCAAGACCCAGCGCGCGCAATGTTTGTTGACGCAAGCGCCGAGTGCGGTCGATGAACGCCAGTTGCGCGATCTGCATATCCGCCTGCGCCAACCAGCCATCGTGGAAGTAACCAAGGAATAGCCGCGATGTTGCAGGCCTTGCGTTGCTTATGCGGGATGTTGCTGGTGCTGGCGAGCCTGTCGGACGCGCAAGCCTTTCAATGGCAAAATCACTCTCACGCGCAAAGCCAGAATCAGGGCGCGCCGGTAACGGTCTCCGTTGCCGACCTGCCCGCTCAGGCACGCGCAATGCTGCTCGCCATCAAACAGGGTGGACCGTTCGCCTATGACCGTGATGGCGTGGTGTTCGGCAACTTCGAGCGGGCATTGCCAAAACAAGCGCGCGGCTATTATCGCGAGTACACGGTGAAGACTCCCGGTGTGCGCAGTCGCGGCGCGCGGCGCATCATCAGCGGCAGCGGTGGCGAGTATTACTACACGGATGAACATTACCAGACTTTCAAGCGGATCCGGGAATAGCGATGGACGCATGGGTGGAGCAACTCAAGAGCAGCGAAAAATCGGGCAGCTATCGCTTGGGCTGCAACTTGGATCAATTGCAAGCCAGCGTGTGTGATGCCGGGTTGATGCTGTTCGACGTGGAACTGCAAGGCGTGAAAGGCAAGCAGGACTTCCTTGCTGCACTCGCCGTCGCCGCACATTTTCCAGCCGGTTTCGGCGGGAATTGGGATGCGCTGGCGGACGCGCTGTGTGACTTGTCCTGGGCCGAGTCCGGCGGTTATGTGTTGCTGTTGCGAAATGCCGACGACAGTCTGGGCTTGTCGGCCAATGACCGCGAGATCGCGCGGGATATCTTTGCCGATGCCGTATTGTACTGGCGGCGACGCAGCAAACCCTGCTGGATATTCTACGCCTAGGATGACCGGCCACAAGCAACCCGTTTCGGTGTTGGTGGTGATTTATACCGCCCCTGATGAAACCACTGATATGACAACCAGCCATCTGACTGGTGGAACAACTGGCCGATCCACTAAGCCACCAAAGAACGGGGACCCCGCGGCTGATTATGCGACAGGCTCAGGACAGGCTCTGGACATACAGGTATTGTTGCTGGAGCGTGCCGATCATCCGGGCTACTGGCAATCGGTGACGGGCAGTATCGAAGAGCATGAGTCTTTGCGGCAAACGGCATTGCGTGAAGTGTTGGAGGAGACGGGTATAGCGGCACAGCAACATCAGTTGACGGACTGGGACATACGTAATATCTACGAGATATATCCGCAATGGCGGTATCGCTATCCGCCCGCTACCACCCACAACACCGAGCATGTGTTCGGTTTGCAACTGCCGCAGCGGGTCGCTGTCCGACTCGCACCGCGTGAACATTTGAACTATCAATGGCTGGCATGGCAGGATGCGGCTGAAAAAGTTTTTTCACCGAGTAATCGTGCGGCGATCCTGGAATTGCCCCAGCGTTTACAGACGAAAGCGCGTGCACAGAGGAAATCCGAATGAATCAAGACGCTATCTCCTATCCCTATGAGCATCCCGGTTCTTCTGCAGTTGTGGCGTGGGCGAAGGTTGCGCGTGAACCGGGTGCGGCAGAAAAACCGGAACTGGTCGCGCGTATCAGGCGCATGTTGCAAGAACAGGATGCCGTGTTAGTGGCGCATTATTATGTGCATCCCGACCTGCAGGACTTGGCGGAGGCGAGCGGCGGCATCGTGTCCGATTCGCTGGATATGGCCAACTTCGGCCACCAGCATCCGGCCAAGACTATCGTGGTGGCTGGCGTGCGCTTCATGGGTGAGACGGCGAAGATATTGAACCCTGAAAAACGTGTGCTGATGCCCGATCTCGAGGCGGAATGCTCGCTCGATCTCGGTTGCCCGGCGGATGAGTTTGCCGCGTTTTGTGACGCGCATCCCGACCGCACCGTGGTCGTATACGCCAACACCAGCGCGGCGGTGAAAGCGCGCGCCGATTGGGTGGTGACCAGTTCCATCGCGCTGCCTATCGTCAAATATTTGAAGGAACGCGGCGAGAAGATACTGTGGGCGCCGGATCGACATCTGGGCGGCTACATCCAGGAGCAGACCGGTGCGGACATGCTGCTGTGGCAGGGTTCGTGCATCGTGCATGACGAGTACAAGGCGCAAGAACTCATCGCCCTGAAAGCGCAGCACCCGCACGCGCTGGTGCTGGTGCATCCCGAATCGCCGCGCGCGGTGGTGAAATTGGCCGATGTGGTGGGTTCCACCACGCAGCTCATCAAGGCTGCACAACACTCCTCCGCGAAGGAATTTATCGTCGCCACCGACAACGGCATCCTGCACAAGATGCGCACCTTATGTCCCGGTAAGATGTTTCTGGAAGCCCCGACAGCGGGGCAGGGCGCGACTTGCACGAGTTGCAGTCACTGCCCGTGGATGGCGATGAACGGCCTGATCAATCTGGCTGAGGTGCTGGAAACCGGCAAAAACGAGATCTACGTCGATCCGGCCATCATCCCGCGTGCGGTGCAACCGATCCAGCGCATGTTGGACTTTGCCAAACAGATCAAGCTGCCGACTCGCGGCATCGGCAATGCCTGACAGGATCGCTGAGAATTCGCATCCCGGATCAAATTCGGGGTATCAGCATCCAGCTATCTTATTTAACCTTTAACCGAACCTCTTCTTACAACAACAGATGGGCGATCCACCATGCCGGAATTTTTTCAAACTCCCCTACCGAGAATATAACTTTTTGCCGTGTCTGTCGTGCGGGATTGATCCGGTTCTGCGTGGCGCGCGCTATGACCAAGAAAGGATACGCGCATGACCGTTGCACCTCCCGTAACAGGTATAAAGCTCGCCGCTGTCGTCGCGACTGTTGTGATTGGTGGCGTGATTCTGATCGGCTGGATGTTGGATATTGCCGCGCTGAAGAGTATCCAGCCAGGCTGGATTGCCATGAAGGCAAACGCCGCCATCTGCTTCATGCTGACAGGGATCGCGTTGTTGCCGCTCGTCCGCCCACCCGCAGCTTTCAACGCGCAACACCCAACCTTATTTTTTCGTTTCGCCCGGCTTTGCGGCCTGCTGGCCGGCCTGATCGGCCTGCTGACGCTGGGCGAATATGTCTCCGGTTGGAATCTGGGCGTGGACCAATGGTTGTTCCGCGATCCGGCCGATACGCTGGGTAGGTCGTCTCCGGGGCAGATGGCACCGGAGACGGCTCTGTGTTTCGTCCTGCTGGATGCGGCATTGTGGATCGCAAGCGGATCGCGCAATACCCGCTGGACCATACTCGTGCCGGTGAACCTCGCCCTGTTGGTGGCGTTGCTCGCGCTGGCGGAGATATCGGCGTATTTCACGCCGGGTCTGGGTGTTTACGGGTGGTTTGGCCTGACTGTCATGGCACCGCCCACCGCCATATTGTTCGCGATACTGGGCCTGGTCGTCGTGGCGATAAGCTGGCAACCGGACATCCTGCCGTGGTCGTTCAACCGGAACACCACGGTGGCGGTTGTCTGCGGTTTGACACTGCTGGTATTCATCGGCTTCAACACCACCCGCAGCGAATCCTGGGTGAAGGGGATGAACGACAGGATAGAGTACAACGAAAAAGTGCAGGACGATATCGACAGCATTCTGGGCGCGGTGACCACCGCGCATGACTTTACCAGCGACTATTTGTTCATCGGTGATGAAGCGTATCTGAAGGCTTATATCTTGGCCAGAGCGGACAGCAACATGACGTTGGGTCACCTGTACCAAGATGAATTCAGATCTGTCGAACCTGCCCAACAACAGCAGTTCACCCTGATCGAAGCCCAGGTCAAAGCGCACCTTCAGTGGCTGCAAAAAATGATTGATAACAGTCAAGCCGGTATGGATAAGGTCGCCCGCAACGACATGATCAGGCACGCGGACGATTTGTTGGATGACCTCCTGGCAACATTAAAGCGGGCTAGAGGCGATCGCCACCAGCTCATCCAGCAATTGAAACGGGAGCTGGAAAGCATGTCCCGCTTCGTCTATCTGTTCAATTTCACCGGCACGCTTGCCAGCCTGCTGATTTTCTTGATCGTGATATTCAGGCTCAATTTTGCCGTGATCGAACGCAAGCAGGCCGAGGCGGCGTTGCGTGGCTTCAACGACGAGCTGGAAGAAAAAGTGTCGGCGCGCACCGCCGACCTGGAGCGGGCCAAACTCGAAGCCGAACAGGCAAACCGCGTCAAGTCGGCTTTTCTCGCTACCATGAGCCACGAGATACGCACGCCTATGAACGCTGTGATCGGCATGGTCGAAGTGTTGCAGCACAGCAGCCTGAGAGGCCCGCAAGTTGAAATGGCCAGCATCATTCATGACTCGGCATTGTCGCTGCTGGGCATCATCGACGACATCCTCGATTTTTCGAAGATTGAGGCCGGCAAGCTCCAGCTCGAGTCGATGCCCATGAATGTCGCCAAGATTGTCGAAAGAGTATGTGAAACGCTCGCCCCTGTTGCCGAGAAACAGGGGGTGGAACTGACGCTGTTTACCGACCCGGCTATCCCCGCCGAGGTGTCGGGTGATCCGGCGCGGTTGCGTCAAACATTGACCAACCTGGTCGGAAATGCGATCAAGTTCTCCAGCGGTCAGCAGCGGCAGGGCAAGGTGGCGGTGCGTGCCGTGCTGGTCGAAGACAGTACCCGGAAGCTGGTCGGGACGGGCCCGCATTTCATCATCTCCGGGTTGGAGACCGAAACTCAGAGCCCGTGCTCGGCCGAAGTGGCGGACGGGCGGCTAACGGTGGAGTTCCGTGTGGCCGACAACGGTATCGGCATCGATGAGGCGACTTATGCGCGGCTGTTTTCTCCCTTTACCCAGGCCGATTCCAGTACCACGCGGACTTTCGGTGGGACCGGGCTGGGACTGGCCATTTCGCGCCAGTTGGTGAGCCTTATGCGCGGCCAGATTACGGTGCAGAGCGAGCCGGGCAAAGGTTCGTTGTTCGGCGTGCGCATCCCTTTCGCGTTGCTGGCCGAACAGCATGATGCAGGCGAAGATTATCCCGGCATGCAGCTAGTCGCGGGGCTGTCGTGTCTGGTGGTGGGAACAGCGGAGAGTCTGGCAGATGACCTTGTCGCCTATCTGGGGCATGGTGGCGCACGGGTCGAGCGCGCGCCGGATCTGGCGGCCGCACAGCAATGGATCGCGCGACAGGGGGTAAGCAGCCATCCGTCTGCTCCGTGTGTTGTGGTCATCGACACGGTCGACACCACCCCGCCATTGGGGGAGATGCGCGCCGCCGCGCGCGGTCAACGCCGCCGGGGTCGCGTCGAGGCGGCCGATCTGGTCACGCTGGATGCCGACGGTTTGCATCGCCTCAGATTTCTAGAGGCTGTGGCGATTGCTGCCGATCGGATCAAGGAGTATGTCGTAAGAGATCATCAGCCTGACGATGTCCGCGTGACAGCTCCGCTGTCACGCGCCGAGGCGTGTCGGCGTGGCTCTCTGATTCTGGTTGCTGAAGACAACGAGATCAACCAGCAAGTTGTCCTGCAACAACTCGCGCTGTTCGGGCAAATTGTCGACATTGCCAACAATGGACGCGAGGCGCTGGAGCTTTGGCGTAGCGGCCATTACGGCATCCTGATCACCGACCTGCACATGCCGGAGATGGACGGTTACGAGCTGACCGCCGCCATCCGCTCCGCCGAAGCTGGCAAGACCCGCATACCCATCATTGCCTTCACTGCCAATGCCCTCAAGGGCGTAGCCGAGCATTGCCTCGCTGTCGGCATGGATGATTACCTGAGCAAGCCGGTGCAACTGGCCAGCATGAAAGCGATGCTGAAAAAATGGTTGCCGATCCCGGCTGAGCTTAGGCTGGTTCAGGCAAAGCTCGATGAAACAATTCCGGCATCCGCAGCGGTTGACGTGAATGTGCTCAAGGCACTGATAGGCGACGATGCGCTGATGATCCGCGAGTTTCTGCACGCCTTTATCCTCAGCGCGGCCAAGCTGGCGGCGGAACTGCGTGTCGCCTGCATGGCGGCCCAGCCTGCGGTTGCCGGTGCGTTGGCGCACAAGCTCAAGTCGTCGTCGCGCTCAGTGGGAGCACTGGTACTGGGTGAGCTGTGTGCCGAAATGGAGCAGGCGGGCAAGGCTGGCGACGCGGCCGCACTGCTGCTGTTGCTGCCCAGGTTCGAGCAAGAGCTGGCGAGCGTTCGAGCTTGTATTGAGGGATATTGAGGTTGGTATCTGGTTTGCGGCGCGAATACAATATACTTTGCACACGAGCAGGACGATAAATAAAATTTCAGGGTGTCATGTATGCATAACTCCACGATCAATATTTTGGTGCTCGACGACGAGCCGTTTATGCATAAACTGCTCGCCCGCATGTTGAAAAATCTTGGCTACGCCTCGGTTTCCGCTTGCGACAACGGATACGCCGCACTGGAATTGATCGATCATCCGAGCGATTATCCCGATCTGATCCTGCTGGATATCAATATGCCGGAAATGGACGGGCTTGAATTCGTGCGCCGTCTGGCCGAGCGGTGCTATATCGGCAGTCTTATTCTGGTCAGCGGCGAGGACGAGCGTATGCACCAGGCCGCCGAAAAATTGGCAAGAGCGCATAAGATCACCGTGCTGGGGCATCTGCATAAACCGGCCTCACCGCAAGGATTGGACGATCTGATCGGGAAATGGGCCGCACCATTGCGGCACAAGCCCCGCGCGAAGAATAAAGTGTATGGCGCAGACGAGTTGCGCGCAGCCATCGCCAATGGCGAGCTGGTCAATTATTATCAGCCTAAGGTGCGGACGGACAACGGCCATGTGGTGGGCGTGGAAACGCTGGTGCGCTGGCACCACCCCAGGGATGGGATCGTGTTTCCCGATCAGTTCATCGGCGTGGCGGAGGCGCACGGCCTGATCGACGACCTGACCCGTGCGGTGCTGGCCGGTGCGTTCGCCCAGGCGAAGCTCTGGCAAGAATCCGGGTTGTTGTTACAGGTGGCTGTCAACCTGTCTATGGACAACCTGGGTGCGCTGAGTTTTTTGGACGAGGTCGTCGGGCTGGCGGCCCATGCTGACGTTCCACCGCAGAGGATAATATTGGAAGTGACGGAGAGCCGTCTGATGGAGGATCTGCGTACCCCGCTGGAGATATTGGCCCGGCTGCGCCTGAAACGATTCCGGCTATCGATCGATGATTTTGGCATCGGCACTTCTTCCCTGGCCCAGTTGCGCGACCTCCCGTTTGACGAACTCAAAATCGACCAGAGTTTTGTGCATGGTGCCTGCACCAACGAAAAGCTCCGGGCAATGTTCGATTACAGTCTGGGCTTGGCAAAACAGCTGGGCATGGAAGTGGTGGCAGAAGGGGTGGAAGACCAGGCGGATTGGGATTTTGTGCGCAAAGCGGGATGCGACACCGCCCAGGGATATTTTATCGCCAGGCCTATGCCAGCCGCCGACCTGCCCGCATGGATACGGTCCTGGCAATAGCTCGGCGGCATCGTGCCCGGCAGCTACCGCTTGGCCGGTTCGGGTGGCGTGCCAGGTGACTCTGCGTGAGGGATGCCATCAGGCCTAAATGGCGGTGATGTTCGGCGCGCGGATTGGGTAAAATGACCCTCATGCCTATCCTACATGTCGCCACGTACAACATACACAAAGGCCTTTCGCAATTTAACCGCCGTGTAGTTTTGCACGAGCTGCGCGAACGGTTGCGGGAGTTGAATGCGGACATCGTGTTCTTGCAGGAAGTCCAGGGTGAGCACAAGCTGCACGGTCTGCACCACGGGAATTATCCGGACATGCCGCAGCATGAATTTATTGCCGAAGAGATTTGGCCGCACGCGGCTTATGGAAAAAACTCTGTGTATGCGGCCGGACACCATGGCAACGCGATCTTGAGCCGCTTTCCGATTTTGCAATCATCGAACAATGATATTTCCGCGCATCGTTTTGAAAGCCGCGGGCTGTTGCATTGCGAGATCGATCTGGCCGGGCGGCAGCCGGTGGAGCGGGAGGGTGGCGGCAACGCCGCCGGGCACCCACCGGCCTACCCCTTGCGGGTACATTGTTTGTGCGTTCATTTTGGCTTGTTTGCCAGGGGACGGCGCGAGCAGACACGGGCACTGATAGCCTACGTGCGCGATATTATTCCTGCAGGTGCGCCGCTGATCATCGCCGGCGATTTTAATGATTGGCGCAATCACCTGGGGTACATCCTGGGGGCGGAATTGGGGCTGCACGACGCGTTCCAATTACATCGCGGGCAGCTCGCGCGCAGCTTTCCGGCGGCCTGGCCGATGTTGCGTCTGGATCGGGTCTACGTGCGCGGCTTCTCGGTGTTGCACAGCCGCGTGCATACCGGCGGGTTGTGGCGGCGCATCTCGGATCACGCGGCATTGTCGGCACATCTTCAGACGCTATGAAACAGACCCACCAGGTCGCGGGCAACCAACTCACGTTGTTGCAGAACGGTGCGGAATACTTCCCGCAACTGTGTGCCGACATCGATGCTGCGCGGCATTCGATACATTTGGAAACTTATATTTTCGCTGCCGACCAGGCCGGACGCAGCGTGGCGGATGCTTTGCGGCGTGCGGCGGCTCGCGGGGTCGAGGTATGTTTGCTGCTGGATGGTTTTGGTGCGGCCGAACTGTCCCGGCAATGGCTGGATGAATTGCGCGCCGACGGGGTTCAAGTGCTGTGGTTCAGGCGCGACATCTCTCCGTTCACCCTCCAGCGTAGCCGGATGCGGCGGTTACGACGTTTGCACCGCAAAATGGCGGTGGTCGATTCCGCCGTGGCTTTTGTCGGCGGTATCAACATACTCGACGACGTGCCATCAGGTGCCGATCACGATGCGCCGCGCCTCGATTATGCGGTGCGCGTGCAGGGGGACATGGTGGGCGAAGTGCGTGCCGCGATGGAGCATATGTGGAATCTGGTCACCTGGGCCATGCTGCGGCGGCGCGTCAAAAAGGTTCGATACTTCAGGCCGCGCGAGTTACTTTCCCCTGCATTGAGGTTATTGCTGCGCGATAATTTCCGTCATCGGCGCGACATCGAGCACGCCTACCACATGGCGATGGCCCATGCCCAGCACGAGATCATTATTGCTAATGCTTACTTCCTGCCGGGTCGCATCTTCCGCCGTGCCTTGGTGCACGCAGCGCAGCGCGGGGTGAGAGTGGTGCTGCTGTTGCAGGGAAGGGTGGAGTATCGCTTGCAGCACTACGCCACGCGCGCGCTGTATGAGCAACTCCTGGCGGCGGGCATAGAAATATACGAGTATCAGGCCAGCTACATGCACGCCAAGGTCGCCGTGGTGGATGGACTCTGGGCGACGGTAGGCTCGTCCAATATCGACCCCCTGAGTCTGTTGTTGGCGCGCGAGGCGAACCTTGCCGTTCAGGATGAACGTTTCGCACAGCAATTGCGCCGTAGTTTGCTGGATGCGATAGAGCAAGACGGGCTGCGCATCGAGCTGAATGATAGCTGGCAAACGGGCTGGGGCCCGCGGCTGTTGGCCAAGGCCAGTCACGCGGTCATCCGCATCGTGATGGCGGTGTTGGGCTATGGCAAAGGCGCGATCTGATTAGCCTCGCGCCAGGTTGTCATCATTTTGTAACTGATTGCTGCGATGATGCGCGTCGAAGTATCCGTTGCAAGCCATTCAGGGCTCCTGTCCTACGCTTGTGGGCTTCTCCTCTGTTCAAGGCATCCGCGAGGATGCCTTCTTTTTTGCCGCTGATTCTGCTTGTGTTGAGGCTCGTCCTGTTTGACAATCGTCGTCCTCCAAAACATCGAGATCACAGGAGAGAACCATGAAGTTGCTAGGCACGAATACCAGCCCTTATGTGCGCAAGACGCGCCTGGTGTTGCTGGAAAAAAACATCCCGCATACTTACCTCATCGATCCCCCGCGCGAGCAGGGCAGCCAAGTGGTGCGCGCCAATCCGCTGGGCCGTATTCCCGCACTGATCTTGGATGACGGGACGTGCGTGTTTGATTCGAGTGTCATTGCCGAATATGCCGACACGCTGAACGACACGACTATCCTCATACCGCGCAACGATGCGCTGGCCCGGATGAGAGTCAAACGCTGGGAAGCACTGGCGGACGGCATCATGGATTCGGCGGTGGTGGTGCGCAACGAGGTGCTGCGCCCCAAGGAGTCACAGGATGCCGGCGCCACCACGCGCCATCTGGATGCGGTGACGCGCGCGCTGACGCATATTTCCGGGCAACTGGGTACGCGCCAGTGGTGTGAGGGCGAAACAATCTCGCTGGCCGATCTGGCTTTGGTGAGCGCGTTAATCTATCTTGATCTGCGCCAGGCCGAACGCGATTGGCGCGGGGCGCATCCCAATCTGGCCGCATGGTTCGCGCGCATGAGCGAGCGGGCGAGTGTGCGGGCGACGCTGGAGGGTTAATACAGATCCATTGGCCGATCGCCCATTATCAGGGGCTCGCTCCTACAGACTAGGGCTTGGCCGGAACGACTTTGCTCGCGGCTAGTTTCGCCCGGGCACGAGCCTCGTCGGTATCGCTGCCGGTTGCGAGTGCCACACCCATGCGGCGACGGGCGAAGGATTCCGGCTTGCCGAACAAGCGGATGTCGCTGTGCGGCACTCGCAGTGCTTCATCGACGTTCTTGAAGGCGATGCCAGCGGCTTCGTGCTGACCGTAGATCACCGCGCTGGCTCCCGGTGCGCGCAGGCTGACATCCACCGGCAGGCCGAGTATGGCGCGGGCGTGGATCGCAAATTCGCTTTGCACTTGCGAGCACATCGTCACCATGCCGGTGTCGTGCGGGCGCGGGCTGACTTCGCTGAACCACACCTCATCGCCTTTGACGAACAACTCCACGCCGAACAAACCCAAGCCGCCGAGATTGTCGGTGACCGCCTTGGCGATTTTCTGTGAGCGTTGCAATGCTAACGAGGGCATGGCTTGCGGCTGCCAGCTTTCCACGTAGTCTCCCTGCACTTGCACATGGCCTATGGGCTCGCAGAAGTGTGTCTCGACGTTACCATCCGCATCCAGGGCGCGCACCGTGAGTTGCGTGATCTCGTAATCAAAACGTATCAGTCCTTCGACGATGACCCGCCCCTGGTTCACGCGGCTGCCGCTGGCGGCATAGTCCCACGCGGCTGCCACTTCGGCTGGCGTATCGACTTTGGATTGGCCTTTGCCCGACGACGACATGACCGGTTTGATGATGCAGGGATAGCCGATGTGCTCGATTGCGGCGCGCATCTCCTCCAGGCTGTCGGCGAAGCGATACGGCGAAGTGGGCAGGCCCAGAGTCTCTGCAGCCAGGCGGCGTATGCCTTCGCGGTGCATGGTCAAACGGGCCGCACGCGCGGTGGGGATCACGCGCGCCAGGCCTTCCTGCTCGATTTGTTCCAGTATGTCGGTGGCGATGGCTTCGATCTCGGGTACGATCAGGTCGGGTCTTTCCAATTCGATCAGCGCGCGCAGTTGCACACCGTCCGCCATGTTGATGACGTGGGCGCGATGCGCCACCTGATGTCCCGGCGCATTTGGGTAGCGGTCCACCGCGATGGTTTCCACGCCCAGACGTTGCAGCTCGATGATGACCTCTTTACCCAATTCGCCGCTGCCCAGCAGCATCACGCGCGTGGCATCGGGGCTGAGGGGGGTGCCGATGATGGGAGCTGGGATTTTCTGAGTCATGGTGATTAGGAAGTCAGTTGGAATGGCGCGGAATTATACACATGAGCCATTATTCCCAATTCTGAAATTGAAATCCGGCTACGGTAGAATCACGCGCTGCCGGCTTGGGAAAGTGTCATTCGCTTTACATGGGAAGGGTGTTCGTTTTGCTCAAATATCTGCTCACGCTGTTGATGTTCGTGGTGATTCTCGTCGAAGAGGCGTTCTGGTCGTTGTTCGAAGCCGTATCGGGATACTTCGCGCGCTTCAAGTTGGTACGCAAGCTGGAAGAGTTTGTCGCCGCGCGCAGTCCGGCGATTTGTCTGGCACTGTTCCTGATCCCTATCCTGCTGATGTTGCCGTTCAAGATCGTGGGCGTGTGGCTGATCGCGCGCGGGCATCCGCTGGACGGGTTATTTGTGTTCCTTCTCGCCAAAGCCACCGGGACGTTTTTAGCCGCACGCCTGCTCGCCATCACCAAAAACAAACTGATGACGATACGCTGGTTCGCTTACTGCTTCGATAAATTCATCGGTTGGAAAGAGGGGGTGAAGAACTACATCCACGCGACCTCGTCGTATAAATCGTATCGAAAATTCAGGGACGCGCTGGATGCGAAGTTGGCGGAAGTTTTCAAACGGGAGAGGTGATCCTGTCGCAATGCGATGAGTCGATAGCGTCCGCGTAATACAAGGCCTCTGTGGTAGCGTCATTCGCAGGCCATGTTTGTGTGCTAGCGCACCGAGAGCAGGGTGGTATTCGAATAGACTGCCGGATTAGCGCGCTAGCGGTAAGATGGTAGCCGGTATTGCCAGCAGCGGGTTGCAAACTTGGCTGGCTTGATGCGACAAGCGCGGAAGCTGTAACATCGCACAATGGTTCGGATCGGTTCTATCATCATTTTGTTCTGAGCTTAGAACGGTGTGCTACCCGCTGTCATGTTTCCTGCGGGCACGCCGAGTGGTCTAAAAAACAAATGAAAGGAAATGCGATGCCAGTTTCTTCTGAAAGCCCAACCGTGTTGGTGGTGGACGACGAGCCGTCCAATTTGAATCTCCTGGATCGATTGCTGAGCAGAGACTACCTCATACAGAAAGCCAGTAATGGTTTGGAGGCTATCGAGCTGGCCTTCGCCAATCCACCCGATTTGATACTGATCGACGTGATGATGCCGGTTATGGACGGCTTCGAGGTCTGCCGCCAGCTAAAGGACAATGCAACGACAATGAATGTGCCGGTGATTTTCATCACGGGAAAGAATGAAATTAAGGATGAAGAGCTCGGGTTTGCCGTAGGCGCATCGGACTTTATTCATAAGCCCATCAGCGCGCCCATCCTCGCGGCACGGGTCAGAACGCAACTCAAAATCAAATTCATGCAGGATTTCTTGCGGAGTGAGATTGCCAAATTGCAAGAAAATGCCGGCGAGAAGTCGACCAAGCTACAGAAGCTCAGGGATTTAATGACCTGCTTGCTGGCATTCTGATGCGAGCCACTGCTTTAAAAGGCCATACCGGATGGCGATATGAGCGGTGTGCCGCCAGCCCGTGCTGTGTCGCGGCTTTATAGCGTGATATTTTGCGGGTGGTATGGCAGTTGCATGTAGCGTTTGGATTGCATCTCGACCAGGCGGCTGGCGGTACGGGCGAATTCTCCGGCGCCGACCCCTTCGGTGTAAATATTTTCCGGGGCGGTATCTGCGGATGCGACGAGTTGGACGTTGTTGTCGTACAGCACGTCGATGAGCCAGGTCAGCCGCCGTGCGGCGGCGGAATGTTCCACTGTCAATTTTGGGATGCCGGATAAGAACACGGTTCGATAGCGGTGTGCGATGTCCAGATAGTCGGATTGCCCGTGCGTACCGCCGCATAGCTCGTTGAAGCCGAACCAGATCGCATCGCGGGCGATCTTTCTTGCCGGGATCGGATACTCGTCGTGTTCTGCTCTCGGGTCTAATCGCTCGAACATTACGTCCATGCAGAGCTCGCTGTGCGCATCGGCGGGAACGATGTAGCGAAGCTCCTTGGTGTCGGCACGCATGCGATAATCCTCGCCGCTTCCCAGATTCAGGACTTTCAATTCGCGTTCCAGCATGGCGATGGCGGGCAGGAAGTTCTGCCGCTGCAAACCGTGCGGATAGAGTCCGGCGGGAGGGTAATTGGAGGTGGTGATCAAGACCACGCCACGTTCGAACAGCGCGCCTATCAGCCGCCCCAAAATCATCGCGTCGGCGATGTCATCGACGTGGAATTCATCCAGGCATAACAGCCGTGTCGATCCGGAGATGCTGTCGGACAAGGCGATCAGCGGGTCGTCGCGGCTGGCGAGTTGCTTCATGCGGTGATGCACTTCGGCCATGAAACTATAGAAATGGATACGGCGTTTGCGGCGATAAGGCACGCAGGCGTAGAAGCCATCCATCAAAAAAGTCTTGCCGCGCCCCACGCCACCCCAGATATAGACACCCTTGGGCACATCGGGGCTGAGCAGGCTGCGCCCCAGAAAGTGATTGCGTTTGGTCTTGAAGTCGATCAGCTGATGCCACAGGATGTCCAGGGCTTCGATGACCGCGGCTTGCGCCGTATCGTAGACCAGCCCCGAGGTTTGACTGGCCGCGCTGTACCAGACCTGGGGGCTCATACCATCCTGGGTGTCGATGGGAACGGGGTTCGGGGACATAGCGTGTCAGGTCTAGGGTAATGGTTTGCGGGGCCGATTCTACATCAAGCCCTGTAGACATTTAAGACAAAGCATCGGTTTTAGGCGCGAGCCGCTCACCCATACACGGGTGTTGCATCCCCTAATGTTCATGCAAGATTAAGTGCGCCGGCCAGTTATAATCGCGCCCCTGATTTAAGTCGTTAGAATTATGCAACCTGAAACCGCGTCCCCTGCTACCGCCTCGCGTAATGATTGGCAAACCATACGTTCCCTGCTGCCTTATCTGTGGGAGTTCAAGTCGAGGGTGGTGATCGCGATGGGCTTGCTGGTATTGGCCAAGCTGGCCAACGTTGCCATTCCTTTGGCGCTGAAGCAGATTATCGACGCGCTGGATAAATCGCATGGCGTGTTGGTGATGCCGGTATTTTTGATCGTCGGGTACGGGCTGTTGCGTCTGTTCAGCACGCTGTTCGGCGAGTTGCGCGATGCGGTGTTCGCCAAGGTGACGCAGCGCGCGATCCGCCGCGTGGCCCTGCAAGTGTTCGAACATCTGCACAGCCTGAGTCTGCGTTTTCATCTGGACAGGCAAACCGGCGGAGTGTCGCGCGACATCGAGCGCGGCACGCGCGGCATCGGTTTTCTGCTCAACTTCACGCTGTTTAATGTGCTACCCACGCTGTTGGAGATCGGCCTGGTCGCATTGATCTTGTTGAAAAAATACAACGCGTGGTTCGCCGTGATCACGTTTATCACTCTGGTGATCTATATCCTGTTCACGCTATTCATCACCGAGTGGCGCATGGTGGTGCGGCGCACCATGAACGACCTCGATTCCAAGGCAAATACCCGCGCCATCGACAGTCTGTTGAATTACGAGACGGTGAAGTATTTCGGCAACGAGCAATACGAGGCGCGCCGCTACGACCACAATATGGAGCATTGGGAAACGGCGGCGGTGCGCAATCAAACTTCGTTGGCACTGTTGAACGCAGGGCAGAGCATCATCATCGCCATCGGCATCACCGCGCTGATGTTGCTGGCCGCCGAGGAGGTGGTGCGGGGCAAGATGACCATAGGCGATCTGGTACTGGTCAATGTGTTCATGTTGCAGTTGTACATGCCGCTGCATTTCTTGGGTTTCGTGTATCGCGAAATCCGCCACTCCCTGGCCGACATGGAAAAAATGTTCCGCTTGCTGCACGAGCACAAGGAGATCGCGGATGCGCCAGACGCGGGTGTGTTGCAAATCGGCAAGGCATCGGTTCGTTTCGACAACGTGAGCTTTGGCTACGAGCCTGACAGGCAGATCCTATACGACGTGAGTTTTGATATCCCGGCCGGGCATACGGTAGCCGTGGTCGGCGCGAGCGGGGCGGGCAAGTCCACGCTCTCGCGTCTGTTGTTCCGTTTTTATGATGTGGGGCAGGGCAGTATACAGATCAACGGTCAGGATATACGCGGTGTGACGCAGACCAGTCTGCGCGCGGCTATCGGCATCGTGCCGCAAGACACCGTGCTGTTCAACGATACCATCTATTACAACATCGCTTATGGCAGGCCTGATGCGACGCGAGAAGATGTGATCGCGGCAGCCCAGGCCGCGCACATCCACACCTTCATCGAATCTTTGCCGCTCGGCTACCAGTCCATGGTGGGCGAGCGCGGATTGAAACTGTCGGGCGGCGAGAAGCAGCGTGTGGCGATCGCGCGGGCGATCTTGAAGAATCCTGCCATGCTGATTTTCGATGAGGCGACATCGGCACTCGACTCGCAGTCCGAAAAATCCATCCAGGCCGAACTGCGCGGCATCGCACAGAATCGCACCACCCTGGTGATCGCGCACCGCTTGTCCACCGTGGTCGATGCGAACCAGATTCTGGTGATGGGGCAGGGGCGTATCATCGAGCGCGGCACGCATTATGAGTTGCTGGCGCAACAGGGCGCTTATGCGCACTTGTGGAATCTTCAGAAACAAGAAGAGAAAATACAGCTTGCCGATTGATTTACATTGATTTACATTTCTCGCGTTTGTTTACATTGATCTTCATGTATGCTTCGCGCGGCATTTGGATAGCGCTTGGGAATAAAATGAAAAAAGGACTCTGGATCGCTGTTGTTTTGAGCCAAGTAATGGGCATCAATTGGGCTCATGCCCAGTCGCCTCATCACAAGCACAAGTCGCATGCCAACGCGGCGGCTAATGCGCTCAATCCGCATGTGCAGTCCAATATTGCGCTGATTGTCGATGAGCAAACGCAGCAGGTGATCTATAACAAGCACGCTGACTTGGTCGCGCCTATCGCCTCGATCACCAAGCTGATGACGGCCATGGTGATACTGGATGCCAGATTGCCCATGGATGAAGTGGTGAGTGTGGCGACCGGCGATCTGGACATGCTGAAACGCACGCATTCGCGGTTGCGCATCGGCATGACCTTCACTCGCTCGGAAATGCTCCAGATGGCTTTGATGGCCTCCGAGAACCGTGCGGCTTCCGCCTTGGCGCGCAGTTATCCGGGCGGTATGGTTGCGGCTGTAGCGGCGATGAATGCCAAAGCGGCTCAGTTGGGCATGAGCAGCACCAAATTCTTCGATCCCACCGGGTTGAACAGCGACAACGTCTCCACCGCGCAGGATCTGGTCAAGATGGTCGCCGCGACGCGGGCCTATCCGCTGATACACCAATACACCACCACGGCATCCGCTTCGATGGATGGTTGGGGCGGCCGCGAATTGCGCTTCCACAACACCAATCCGCTGGTCAAGAATGCCTCTTGGAACATCGGTGTCAGCAAAACCGGATTTATCAACGAGGCCGGGCGTTGCTTGGTGATGCAAGCGACGATCAACCAGCGTCCGGTAATCATCGTGCTGCTCGATTCGTGGGGTAAACGCACTCGTATCGGCGATGCCAACAGGATCAAAAAATGGATGGAGAGTTCCAACGCGGTGGGGCGTGCGCCTAGGCCGAGTTGAGTTTTTAAACGCGGCAAAGGGGGCGTAAGCCCCCTAACTTTTGATGGAGATGCAACATGGGTGAAAGTCTGTTATTGATTACCATCATCACGTTGGTGGTGCTCACTTTTCGGCGTGCCAGGCCGGTGGTTCTGGATAATCCGGTGGTCATAAACCGACCGGGGAAATACCACATCACGCTTGCGCCGCAACTCAATGGTGCGCAGACCTTCATAGAAAATATCGCGAAACAGATAGGCGATATTGCGCAGAACCTACCGGGTAGCGAGACACATTATTTTAGTGTGCACGACGAAAAAGTTTCCCCATCCGGTGAAAAGTTCTATTTGCTGGCGGCGGCATCGCGTGGTGGCCTGTTGTACTTCCAAGCCACCAAGCCCAAGCCTTTGCTGCAGGATAGCGACAGCCACTTGAAAACTGTGAGTGAGTTTTCTGCGGCGATATTGGCCCAGCACCCGCTCGCTGTTGAAGCCGATGCCGGAAGCGGACGTTTGCTGCATGACGCGGTGCTGGCCGTTGCGCAGACGACGCATATCCGCGTGGAAGAATTGACCGCTTGACCCCGCAAGGGTGAAAAATGTTATAGTCGCCGCATGAGTTACCTCCCAGAATTCTATCGTTTGACAACGGCTTCGAAACGGAACGTGACGTGGGTCGTTTTGTTTGCGCTGCTGTTCATCCAGCTCAGAGTGGCTGTGGGCGGTTGTCTGGTTTCGGGTTACTTGCCACCTTCGCAGCCGGCGGAACCGCTGATGCAAATGGAGGCTGGCGGTGATCCCTGTACAGAGCACAGTTCGCCCGATAAACAGTCGTGTATGAAACACTGTGAGCAGGGTTCAGATACACCAAAACTTGCCTTTGACCTGCCGCTTTTCGCGCCAGCCGTTCTTCCAGCCGGTGTGCGGTTGTTTGCAGTGGCGGATGCCGCCAGCTTCGCAACACCCCTCCAGTCCCCGGCCACTACTGGCCCCCCCCTATATCTGCGTTTCCTCCGGCTGCTAAATTAGCCTTATTCCCGTCTGAACCCTATTGTGCGCACCCGCAGCGAGGCTGTGCTGCGCACTTGAATTCGAGTTCTGCTCCGGAGAGTATCTTGAGGCGCACTATCTTTACGGCTACCCAGCCTTTTCCTCATCTGCTGGTCCGGGCGATGCAGACTCAATTGGCAAATCTCAAATTTTAAGGAATCTCACCATGAAGAATAATACACTCGCCGTTTTTGCAATGATCGCCGCCCTGCTGGGCATCGGTTCGATGTTCCATGTACAAACTGCGGAGGCAAGCCCGCGCATGATGATCGCCGATAACGGCATGGACATGAAGGGTATGGACATGAAGGACATGAAGGGCATGAATATGGAGGCAGCACCCGCCACCCACAGTGGCACCGGTACGGTCAAGAAGATTGATGTCGCCAAGGGGGTGGTGACGTTGGCTCATGGCCCGATTGCCTCGCTACGGTGGCCTGCCATGACCATGAGTTTCGAATTGAAGGATGCGGCGCTTGCCAAAGGAATTAAGGCCGGTGATGCGGTAGATTTCGAGCTCGTTCGTTCACAGGACAGTTATGTGATCACACGCCTTCATCTGTCTGGCAAATAAGCACGCGGCGGGAGTAGCGATCTGCGTTGCTCCCGCAACGTTTTAAGCCCGCAGGCAACGGTAACTCTGTTGCCGTCTGGAGGTTATATGCATTCCCCTTTATCTGATTTTAGAAGGGCTGCGCCGGTTAAGGTAGGCCGGCACGGTTTCTCGATTTCCATGATTTGCGTAGCGCTGATGCTGCCGTTATCGGCAGCTGCGCAAAACGAGCTGTCGCTGGCTGAAGCACAACGGCTGGCCGTCGAGCGCTCGCGGCAACTGGCCGGACAAGATGCTGCCGTGGCCGCAGATCGCGATCTGGCGGTCTCGGCCACGCAAAATCCCGATCCGGTGTTAAGTGTCGGTATCGAAAATCTGCCGGTCACCGGTGCGGACCAGTTCAGCGTCGGAAGCGATTTCATGACCCAGCGCAGTATAGGTGTGACCCAGGAGCTTACGCGCGGCGACAAGAAACGGTTGCGCGGCGAGCACTATGAGCGCGAGGCGGACAAGACGCTCGCCGAAAAAGCCGAGGCGACGCTGATCATCCGGCGCGACACGGCTCTTGCCTGGCTGGACCGCTATTACGCCGAGGCGAGTGCCGAACTGATAGGCGAGCAGATACTGCAGGCGCAAGGCGAAATCGAGGCGGCGCAAACCGCATATCGTTCGGGTCGCGGCAGCCAGTCCGACGTGCTGGCCGCCCGAACGGCGTTGCTGGGGTTGCAGGATAGAGCCAGCGAGATTGCGCGCAAGGTGCGCACCGCGAAAATAACACTGGTGCGCCAGCTCGGCGAGCCGGGCGATCTTCCTCTTGCCCAGCGACCCGTGATCGACCATATCCCGATCGACCCCGGTGCACTCGATAAGCATATTGCGATGCATCCGGATATTCTCATATTGGCAAGACAGGAAGATCTGGCGGCAACCGACGCGCGCCTCGCCCAGGCCAACAAGCAATCCGACTGGAGCGTCGGATTGTCTTACGCGCAGCGCGGATCGCAGTATTCCAACATGGCCTCGATCGGGGTCTCGGTTCCGCTGCAGTGGGACCAGGCAAACCGCCAGGATCGCGAGGTGGCGGCCAAGCTGGCACAGGCCGATCAAATCCGCGCGCAACGCGAGGAAGCCATGCGTGCCGCAACTGCCGAAGTGCGGACTATGATCGCCGAATGGGAGAGCGCGCGCGAGCGGCAGGCTCGACTGGAACACGAACTGGTGCCGCTCGCTACCGAACGTACCGAAGCGGAATTGTCGGCATACCGCAGCGGCAAATCTTCCCTGAACGATGTGCTCGTCGCCCGTCGCAGCGAAGTTGATGCCCGTTTGCAGGCCCTGCAAATGCAGGCGGACGCGGCGCGCTTGTGGGCACTGCTCAACTTTCATTTTTTGCAGAATGATGCCGGTCGCACTGCGCCGGAAAAGGATACCCAATGAAAACCAAGCTGTTCGCTTTTTTCTTTGTCGCGCTGGTCGTAATCGGTGCGGTGGCTTACATCGGTTACCGTGCCGGCCTCCGTCAGAACATGACATCCCCGTCTGTCGCGATATCGGCTGCCGCCCAGGCAAAACCCGCTAATGCGACCGATCTTGCAACCGGCAAGACCGTGCTGTATTGGCATGATCCCATGGTGCCCGGCCAGCGCTTCGACAAGCCAGGAAAATCGCCTTTCATGGACATGCCGCTGGTGCCGGTCTATGCCGACGAGGGCAGCGATGGCGGGAAGGTTACGATCGATCCGCGCATTCAGCAGAATCTCGGCATTCGCACTGTCGCGGTCACCAGGGGAAACCTCACATCCCGTATCGAAGTGATCGGCAATGTGGTTTACAACGAACGCGAATTGGTGGTGGTTCAAGCGCGCGCCAATGGCTATATCGAAAAACTCTACGTCCGGGCGACGCTGGATCCGGTGCGCAAAGGCCAGCCACTCGCCGAGTTGTATGTGCCGGATTGGGTTGCGGCACAAGAAGATTTTCTGACGGCGAGACGTTTGGCCATGCAGGAAAACAGCGGGCTGGATTTGATCGATGCCGCGCGTCAGCGCATGCGCCTGGCCGGCATGTCTGAAGAGCAGATGCGGCTGGTGGAAACCAGCGGAAAAATTCAAGAGCGGCTGGTTATTGCAGCACCCGTCAGCGGTGTGGTCGCCGAACTCGATGCGCGCGAAGGCATGACAGTCGTGAACGGCGCGCCGCTGTTCCGCATCAACGGGCTGGATACGGTCTGGATCAACGCAGAGGTGCCCGAAGACATGGCTGCACAGGTGCATCCCGGCAACAGCGTCGAAATAAGCACGGCGTCACTTTCCGGCATGGTGTTAAAAGGCAAGGTCAGCACCGTATTGCCTGACGTCAATCCCGTGACGCGCACCTTGAAAGCGCGGATCGAACTGGCCAATCCCGGGCAGCGGCTAGTCCCCGGCATGTATGCCACCGTGAATTTCTCTCCCGAAGTGCGCCGTGACGTGCTGCTGGTGCCTAGTGCAGCGGTGATACAGACCGGCAAGCGCCGTGTGGTGATCGTAATGCAGGCCGACGGCAAATTTGTCCCGGTGGATATTGAGGCGGGTGGCGAAAGTCATGGCCAGACGGAAATCCTGAAGGGATTGGCAGAGGGCCAGAAAGTCGTCGCCTCCGGGCAGTTCCTGATCGATTCGGAAGCCAGTCTGAGAGCGACCTCGTTGCGCATGGGCAATGATTCCAAGCCCGCCGGCAACGCTGCGCCAACGCATCACGGCAGGGGCAAGGTCGAAACTATCGGCAAGGATACCATCACCATCTCGCATGGCCCTATCCCCAGCCTGCAATGGGGTGCGATGACCATGGGCTTCAAGCTCCCCGCAAGCGGAATTCCTCCGGACATCAAAGCCGGCGATCGCGTGGACTTCGAGATTCGAGCTGTTTCTGACGGGGGATATGAAATCGTGTCGATCAAGCCTGCGGCGGGAGATCAGCCATGATCGCCAGATTGATACGCTGGTCGATCGGCAATCGTTTTCTGGTGCTGCTGGCGACGCTGATACTGGCCGCATGGGGTGTCTGGTCGCTAAGCAGAATACCGCTCGACGCCCTGCCCGATCTGTCCGACGTGCAGGTCATCATCCGCACCAGCTGGCCCGGACAGGCGCCGCAGATCGTCGAGAACCAGGTGACCTACCCGCTGACGACCACCATGTTGTCGGTGCCGGGAGCCAGGACGGTGCGCGGCTATTCCTTCTTCGGCGACTCATTCGTCTATGTGCTGTTCGAGGACGGCACCGATCCGTATTGGGCGCGTTCACGCGTGCTCGAATATCTCAACCAGGTGCAGTCGCGCCTGCCGATACAGGCCAGATCCTCGCTCGGACCGGATGCGACCGGCGTGGGCTGGATATACGAATACGCGCTGGTCGATCACAGCGGCAAGCTCGACTTGTCGCAACTGCGCGCCCTGCAGGACTGGTTCTTGAAATACGAGCTGAAGACCGTGCCCAATGTGTCTGAGGTGGCCAGCATCGGCGGCATGGTGCGCCAGTACCAGGTCGTGCTCGATCCGGACAAGTTGCGCGCCTACAATATTCCGCAGAGCAGAGTGATCGAAGCCATAGGCAAGGCCAACCAGGAGGCGGGAGGTTCGGTGCTGGAGCTGGGCGAGGCCGAGTACATGGTGCGCGCCTCGGGCTATCTGAAATCGCTGGATGATTTCCGCAAGATCCCGCTGACGACCACGGCGGCTGGCGTATCGGTGCGGCTGGGCGATGTGGCGCGCATCCAGATCGGGCCGGAGATGCGGCGCGGCGTCGCGGAATTGAACGGCGAAGGCGAAGTGGCGGGCGGCGTGATCGTGATGCGCTCCGGCAAGAACGCGCTGGAGACGATAGAGGCGGTCAAGGCCAAACTAGCGGCGCTCAAGGCGAGTCTGCCACCCGGAGTCGAGATTGTGACCACCTATGACCGTTCCGCGCTGATCGACCGCGCGATCGATAACCTGACGCACAAATTGATCGAAGAATTCCTGGTCGTCACCATCGTGTGCGGCATCTTTCTGTTTCACCTGCGTTCCGCGCTGGTTGCCATCGTGTCGCTGCCGCTGGGCATACTTGCGGCCTTCATCGTGATGCGCTACCAGGGGGTGAACGCGAACATCATGTCGCTGGGCGGCATCGCGATCGCGGTCGGCGCAATGGTCGATGCGGCGGTCGTGATGATAGAGAACGCGCACAAGCATATCGAGGGGTGGAAGCGCGGCCACCCCGGCCGGGTACTTGCCGGCAGCGAACAGTGGAAAGTGGTTGCCGATGCCGCCGCCGAAGTCGGCCCGGCGCTGTTCTTCTCGCTGCTGATCATCACGCTGTCCTTCATCCCGGTGTTCACGCTGGAAGCACAGGAAGGCAGGCTGTTCTCGCCGCTGGCCTTCACCAAGACCTATGCGATGGCCGCCGCCGCAGGCCTTGCGATCACGCTGATTCCGGTGCTGATGGGCTATCTGATCCGGGGCAAAATTCCCGACGAACAGAGGAACCCGATCAACCGTTTTCTGATCCGCATATATCGCCCCTTGCTGGACAGCGTCTTGCACCGGCCCAAAACGATCATACTGCTGGCGGCCCTGATCGCGATGGCGACGCTGTGGCCCATCAGCCGTCTGGGCGGCGAGTTCATGCCGCCGCTGGACGAAGGAGATCTGCTCTATATGCCGACCGCGCTGCCGGGCATCAGCACGGGCAAAGTCGCGGAGCTGTTGCAGCAAACCGACCGCCTGATCAAAACCGTGCCCGAAGTGGCAAGCGTGTTCGGCAAGGCAGGCCGCGCCGAGACTGCGACCGACCCGGCGCCTATGGAAATGTTCGAGACCACGATCCGCCTGAAGCCGCGCGCGCAATGGCGACCCGGCATGACGCCGGACAAGCTGGTCGCAGAGCTGGACCGCACCGTGAAAGTGCCGGGTCTGACGAATATCTGGGTGCCGCCGATCCGCAACCGCATCGACATGCTGGCCACCGGCATCAAGAGCCCGGTGGGCATCAAGGTGGCAGGCATGGATCTCGCCGGAATAGACCGCCTGACCGCCGAGATCGAGCGCGTGGTTCAACCTGTTCCCGGCGTTTCCTCCGCCTTTGCAGAACGCCTGACCGGCGGGCGGTATATCGACGTGGACATCGATCGCGATGCCGCCGCGCGTTACGGGATGAATGTTGCCGATGTGCAAAGCATCGTGTCATCCGCGGTCGGCGGTGAGAACATCGGCGAGACCGTCGAAGGTTTGCAGCGCTTTCCGATCAATGTGCGCTATCCCAGGGAAATCCGCGACTCGCTGGAAAACCTGCGCAATCTGCCGGTGCTCACCGAGCGTGGTGCGCAGATCAGTCTGGGGGATGTGGCTGCAATCCATATTGCCGACGGCCCGCCGATGTTGAGAACCGAGAATGCGCGACTTGCCGGCTGGGTATATGTGGACATACGCGGCCGCGACCTGAGTTCCGTGGTGCATGACATGCAGACAGAGGTGGCCAAACAGGTGAAACTGCCGCCCGGCTATTCGATTGCCTGGTCTGGCCAGTTCGAGTTCATGGAGCGCGCCAAGGACAGGCTCAAGATCGTTGTCCCGGCGACGCTGATGATCATCTTTGTGCTGCTGTATCTCACCTTCGGCAGCTTCGGCGAAGCGCTGCTTATCCTGGCGACACTGCCGTTCGCGCTGGCGGGCGGCGTCTGGTTCATGTGGGTGCTGGGCTATAACCTGTCGGTGGCGAGCGGCGTGGGCTTCATTGCCCTGGCGGGTGTGGCGGCGGAGTTCGGCGTGATCATGCTGCTCTATCTGAAGAATTCGTGGAACGGGCGGATTCAGGAAGACAAAACCGGATTGCCGGATCTGCTGGATGCGATACGCGAGGGTGCGGTGATGCGCGTGCGTCCCAAGGCGATGACCGTTGCCGTGATCATTGCCGGGTTGATGCCCATCATGTGGGGCAGCGGAACGGGTTCGGAGATCATGCAACGCATCGCCGCCCCGATGGTGGGAGGCATGATCACGGCGCCGCTGTTGTCGATGTTCGTCATTCCTGCCGCCTATTTGCTGATGCGCCGGACGCGCTCGTTGGTACGCAGTGCTCATGCACCCGGCCACATCGTAGGGAGTTGATGTGCTGGCTGGCGAGGTCCAGCAAGCCGGAACGCCATACATCGGGTGCGTAACGCGTATCGTTTCCGCGCCACCTTACCTGGTTGCAAAATTAGTGAAGGCAGTTAAGTTTAATTTAATCCTTTGTTGTTTTAATGCGTGCGTAGGTTGAACTTGTTACCGTGAACTGTATGTTCAAGTTGCGTGAAACACGCAATCAGCATCGCTGTTCTGACAGGTAAGAGGAACCTCGAACATTGGAGCATGCCATGAACCTAACTTCTCTACTAAGCTATACCGAAACTCAAGAGTTAAACGAACTCCTGTCTGCCGAAGGAATGCCAAAGAACTGCATGGCGTTTTCTTCGCTCGATGGGTTTTTAGCGGCAATTGCATTGAACCCGCGCTTCATCGCGCCGAGCGAAGTGTTGCGTTGGGTGTGGGATGTGGATAAAGGGGAAGAGCATCCAGCATTTTCATCGCTGGATGACTTCAATCGCACGCTGGAATTGATCATGCGCCACTACGACAGGGAGTTGCATGCGATGGACAATGATCAGTTCGAACCACTGCTTTATTCCTGGGAGCAGGAAGAGGGGGATAATCTGCCCGATGTGAAAAAATGGTGCGAAGGCTTTATGCTGGGCGCAACCGCTTTTATAGAGCCCTGGCGAGATGTGTTGGAGGATCATCCCGAATTTCTCGCGCCTATCATGCTGCTGGGTACGTCGTCCAGTAAGGACGGTATGTGGGATAACCGGGGCAATGGTCAGACAGAACAAGACGCGCGCAAATCGATTTCAGACGCGGTGTCATTACTTTACGAATATTTCAAAGATCAACGCGCAGAGAATATGCAAGCAAGCTTGGGAAGCCCGAATCTCGTTAGATCGAGTGTTCGGACCAATTCTTTGTCTGCGCCTGGCACAAGACTCCTGATTGGCCGTAATGACGCCTGCCCATGCGGCTCCGGACAGAGATTCAAAAAGTGTTGCGGCATACTGTCGAGGCCGTCGATGCAATAACAGGGGATCTGGAGTTTGAATATTCTAGCTGGCCGCTGTTAAAAAGATTTAATTGGCTTTGTGAAAGGATGTACATGATGCAGATTCGCAAGATTCTGAGCACCGTATCCATGGTTGGCGGCCTGTTTGTTCTGGTCCCTGGCGCGGCGCAGGCGCAAGCGGACTTGCCCGAGCGCGTCAACGTAGTCAAGACCATCACCGCGACGAGCTACCTCAACGGCGGGATCGGCAAGGATGAGGAAAGCACCATGCGTCGCATGGCCAAGAAATTCCCGCTGCGCATAACATTCGCCGAGCGCAAGGATGGCGAATTCGTCACCGGAGTCCCGGTAGTGATTTCGGACGCGAGTGGCAAGCCGGTGCTCGAATTGCCCCGAGCTGGCCCGATGCTTTTCGTGACGTTGCCAAACGGCAAATACAAGGTGAACAGCCGGTTCAAAGGAGTGACCAAATCGCAGGAAGTGACATTAAGCGGTAAACCGGGCAAGGACTTGTACTTCCTCTGGAATGGAGTATCAGAAAAATAAAGCCGCGCAGTTCTCATCCCGGCAACACGGCACGGACAACATCCCGCTCGCGTGGCGGACGCGGGCAGTACAAATTTCGCCGGTCTGTACTATCATGCGCGAGCGGACAGCCAAACTTGTCCGCTCCGGTAATCAACCCAGTTTAGGAGTCGTGTGTTGGAAAAAGATGAGGCAAGGAAAATACTGTTGGGCGATATAGAGAATCTTCGTTTGAAAGCCAAATACTACGAGTCGCTGCGGTTGTTTGAGGCGGGAAGATACGCGGGCAACCTTGCTTCAAACCTTGAGCTGGCACTGACGACTATGCCATCCGATGACGATCAACCGATTTTATGAGCGGGTTGAGCACATTCAGGCAAGAGCCCCGTTCCGCACTAGGTCACTGCTAGTTTCACTTTTTCAGTAGCGCATAGAACATGGAAAATTTATACAACATCCTGGGCGTGGCTCCGAACGCTTCTACGGACGAGATCAAGAAACGCTATCGCTCACTCGCCATGCGCTATCACCCGGACAGAAATAGTGATGCGGGCGCGGACTTGCGTTTCAATGCGATACAGAAAGCCTACGAGGTGTTGACGGATACCAAGCGCAGGATTGAATACGACCAGAAACTCAATGACCGCATCGTGCTGGATGCCGAGGCGGAAGCGTATGAGTTGTGGAGCACGGTGTTTGAATTTAACGGCGTAAAAATTCAGACGTAAGAGCTTAAGACGTAAGCAACACTATTTCCAACTTAAGCGTCTAAGCGTAATCCACATCGATCTCGTTGCCGCCGTGGTTTTGCAGCTCCTGAAACAGTTTCGTCAGGCTGGCTTTGCCGGGTTTGGTTTGCGCGCACAGTGCCCGGATCGTGGCGATGATCGTCGAGGTGCGCAGCTGTTCGATACGTGTGCGTAACAATGGCCGATATTCGGGCGGTATCTGCTGCAAAAAATCAGCCCAGCTTTGCTCGATATCAGGTTGGTTTTTCCGGATCGTCGCGAGCAAGGATTCGAGATTTTTCTGCCCCGCCTTGGCGACGATTTTGCCGCCGCCCTGGATCGCAAATATGAGCGCGATCGCCAACACGCCATCGGCATCCATATCGGCCTCGCGTATCGGGCCAGTTTCGTGGTGTTCGCGCAACCATTTGGCGCAATCTATCAGATTTGAAATGGCGGTTCGGTTGGCCCACTCACGTTGAAATATTTTGTGTCCCGTCCAATAGGCATTCGGGTCGGCCGCACAAAAGCGCAGGAAGTTGGTTTTGAGCCTGCGTTCTTGTTCGTGCGGAGACTGGTCGTAAGAGCTGACCATCGCGACTTCGGGCAGCTCGGACAATTCTTTGATAAGGCGGAAGCCTTGTTGGAACACGCGTTCCGCACCATGCTCGATCAAAAGGCCTGTCGCCGCCTCATCGTCGCCATGCGGGTGCGCGTGTGCCAAACCCAGTGAGACGCAACCCACAGTGAGGCGCAGCGCCTCGAGTATGCCTTCCGCCGTGCGGTTGTTGGTGAATTTTGCCGCGACCATCGCGGTGATGCCGCTGAGATCATGCGCGAGCTCTTCCGCATCACTTTGACTGTTGCCGCGCAGTCCGAGCGCCCGGATGGCGCGCACCAGATAAGGCAGTTGTTCGGTCAGCGAGACGAGTTGCGCGGACATTTGTTGGCAGGCCGGCTCTGGCATCAAGAAAAAATGTCCGAGCCCAGGCTCTTATGCTTCTTCGCGGAGCGGTCTTTTGTTTTGCTTTGCGTGGGGACTAACTTGCGCAATTGGTAGAGCAATTCCTGGGTGCTGCGGTGCGCGTCGGGTGCGTCTTCATCTTCGCTTGCATGTTGCTCGCGCACCGCATCCGGGTCGTGCATGTAGTTGGGGAACAGCCCGTACACCACCTGTTCCCAGCCGTCTTGCGTGGCGTGATACAGCTCCACCGCCAGGGGAACCACATCGTGTTCGGATTCGCTGCCGGGGGTGACGTAGTTCTGCATGGTGTCGATGCGGTCGGCGGTTTCGAGGATGTCATCGGGTGCCATCGAGAACAGGATCATCAGGGCCATGATGCCACTGTCGGTGGCCGCGCAAGCCTTGAGTAGCGCGCGGCGACGGTCATGGTCGTCGGTGGAAAAGACCACGCCGTGGACGTGCGCGAACAAGGCTTCGGCCAAGATTTCAGGTTCGTCCTCGATATCCTCGTCGCGCCATTTCGCGGCGAAAAAGGCCAGGCTTTCGGCCCAGGCCTTGGGCGGCACGAGCAGCGTGGCGAGCGATAGTTTTCCGCCATCGAAAGAGGATAAATGCAGTGACGTGATTTGTGGCTCTATGCTCTCCAATGCCTCGACGATGGCGAGGTCGCCAAATTTCTCCGCCGCTTCGGAAAAGGCTTCTTCGGCGCGTTCGGTCGAGCCGGCAATGACCAGTTCGGTGAATTCCTTGCGCAGTGCAGGTAGATTAATGCTCATGTGGGTCCTGTGCTTCATCGAACATATCGGCCAGATGCTCGGTCGGGCCTTCGTCCTCGTCGAGCTCGTCTTCATCGTCCTCTTCATCGATTTCCGGCGCGCCTTCCTGGGCCAGCCACAGGTCAGGGTTCTTGTGCAGGAACGCCACGATGACGGCTTGACGGGTCAGTTCGGGGTGGCTCTCGAATAATCTTGCGAGCAGGGCAGTGTAATCGGTACTGGCGCATGACACCATGGCCGAGACCTCGGCGGGATGGGGTGAATGATATTTCTTTGCGGCAGTCAGCAGCCTGCCCGGTTTATCAAAACTCAGGTGATCGACCAGGGCAAAGCTGAGTAGATTAACATCCTCGACGATGGTTTCTTTTGTGTACTCGGCGAGCAAGGCTCTGACCATCATGTCGTAGTTCTTTTGATTGGGCGGGTCGCCCAAAATACCTGTTATTTGATCGGCCAGTTCGCGTACCTGGAATGCAAATTCGTCATCGATTCGTTTCATGTTGTTCCTAAGTGTTGGTTGTCGCGAGCAGGCTCGCCCCTGCAGATTAATGTGTGTCAAAGCAAAGTTGTGGCCGCAGCATAATTTGCCGCATACGTTATGCCTACAACGCAATTTAGTCTGGCTACTTTATAGCAAAACTAAATTGTCTCTATGGATGAGCTCCGCATCGCCGCCATAACCCAGCAGGCTGGTGATCTCCTGGCTGGGATGGCGCGCGATACGGCGCGCCTCGTCGTCGTTATAGTTGCTCAAGCCGCGCGCGATATCCCGCCCATCGGCATCGACACAGGCGATCACCGCGCCGCGCTGGAATTCGCCCGATACCCGGGTCACGCCTATAGGCAGCAAGCTTTTCCCTTCATGCAGGGCCTTGATCGCCCCGTCGTCCAGCACCAGCTTACCGGTGACTTGCAAATGGTCTGCCAGCCACTGTTTGCGTGCCGCCAAAGTCAAGGGCGGTGCGGTGAGCAGCGTGCCTATGGCTTCGCCCTGCAGCAGGCGCAACAGCACATCGCGTTCGTGGCCGGAAGCGATCACAGTATGCGCGCCGCTGCGCGCCGCGCGTTTGGCGGCGAGTATCTTGGTCAGCATGCCGCCGCGACCGATAGAGCTGCCCGCGCCGCCCGCCATCGCCTCGAGTTGTGCTTCCCCTGCGCGCGCTTCTGAGACCAAGGTTGCGCTCGGGTCTTTGCGCGGGTCGGCGGTATACAGCCCGCTTTGGTCGGTGAGTATGACCAGCACGTCGGCATCGATCAGATTGGTCACCAGCGCGCCCAGTGTGTCGTTGTCGCCGAACTTTATCTCGTCGGTGACCACGGTGTCGTTCTCGTTGATGATGGGGATGACGCTAAGGCCTAGCAGGGTGGTCAGCGTGGCGCGCGCGTTGAGATAACGCTCGCGGTCGACTAGGTCGGCATGGGTGAGCAGTACTTGCGCGGCATGTAACCCGTGCTGGCGAAAGCAACTTTCATAAGCCTGCACCAAGCCCATTTGCCCGACGGCGGCGGCGGCTTGCAATTCGTGTATCAGGGTAGGACGGGTGGCCCAACCCAGGCGTTGCAGGCCTTCCGCGATCGCGCCCGATGAGACCAGCACGACTTCATGCCCGCTGGCACTGAGTGACGCGATCTGCCGCGCCCAGTTGCCCAGCGCTTCGAGATCTAAGCCCGCGCCCTGATTGGTCACCAGGCTGCTGCCGACTTTGACGACGATACGTTTACATGAAGTTAAAACAGTTTTCATTTGTTGAGTGCTTCCTAAAAATTCAAATTTTTAAGCTATGCAAACCCGTTTGGGACTTCCCCATGAATCATAGTCGCTTACGCTTCTTGTTTGATATGCAGGGGCGAGCAAAAAATTACGACCCGGCATATACAAAATATGTGTAAGGAGTAACTGCTTGTGAGCAATGCAGCCTCGCGACGAGGCGGTCCAGGCAGGCAATTCGCAAGGCGAATACTCGCAAATTTTAATTTTTACAGCGTGCTTGCATCGCTTTCTTGCGCGTTCTCGGCGGCCAGTTGCAAGTCTTGTTCGCGCATGGTTATCAGGTGTTCCATGATAGCGTAGGTCAATTCCTTGCAGCCTTCGCCGTTGATGGCCGAAATGGCGAAATGTCTGTCGAAATCGTCGAACTCTTTGAGGAAGGCCGCGACTTTCTCATCGCTGTCTGCCAGCAGGTCTAGCTTGTTCAAGACCAGCCAACGCGGTTTTTCATACAGAGTCGGATCGTATTTTTTCAGCTCGTTCAATATCGCGCGCGCCTCACTGACCGGGTCCGTGCCCTCATACATGGGAGCCAGATCGACCAGATGCAGCAACACACGGGTACGCGCCAAGTGGCGCAGGAACTGGTGGCCCAGCCCCGCACCTTCCGCCGCGCCCTCGATCAGGCCGGGAATGTCTGCGATGACGAAACTCTTTTCATGCGACACGCGCACCACACCCAGGTTGGGATGCAGGGTCGTGAAGGGGTAATCCGCCACCTTGGGTTTGGCTGCGGAGACCGCGCGTATGAAAGTCGATTTGCCAGCGTTAGGCATACCCAGCAAGCCCACATCGGCGAGCACTTTCAGCTCCAGTTGCAGTTCGCGAGTCTCGCCTTCCGTCCCCGCCGTGCATTGGCGCGGCGCGCGATTGGTGCTGGATTTGAAGTGGATGTTGCCCAGGCCACCGATCCCGCCTTGCGCGAGCAGCGTTTTTTCGCCGTCGACCATGAGGTCGGCCACGATTTCGCCGCTGTTCAGATCGGTGATGACCGTCCCTACCGGCATGCGCAATACGACATCGTCCGCCCCTTTGCCGTAGCAGTCGGAGCCGCGCCCCGACTCCCCGTTTTTGGCGCGGTAGTTCTTCTGGAAGCGGAAGTCTACCAGGGTGTTGATGTTGCTGTCCGCCATCGCCCAGATGCTGCCGCCGCGTCCTCCGTCCCCACCATCGGGGCCGCCCTTGTCGATATATTTTTCACGGCGAAAACTGGCGATGCCGTTACCGCCCTTGCCCGCGAAGACTTCGATTTTTGATTCGTCTATGAACTTCATTTTTTATTTGCCATAAATAAAAACAGCCCTACCTTCACGATAGGGCTGTTCTGCGCCAAGGAAGCAGCTTACGCAGCGACGATGGAAACTGTTCTACGTTGTTGCGCGCCCTTGATAGCGAACACAACTTTGCCGGTGATCTTGGCAAACAGCGTGTGATCTTTGCCCATGCCGACGTTGTCGCCAGGATGGAATTCGGTGCCACGTTGACGGACGATGATGCTGCCCGCGTTGATCAGTTCGCCGCCGTAACTCTTAACGCCGAGACGTTTCGAGTGTGAGTCGCGGCCGTTACTGGTACTGCCCCCGCCTTTTTTCGATGCCATTTTTTACGCTCCTATCTGTTACGCGGAAATACCGTCGATGCGGATTTCCGTGTAGTTTTGACGATGACCTTGATTCTTCTGGTAATGCTTACGACGGCGCATCTTGAAGATGCGCACCTTGTCGCCGCGGCCATGCGAAACGATAGTTGCCGCAACCGTTGCACCCAGCAACAGAGGCTTGCCGACAGACAGTGTGTCGCCGTTTGAGATCATCAGGACTTTGTCCAGAACGATAGCAGAGCCTACGTCGCCAGCGAGAATTTCTACTTTGAGTGTTTCACCAGTGATAACACGATATTGCTTACCACCAGTTTTAATGACTGCGTACATATTAACAACCTCTGAGTGCGGTTTTTGCGAAGGCGCGAATTATACATAAATAATCGCCCCCGTCAAAACCATTTTTTAAGAAGGTAAGAAACTTAAAATTTCTAAGCTAGGCTAGGCGCACGAAGAAAATCGCCGCGCCACATCACTAGTGTCCGGTTAAATTGAGACGCGCCGGCGGCAACGTCAACATTGATAAGGGTTTCAAGAGATTCATGGGTGTCCACGATTTGAATTCTAGAT
>JABEVF010000115.1 GCA_013043965.1 Gallionella sp. | reverse complement strand
TAGTGGCTTGAATTACGATGCCACAGTTCGCAATCTGGAGTTGATAGGCGAGGCGGCGACGAACATCCCTGATGAGGTGCGCCAGAAATATCAGCAGATACCTTGGCGTATGGTGGTTGCCACGCGCAATAAATTGATACACGGATATTTGGGGATAGATAACGATACGTTGTGGAGCATTATTCAAGACGATGTGCCGGTTTTGTTGCAAGCGTTACAAAAAATGAAAATTCAGACGCTCGAGTGACATTTGGTTGTTACGAACTCAACGCAAGTCAGCTTATTGCCGAGACTTGTTTAGCGTGCTATCTTGGGTGCCATTAAAAGCGTTAGGAGAGGATGATGGCTAGTGTGATTTTGGCGGAGACGACCGCGAGTGTTTCGGAGCTGAAAAGAAATCCGATGGCGACGGTGGCGGCGGGCGAGGGGTTTCCGGTGGCGATCTTGAATCGCAATGAGCCGTCTTTCTATTGCGTTCCGGCCAAGGCTTACGAGGCGTTGATGGACAAGCTGGAAGACATGGAGCTGAATGCCCTTGCCGATGCGCGTTTGAAGGATGGCAAGCGATTGGTGAAAGTCACGCTCGATGAGCTATAAGCTGAGTTTTCATCCCGATGCGCTGGTGGAGTGGCGCAAGCTGGATGCGACGGTTAGCGAGCAGTTCAAGAAAAAATTAGCAGAACGTTTGCAACGTCCGCGTGTTCCTTCCGCGCAATTGTCCGGTCATAAAGATCGTTACAAGATCAAGTTGCGCAGTGTGGGATATAGATTGGTTTATGAGGTGCGGGATGCCGTGCTGTTGGTGATCGTGGTTGCGGTAGGCAAGCGGGAGCGCAATGCGGTTTATCGGGTGGCGGCGAAACGTTAGATAAAGGAGTTATGTCATGACCAAACAAATCCAGGAAGCCTATATCGTTGCTGCCACGCGCACGCCAGTGGGCAAGGCGCCGCGCGGGATGTTCCGCAACACGCGGCCGGACGATCTGCTGGCGCACGTCATCAAGGCGGTGCTGGCGCAAGCCCCGTCGCTGGACCCTGCGAGCATAGGGGATGTGATCGTCGGCTGTGCGATGCCGGAGGCAGAGCAGGGCATGAACGTGGCGCGCATAGCTTTGTTGTTGGCTGGCCTGCCGGTTGGCGTGCCGGGCGTGACGGTGAATCGTTTCTGCTCGTCGGGCTTGCAGGCGGTGGCGATGGCGGCGGACCGCATCCGGCTGGGCGAGTGCGAGGTGATGATCGCGGGGGGGGTGGAGAGCATGAGCATGGTGCCGATGATGGGCAACAAGGTCGCGATGAACCCGGCGATTTTCGCGAGCAACGAGAATCTTGCCATCGCGTTCGGCATGGGCATCACCGCCGAAAAAGTGGCGGAACGCTGGAAAGTATCGCGCGAGGCGCAGGACGAGTTTGCGCTGGCCAGCCATCAGCGCGCAGTGGCGGCGATCGCCAAGGGCGAGTTCGATGACGAGATTTCCGCTTACGCCATCGAAGACCACATGCCCGATCCGGTCAGCCGCGAGGTGCGTATGGCCCGTCGCAATGCGGAGCAAGATGAAGGGCCGCGCGCAGATACGTCGATTGAGGCCTTGGGCAAATTGAAGACCGTGTTCGCGCTACACGGTTCGGTGACGGCGGGCAACAGCTCGCAGATGTCCGACGGCGCGGGTGCGGTGTTGCTGTGTTCCGAGGCCGCGTTGACGCGCTACAACCTCACGCCCATCGGCCGTTTCATCGGCTACAGCGTCGCGGGGGTGCCGCCGGAGATCATGGGCATAGGCCCGAAAGAAGCCATTCCGCGCGTGTTGAAGCAAGCGGGGCTGAGTCTGCAAGACATGGACTGGATAGAGCTCAACGAAGCTTTCGCCGCGCAGTCGCTCGCGGTGATACAGGATGTCGGCCTGGATAGAGCGAAGGTCAATCCGTTGGGCGGCGCGATCGCGCTCGGTCATCCGCTAGGCGCGACCGGCGCGATCCGCACCGCGACCCTGTTGCACGGACTGCGCCGCAACAAACAGAAATACGGCATGGTGACGATGTGCATAGGCACGGGCATGGGTGCGGCGGGGATTTTTGAGGCGCTGTAGTAAGCCTGCTGTCCTGACGGCGTTGCCCGGTAGTGCAAAATCCTGGTGTGTTCATGCTCGCTGTTCGTTTGCGTCTGGTTCTGAGCGTGATGGTTGCCGCTTTAGCGGTTTTACAATCACGGCCTAGCTCTTGCAGGCGAGCGATGCTCGTTACGGTTCCCAGAATGCGCTTTTTGAAAGATAAGGAATGAAAAAAATATTATTGCTGCTGTGCGCGGTGCTGCTGAGTGGGAACGCGACGGCGAAAGAGTTCGCAGGTGTGGATCTGGCGGACAGCGTGCAGCTGGGTGCGCGGACGCTGGTGCTGAACGGCGCGGGTATACGCACCAAATTCTTTTTCAAGATATATGTCGGTGCGCTGTATCTGCCACAGAAACAGGCTTCGGCTGCGGCGATCATCGCGGATGAACACGAACATCGCATGGCGCTGCATATCCTGCGCGAACTGAGCGGCGAAAAATTATTCAATGCCTTCAACGAGGCCATCGTGGCGACCCAGACGCCAGCCGGGTTGGCGGCAATGGATGCACAGCTCAAGCAGATGGGGCAGATATTCGATGCGGTGCACGAAGTGAAGCCGGGCGATGTCATCACGTTGGATTATCTGCCGGCCAGCGGCACGCAGGTCAGCGTGAACGGCACGGTACGCGGCACGATAGCGGGCAGCGTTTTCAATCGCGCCTTGCTGCAGATATGGTTGGGCGACAAGCCGGTGCAGGCTGATTTGAAGAAGGGGCTGTTGGGTGGTTGAGGTACCGGATGCGGCCAGTCTGAATGCGGATGCTCATTCCGCGCCACTCGACCCAGGAGCCCTGAACGCGGCGCTGGGTGCGCAAGGTGCGGCGTTGCTGGAGGCGATGTCCGATGCGCATCGCCATCTGTTCGCCGGTGTGCCCTTGTATGTCACGGCGGAGCAGGTCGCCCAGATGCAGGCGGTGATTGCGGCCGCGGAGGATGTGCTAAGGAATGGGAAGTCGGGAGTGGGTAGTGGCGGGTTGGGTGTGTTCTACGGCTATGACTTCCATCTGAACAGCGGGGGGGCGCATCTGATCGAGATCAACACCAATGCGGGTGGGGCGTTCCTGAATGCCTTGCTGATCGCCAGCCAGCGCGATGCGGGCTTGCCGGGCCAAGCTGTGGCCGACGATGATCTGGAGCAGAGTTTCATCGCGATGTTCCGCAACGAATGGCGGTTGGCGCGCGGCGCTGCGGCGCTGCGTAGCCTCGCCATCGTCGACGAGCAGCCTCAGTCGCAATATCTCTACCCCGAATTTTTACTGGCCAAAGAGCTGTTTGCACGCGCGGGCATCGCGGCGCATATCGTCGACCCATCAGCCCTGGAAGCCCGTGCGGGCGGGCTATATGTGGGCGAGCAGCAGGTCGACCTCATCTACAACCGGCTCACCGATTTTTCTTTGCGGCAATATCCGCACCTCTATTCCGCTTGGGAAAAACGGCAAGTGGTGCTCACGCCCGACCCTGCGCATTACGCATGCTACGCGGACAAACGCAGGCTGGCATTGTTCGCTGATGGCCCAGGCTTGCAAGCGTCCTGCGTGCCACAGGCCAGTATCGTCGCGCTGCTCCAGGGTGTGCCAGAAACGCGCATCGTGCGCTCAGAAGATGCCGAAAAATGGTGGGCAGAGCGCAAGCAATGGTTTTTCAAGCCGGTGAGCGGCTACGGCGGCAAGGGCGCGTATCGCGGCGACAAAGTGACCAAACGGGTGTTCGAGGAGATCATGGGGTCGGACTATGTCGCGCAACGTTTGGCCTTGCCGGGCGAGCGCGCGGTGAACGGCGAAAACGGCGAGCCGAAAATGCTCAAGTATGACGTGCGCTGCTATGTGTATGACGGCCATATCCAGCTCGTCGCGGCCCGTCTCTACCAGGGACAGACCACCAATTTCCGCACCCCGGGTGGCGGTTTCGCGATGGTGCGTGTCGTCGGGTAAAATGCGCGCATGTTGATCTATTCATTCTTGGCTATTGGTATCGGTGCGGCAACCGGAGCGTGGCTGCGCTGGGGTTTCGGGCTGTGGTTCAATCCATTGCTGCCCGAATTACCGCTTGGGACGCTCGCCGCCAATCTGCTGGGCGGTTATCTGGTCGGTCTGTCGATGGCCTTTTTCATGCAGCATCCGGGGTTGTCTCCCGAATGGCGGCTGCTCATCATCACTGGCTTTCTCGGCGGACTGACGACCTTCTCCACGTTTTCGGCGGAGACCGTGACGCTGCTGATACGTGGGCAATATGCGTGGGGCATCGGCATCATCGCGGCGCATCTGGGTGGTTCGCTAGTGATGACGGTGCTGGGCATACAAACTTTCAAGTGGCTACAGAATTAGGGGGCGACATGAACTTGCTATCTTTTTATATGAGCGAAAAACAGCATCATGCGGGCATGCCTTTGTATGAATGGTTGCTGGAACGGGGCAAGTCGCACGGTGTCAGTGGCGGCTCCGCGTTCCGTGCCATCGCCGGTTTCGGACGGCACGGCAGAATGCACGAGGAGACATTTTTCGAGCTGGCCGGTGAATTGGCGGTGAAGATAGAATTCATTGTCGACGAAGCGCTCGCTGAAAAATTACTGGATAGCTTGCATGCGGAAGACCTTAAAATTCTCTACACCCGTCAGGAAGTCGATGTCGCACAAATATAAAAGCCATTTTTACACCGAGGAGCGAGCATGAAAAAATTTTTATGGGTGATGTCCTGGTACTGTATGAGCAGTGTTGTCGCGCAAGCCGCTGTCATCGGAAAAGAAGTGAGCTATGTCGCGGATGGCACGACGCTCAAGGGCTATATCGCCTATGACGATACGTTCAAGGGCAAGCGTCCGGCGGTGTTGGTGGTGCATGAGTGGTGGGGAAACAACGCGTACGCGCGCCATCGTGCCGATATGCTGGCGGCATTGGGGTATACCGCGCTGGCCGTCGATATGTACGGCAATGGCAAACTGGCGAGCCATCCCGATGACGCGGGGAAGTTCGCCGCCGAAGTGAACAAAAATATGCCGGTCGCGAAAGCGCGCTTCGAGGCTGGCATGGAGCTGTTGCGCGAGCAGAAGACCGTCGATGCCAACGAAATGGCGGCGATCGGTTATTGCTTCGGCGGCGGTGTGGTGTTGAACATGGCACGCATGGGTGAACCCCTGAAGGCCGTAGTGAGTTTCCATGGTCCTTTGGGAACCAATACGCCCGCGCAATCGGGACAGATCAAAGCGCGCATCGAGTCGTTCACGGGTGAAGAAGATCCGATGATAGGCGCGGACAAAGTCGCTGCTTTCAAGCAGGAGATGACGCAAGCCGGGGCCGACTTTCGTGTCGTCACCTATCCCGGTGTGAAGCATGATTTCACCAATCCTGCCGCGGATGAATTGGGTAAGGAGTTTAATCTGCCTCTCGCCTATAACGCCGATGCCGATAAGGATTCATGGCGGCAAGCGACGGTGTTTTTGAAAGACGTGTTCAGCAACCATTAACCGTGTCTCGACTTGATGGGCTGCACTGGTAAGTGCGCGGGAGAAAGAGTCGGGCTGTGTCTAGCGTTAGAAGAATTCATAGTCCAAACGGGCTAGAAGTGTCTTAGCGGGAGCACTCTGATTGATACCGAACACGACACCGAAACTATATTCAAATTCCCGTCCGGCATCTGTCCTCAGTTCTCCATAAAGTACCGGTCCGACTTGATAGGCGTTGTCAGTGGGACGATAGTAGAGCTCGATACCCGGCGCAAATCTGGCTTTGGTGTAATCGATGTTATAACTAATGCTATAAGCGGAGCGGAACTGGTATGCTCCGCTATCGGGGCCACCGAACTGCTTACCGAAAATCAGATTCAGACGCTGGTCAATATGACCGGACAGCTTTTCTAATAATGGGCCAAATTCGACGCCGTTCGGTATCCCGGGTTGTATGTTGTGGGCGTAGGAAGCCAGGAATCCCACGTCCACCCATAGCTCACCTGGATTGGTAAGTTGGAAGGTGTTTTCAAATTCATATCCTGAAGGATGTGTTGATCCTCCGGGGGCACGATTGAATTGACCGACATACACTTCCGTCTTCCACCAACTGGTGAAAGTATGCGCAACTGAAAAATTGGAGCCACTCGTTCCGTTTAGATTGCTGCGACCATCCTGAGAGATGAAGCCAAACGTCTCTACTTCACTTTGTCCCTGGACGACATAGGGAGAGTAAACGATGAAGTCGTTTTCGGCCCAGGCAGCTTTCGTTCCCAAAGAAATTAGTGCGGTCAGAGCCGCAACGGATATTTTTATTTGGCTCTTTTTCATTCGGTGTCACTCTTATTGAGCACAGGGGCTTGCGAAAATACATTTTCGCGACTTGATGAGCCGTTCTTTCGGGACAGCAATCGCCGCCTAACTGGGATTTTTCACGACCTTGACCCGTCTCCCTCGGTTGCCGCCACAGGTGCGCATCAAAGTCAACATGATCAGGAATGTGCCTATGTAGAACACCACTTGGATGCCAGAGGGGCGGGCGATATAGCCCACTAGTATGTGTAGCAACTGTCCGATCAGGCTGGTCTGGCTCAGGATGTTGGAGGTGTTCCACACCCCATTACCCAAGGTGGGCAGCAGACCGGCTTGGTTGAGAAATCCTGCCGCCTGTGCTGCCAGACCCGCGGAGAGGAGCAGGATCAGCCAGCTCGTGATGGCGAAGAAATGCCTGATAGGGATGCGCAACAGGCCGAAATACAGTAGTAAGCCGACCATAATGCCGGCGATGACCCCACCCAACCC
>JABEVF010000114.1 GCA_013043965.1 Gallionella sp. | reverse complement strand
TGCTGGAAAAATCACCGGAACGCGTCAAAAAATACTTCCAGGATCCACGGGTGAAATATGCCGCTTGATTCACGGATAAAAGTGGCCGGATCAATAATATGGTCAAACCATCTTCCCCGGAAAACTGCCGCAGATAGGTCAGATCCAGATCGATATACGCGTCTTTGAGCGCGATGTTTTGGGCGATAGGGAAATAAAAATGCCGCTCGCGCATTTGCTGGTTGAGGGTGACAGGCTTAACCAGCCCCAAATCTCCCAGCGATATTGAACGTGCTGCCCAGCTGCCGCTCTGCGGGACCGCGTGCACCCATGAACTCGCCAACAAACAAACCATCAGAGCCAGCCATCGAACCACATGGGGATGAGTATTTTTTTTCGTTTCCATCAATCATTCCAATTACTTTGTATTATTATTTAATCCTGCGGCCCGGTCAAACCCCCGTATCGCCAGCCAGAACACTCTCGGAAAAAGCCCGCCATTATAAGCAGAACCGGCCGACCGGCCGCACCGTCTATCGGCCTTTAATCGACGTTCAAGCGGCTCGGTGGCAATGGATGATTTTGCTGAAGAAGCAATATGATGCGTGATGTGACGGACGGCGCGCTTGCCGCTACGCGGATTTATCCGGCGCTTTGGAAGTCGGCGAGCGGTGCTAATAAGGCCATGAATTGCGCTTCATCCAGGATGGTCACGCCCAGCTCCCTGGCCTTATCCAGCTTGCTGCCCGCCTCGGTTCCGGCCAGCACGTAGTCGGTTTTTTTCGACACGCTGCCGCTGACCTTGGCACCGAGTGCTTCGAGCTTCTCTTTGGCCGCATCACGGCTCAACGAGGACAAAGTCCCGGTCAGCACAAAGGTCTTGCCCGACAAAGGCAAGCCGGTTGCGACGCGCATCTCATGCTCTTGCCAGGCGACACCGCAGGCGCGCAGCTGTTCGATGACTTCGCGGTTGTGCATCTCTTGCAAAAAATCGCGGATGCTATGCGCCACCACCGGCCCCACATCGCGCACTTGCAACAGGTCCGCCTCATCGGCAGCCAGCAGCTTATCCAAACTGCCGTAGTGTTGCGCGAGATCCTTGGCGGTGGTCTCGCCGACGTTGCGTATGCCCAGCGCGAAAATAAAACGCGCCAGCGTGGTCTGTTTGCTGTGTTCGATGGCCGCCAGCAAATTCACGGCGGATTTTTCGCCCATGCGTTCCAGCTCGATGACGGCCAGCAGCCCCAGGCGATACAAGTCTGCGGGTGTGCGCACGAGGTTCGCATCGACCAGTTGCTCGACCAGCTTGTCGCCCAGCCCGTCGATATTCATCGCGCGGCGGCCGGCAAAATGCAGCAAAGCCTGCTTGCGCTGCGCAGGGCAGAACAGCCCGCCGGTGCAGCGCGACACCGCTTCATCTTCCGCTTTCGCGACGTGCGAGCCACACACCGGGCACACGCTCGGCATCACGAATGCGCGCGTATCCGCAGGGCGATGCTCCAGCACCACACGGGCCACTTCGGGTATCACATCGCCCGCGCGCCGCACGACCACGACATCGTTGATGCGCACGTCTTTGCGGCGTATCTCGTCCTCGTTGTGCAGCGTGGCATTGGTGACCGTCACCCCGCCCACGAACACCGGGGCCAGGCGCGCCACGGGCGTGAGCGCGCCGGTGCGGCCGACTTGTATCTCGATGGCCAGCAGCGTGGTGCTGGCTTCCTCGGCGGGGAATTTATGCGCGATCGCAAAGCGCGGCGCGCGCGACACGTAGCCCAGCTGTTGCTGCAAAGCGGTGTCGTTGACTTTGTACACCACGCCGTCGATGGCGAACGGCAACTCGGCACGTATCCGCCCTATATCGGCAAAATAATCCAGCAGGCCCGACGCGCCGCGCACCAGGCGGCGCTGGTGCGCGACAGCCACCCCCAGACGTTGCAACAACGCCATCTGGCTATGGTGCTCGCCGGGCAATTCGATCCCCGCGCAGCGTCCCATGCCATACGCGAAAAAACTCAAACGGCGCGCGGCGGTGATACGCGAATCGAGTTGCCGCAAAGAGCCCGCCGCCGCATTGCGCGGATTGACGAACTCCTTCTCGCCTCTGGCGCGCTGGGCTTCGTTGAGCAACTCAAAATCACGGTTGAACATCAACACTTCGCCGCGCACTTCCAGCTCCGCGACCGGCTCATTCAGGCGCAGCGGAATATCGCGCACGGTGCGCAGATTCTCGGTGACATCCTCGCCCACGCTGCCATCGCCGCGCGTCGCACCCTGCACGAACACGCCATCGAGATAAGTCAGTGTGACCGCCAGACCATCAAATTTGAGCTCGACGGCATACTCCACTTCGTCGACTCCCAACGCCTCGCGGATGCGCGCATCGAAGGCGCGCACTTCGGCTTCACTGAAGGCGTTGTTCAGCGACAACATCGGCGTGCGGTGCTGCACTTCCCTGAATATTTTCAGCGGGGTGCCGCCGACTCGCAACGTGGGGGTGTCGGGCGTAATCAGTTCGGGATGTTGCGCTTCCAGGGCTTGCAGCTCGCGGAATAACTGGTCGTATTCAGCATCGGAAATATTCGGATCATCCAGCACATAGTAGCGGTGATTGTGTTGCTCGATTTGCGCGCGCAGCCGCGCGATTCTTGTCGCGACACTCATCAGGAAAACAATCTGCGCGCCTGCACGCTGCCGGGCACGATGCCGTTATCGGTCATCTGCGCCTCGACCTCGGCGATCTGCGCGCGGATACGATCCAAGCCGACGGCGCTCAACACCACACGCTGGTCGTCGACCAGATTCAGTTGCAGTTCTTGCGCCAAGTCGCGCGCGACACGGGTCATCAGATCGAATTGCAGTGCGGGCTGCGCCACGCGCGGCACATCCAGCAACAAGGTGATGCCCGGGCTGCTGGCAGTCGCCAAGGTGTGATGCTGAAAGGGTTTGGTGTCGTGATTGGTCAGGCTGAACAGGCTCTGCCCCTGCTCGTTGAACAAATGAAACGCGCCGTCCGATTCCAGGCGCATGCCTTGCAGCGCGGCGGCCTGGGCGATGCGGCTGCAAGGCAGCAGACGCTCGCCCGGCGGAACGAGATTGATACCGACCATCTGGTCGACTTGGGCGCATAACGCATCCAGCTCGACCGCCTGGGCGTGGGCGGCAGTCGGATCGGCCACAGTGGCCTCAGCTTGTATCTGCCTGGTCACGCCCAGTATCAAGTCGCGGAAATCGGCCAGCTTGGTGGCGCTGATGACACCGCCCCGGTCTACCAGCTGCAAGCCGATGCGCAAGCTCACGTACAAGGTCTGGCTCTCGGCGATCACCCTCTCCCATCGACGGGTATGCAGCGTCAAGCCACACACATGCACCGGCTTGCCGAAATCGAATTTGCGTTGCCAGAACCCGCCCAATACCGCGCCAGCCGCTGGCTCGTGCAAATGCAGATCGATAATAAAATCGCTGCGTCCATCCAGCAGCGCGCACGCCTCATCCTGCACATTCGGCATCACCGCGGCCCCATCATCAGGCGGCAGCACCTCCGCCTCGCTGGCGAAAGGTTCGGACGGTGCTGCAGCCAGGATATGCTGAACGGGCGGCACGGATTTAACCGGGTTTTCCTGATACAACGCGTCGGCGTGGCTCGCCTTGAAAGCCGTGCCGAACTTGCGGCTCAGGCGGCGTTGCTGCCACCAGCCATAGAGATATACCACCAACATCACGCCTGCGCCGATCGCCAGCAAGGCGGCTTGTAATTCACTCATATTCTGGATACCCGATTCACGGCGTGAAAATTTCAGACGCGGATTATCTCAAGGGGTGGGGAAAATGGCAAAGCCAAGGAAGCGCGGATTCAGTCCTCCATGAGCCGCGTGACTGAATCCGTGCTCCCTTAAGCTAACGGCAATTCGCTATTGCTCATGCCGATGCCGGCCACCTCACTCAGCGCTTTGAGAAAATTCGGCTGTTCATGCAGTTTTGCCAACGGGGTCGGATTCGACAGACCTCGCATATGGACCAGGCGCGCGCGACTGGTCACCGGCATCTCCCAATGCAGGCCGCGCAACAACTCATCCGCCGATTCCGGCTTGTTGCATACCAGCACCATGTCGCAGCCCGCATTCAACGCGGCCTCGGCGCGCCGCACGATGCTGCCCGCCACGGTCGCCCCCTCCATGCTCAAATCGTCGCTGAAGATCACCCCTTCAAATCCCAGCTGCCCGCGCAAAATCGTTTTCAGCCACACCGGCGAAAAACCCGCCGGACGGTCGTCCACTTTGGGATAGATCACGTGGGCGGGCATCACCGCCGTCAACCCATAGCCGATCATTTGCCGGAACGGGATCAGGTCGGCCAGTTCGATGTCCACGAACGAACGCTCATCGACCGGGATATCCAGATGCGAATCGGCGGCGACAAAGCCATGCCCCGGAAAATGTTTGCCCACCGTGTGCATGCCGCCCTGCTTGAGCCCCTGCAACAGGCTGTGCGCCAGCTCGGCGATGGCTTGCGCATCGGTATGAAAGGCGCGATCACCGATCACCGAACTCTGCCCATAGTCCATGTCCAGGACCGGCGTAAAACTAAAGTCCACCCCGCAACCGCGCAGCTCGGCGGCCAGTACAAAACCTGTTTGTTGCGCCAGATGGCGGGCTTTCTGCGGATGCTCGTCCCATATCTTTCCGAGTTCGCGCATCGCGGGAATTTTGGTAAAGCCATCGCGAAAACGTTGCACCCGGCCGCCCTCGTGGTCCACCGCGATCAACAACGGCGGGCTGCGCAGCGCGTGGATGGCGGCTGTCAGCGCGGCCAGTTGCGCGGGTGATTCATAGTTGCGCCTGAATAAGATCACCCCGCCCACCAGCGGATGGCGCAAGCGTGCCTCGTCCTCGGCGGTCAATTGCGTGCCCGCCACATCCAGCATCACCGGACCCAACATACCATACCCCTCAGTTCAAATTTATCAAAAATCGCGCGTCGATTTTACCGGTCCAGCGGACTCACCACACCCTTGCCGCCTTTATTCAACACGTGGGTATAGATCATCGTGGTGGAAACATCGGAATGGCCGAGCAGCTCTTGCACGGTGCGGATGTCATAGCCAGATTGAAGCAAGTGTGTGGCAAAAGAATGGCGCAAAGTATGCGGCGTGGCGGGCTTGGTCAGCCCCGCATCGCTCACCGCCTGTTTCACCGCGCGCTGCACGCCCTTCTCATCGACATGATGGCGGCGCGTCGAACCTGTGCGCGGATCGACCGACAGCTTCTTCGAAGGAAAAACATATTGCCAGCCCCATTCGCCTCCCGCATGGGGATATTTTTTATCCAATGCGAACGGCAGATACACCTCGCCCAAGCCCTGCGCCACATCTTCGTCATGCAAGGCTTTCACCTTCGCCAGATGCATCTGAAGTGAAGCGATCACGGCTTCCGGCAACATCGTCACCCTATCCTTGAAGCCCTTGCCTTCGCGCACCACGATCTCGCGTCGCTCGAATTCCACATCCTTCACCCGCAAGCGCACCGCCTCCATCAAGCGCATTCCGCCGCCGTATAACAACGAGGCGATCAACAAATGTGTGCCACTCAAACGCGACAACACAGCCTGCACCTCGCCCACCGTCAGCACCACCGGCAAACGCTTGGGAGCTTTGGCCTGCGTGATGTTATCCAGCCAAGGTAATTTGATTTCCAAGACCTCGCGATAAAGGAACAGTAACGCGCTCTTGGCTAAATTCTGAGTAGAAGCTGCAACCTTACCCACAACCGCAAGATGCGTGAGGAACGCCTCGATGTCGCTCGCCCCCATATCTTTGGGATGACGCTTGCCGTGAAAGAAAATATAACGTTTAATCCAGTCCACGTAAGTTTGCTCGGTGCGGATGCTGTAATGCTTCACGCGCAACCTATCGCGCACTTGACCGAGTAATTTTGGAGGTTTTATGGTGTCGCTTTTATCGGGAAAATTAGGGTGTGCCATATTTTTACCTCCAATCGAAACAAGGCATTGCAGGATAGATGCCAGATTGTACACCTCGAAGGTGCCTTTCCAGGCATTTTTTAGGGTGTCTACTTAACGTTAGATTCGGACAGCACCCAGGAAGAAGAAATACAGCGCGCCGCATGAAGAGTTGAGCGCAACCGCCGATTAGACAACAGAAACCCGAACTGTATAAAGCGCGGTAAAAGTGCTAAAAAGCGAAGTGCTTAACGCGCTGCCGCTTAACTGAAAGCGTTGAAGCGGACATCGCGTGCAGCACTTCGATTTGAGCATGAAGCCGTGCCATTTTTCGGGATTTTTTACGGGCTGACGGGAGGCCAAAGTGAGCAGGAACGAGCAGCGCAAATTCAACTGGCAGCGTCCCGAATCTAACG
>JABEVF010000113.1 GCA_013043965.1 Gallionella sp. | reverse complement strand
GAAGGTAAACAGTATATCCAGCAGAAATGGCGGCAACGGCAACACCATCATCGCCAGTATCATCACAATCAGGACTGGGCCGGCCAGGCTGCGCAGATTGGCGGCCCGGTTAATGAAACTCTGGATGATCGTTAGATTCATTTTTTCCTCATGCAGCCGGATTGGGTACCTTAACAATGCTGCGGGGCGGTCCGGCACAAACCGAAAACCTGTTTTCGCCGCAACTTCATTCTCATGCGTATTATCTGCGGCGGACACCGGAATCAATGGGAGAAATAGACGGGGATTTGTGCGGCTATTTGTTTGGTCGTTACCGGTTGGCAATCACCGCGAAGGCGCTGGCTGTGTGAGATGGCGCAACACGGCTCACGCGCGATCCGGCTGTGTTGCCGGATCCAGCTCCACCGGCACCGGCAAGGCTTCAGGTTCGAGCGGGCGCGCGCCGCCCTGGGCCTGGTAGCGTTTCAACTGGTAGACATAGGCCAGCACTTCGGCGACGGCGGTGTACAAAGCTTCCGGGATAGACTCGCCCAGTTCGGTATGTTCGTGCAGTGCGCGTGCCAGTGGCGGCGCTTCCAGGATCGGCACATGGTTCTCTCGGGCGATCTCGCGGATGCGCAACGCCAGCAGATCAGAACCCTTGGCCACCACCAGAGGCGCGCGCATCCCTTTGTCACTGTACTTCAGAGCCACCGCGTAATGGGTCGGGTTGGTCACCACCACATCCGCGGTCGGGATCGCCGCCATCATGCGGCGGCGCGCGGCCTCGCGCTGCAGGCTGCGGATACGCCCCTTGACCATAGGATCGCCATCGGTCTCCCTGGATTCCCGACGCAGCTCCTCCTTGCTCATCATCAGTTTTTTGTTGTGTTCCCAAAGCTGGAACGGCACATCCACCAGTACGATCAGCAACATGCCACCGACCACCGCCATAAAACTTGCGCCAATCAGCTGCCCCATCTGTGGGATGGCCGCGCTCAATGCCTGGCTGGAAAGCGCCATCACCTCATCCTTGTTGTGCCAGATCACCCAGGCCGCCACCCCGCCCACCACCACCGATTTCGCAATCGCCTTGGCAAGCTCGATCAGGGAATGCACAGAGAACATGCGCGCGATGCCGGACAAGGGATTGAGGCGTGAGAATTTCGGCTGCAGGGATTCCGCGCTGAACAACCAGCCGTTCAACAACAACGGTGAAAAAATCGCGGCCAGCAGCATCGCCAGAAGCAGGGGCGCAAAGACCAGCAGCATCTCCACCGAAAAATCATACAAGCGCGGCATCATCAGAGCGGGATTGAAAGCCTGCTCTTGCTGGAAACTCAATCCTTCACGCAACAGCTTGGTCAGTTGCTGGGTAAACGATGCACCCATGAACCACATGGTCGCACCACCCGCCAGCAAGATGGTGAAGGTCGATAGCTCGCGTGAACGCGCGACCTCGCCTTTTTCTCTGGCCTGTTCGAGTCGTCGCTCCGAGGGTTGTTCGGTTTTTTCTAGATCGCTGTCTTCTGCCATGATGAACTCCGCCGGTCAGTTTTTCACCCACAGAGGTGACTGGAACCGCAAGCGATTATCGGGAATATAGCGACATTCAATCGGGTGAATAACACCGGGTTTGGCTGGCTATTTATGTGTAATCCCGATGTATGCCAGTACGCGCCCGGCCATTTTCTCCAGGGGTACCACCTCGTTCACCGCGCCGATGGCGATGGCCTCGCGCGGCATCCCGAACACCACGCAACTGGCTTCGTCCTGCGCAAAGTTATAAGCCCCTGCTCCGCGCATCTCCAGCATCGCCGCCGCACCGTCTTTGCCCATGCCTGTCAACATCACACCCACCGCACTACGCCCTGCCACCCTGGCGGCGGCCCGGAACAGCACCTCGACCGAAGGGCGGTGGCGGTTCACTGGCGGCTCTTTGTTCAACACCGTTTGATAGCCTGCGCCGCCGCGCTCCAGCAGCAAGTGCGAATGGCCCGGGGCAAGGTAGACATTCCCCGGTCGAATGATTTCGTGGTGCCCGGCCTGTTGCACCCGCATCTCGCGCAAGCCATCCAAACGCTCTGCGAACGACTGCGTGAACAGTTCCGGCATATGCTGGGCGATCAGAATGGCTGGCGCATGGCCGGGCATGCCCGACAGAAAAACCTTGAGTGCCTCTGTCCCTCCGGTGGAAGAGCCGACCACGATGATGCGCTGACTCGATAGCGGCAGGCTGGCTGGCTTATTCACAGGCGTGCGCCTTGAACCTCTCCGCCAATTCATACACGGTCTGTCCGCGCAATTTGAAATAGGCGCCGGCATGGTAAAAGTTCTCCGAGTGCCCGGCGAACAGCAAACCATCGCTGCGCAGCAGCGGGGCGAATTTCTTCAGTATCGCCAGCTGTGTTTCCTTGTCGAAGTAGATCATCACATTGCGGCAAAAGATCGCATCGAGTGGCTCGTGTAACGGCCAGTCGGCATCCTGCAGATTGATCTGCTGGAAGCTGATCATCCTTTGCAGTTCGGGGCGTACTTGCACGCAACCGGCATCCTCTCCGCTGCCGCGCACAAAAAACTTGTCGATTTTCTGCGGGGACATTTTGCTGACCGACTCCAACTTGTAGCGGCCGGTTCGCGCGGTTTGCAACACCCCGGTATCCAGATCGGAAGCGATGATGCTCACCGGATCGGGGCATCCGCCCAGCGCCTCTGCCGCCGTCATCGCCATCGAATAAGCCTCCTCGCCGGTGGAGCAGGCGGAACACCACAGCACGACAGGTCGAGCCTTATCCCGCTTACGCAGATGTTCGGCCAACACCGGGAAATGATGTGCCTCGCGAAAAAACGAGGTCAGGTTAGTCGTCAGTGCATTGGTGAAGGCTTCCCATTCCGCACCGCCACCGCGCTGCAAGCGATCCAGGTATTCCGCGAAGCTATTCACGCCGGTCTCGCGCAGCCGCCGCGTCAGCCTGCTATACACCAGCTCCTGTTTGCTCTCGCTGAGCGAAATACCCGCATGCTGGTAGATCAGCATGCTGATACGCAGAAAGTCTTGCGTAGTGAAATGAAACTCGCGGTCTTTCTCGATACCCATTCTTTAAACACCCTGCTTCGTCGAAAATCAGGTTACTCGCTGTGCGCAACTTGTCATACTGTTAGCAGGCGGACTCTACGCCCAGCCGCTCTGGCCGTAACGAACCCAATGATGGCCAGCTTGTGTTCGAGGCGAACTAAGATCAGTCGAGCCGGTTTGCACAATCAGTCAAATCATCATATTGCATGTCCTTATTTCTTAAGATGAACATAAATAGTAAGCGAATGTCCGTCAATTCGCTCGAACCCAGTGATCTGTTCGATGATTTTCTCATCCAGGACATGCCCCTTCGCCAGCAGCATCTCTCCGCCTTGCGATATCAGATCTCGTGACAAGGTCATGCCCGGTATGATTTGCCCGCAACGCAAAGTCAACTCGGAAGCGTCGGTTCTGGCCTGCTTGTTTCTGCTCTCTTTCAAAAAGCAGTCCACCACCGCCGGATCGTAACGCGTGCCCTTGCCGTCCTGTATCAGGAGCAATGCGTCTGCCGGTTTCAAAGATTTGACGAAACTGCTACCGATCAAGGCAGCATCATAATCCTCGGCAAGTGCAAGGATTCGTGCGCCGAGCGGAATGGCGAAGCCAGCTAAATGATCCGGGTAGCCGGTCCCATCAAAGCGCTCCCGATGGTTGCGAATCAATTTTGCTGCGCCATGCAGCTGCTCCAGCGCCATCAGTGCAATCTCACCTTTGATTGGATACTTGACCATTTCGGCACGCTCATCAACGCTCAAGCTGGCGAACGGTTTGTCCAGCAGGCGATCTGGCAGCGCGATCTTGCCGATATCAAGCAGCAATGCAGCGATGAACGTATCCTGAACCTCAGCCTCGCTCATACCCATGCATTGGGCGAGTGTGCGCGCAAGATCGGCCACCCGGCGCGAATGCCCCAGCCTGCCCGGGTTGCGCATTTCGATCAGGTTCGAGAAGACCCGCACCGAAGTGATGAAACTCTTTTTCAAGTTCTCATTGGCAGATTCCAGAAAAGCCATGGTCTGGCGCACTTCTTCGGTTCGCGCCAACACCTTCTTCTCCAGATTCTCGTTCAGGTCTTGCAATTCTTCATTCTGTTTGCGCGTCAACTCCTCAAGCCGATTTTTTTCTCGTTCCAGCATTTTCTGTTGCAGGGCGTGCTTGACCATCAGCGTGATGTCGTTGTCCTCCCATGGCTTGGAGACATAGCGATATATCTGTCCCTTATTGATGGCCTCGATAGTCGCGCCGATTTCGGCATAACCGGTCAGCAGGATACGGATCGTATCCGGCCAGCTTTCCCGTACTTTTTCGAGAAATTCAGCGCCGTTCATCCCCGGCATGCGCATGTCGGAAACCACCAGATCCACTCTCTCCTGCTTCATTAAATCCAGCCCCTGCGCGCCACCTTCCGCCGTTAATATGCGGTAACCTAAAGGCCGGAACAGGCGTTTCAAGGATGAAAGAATATTCGCCTCGTCGTCGACGAACATTATCGTTGCCGTATTCTCTTGTACGTCACTCATGCGCTTCCTCCATCGGTCGAATTCATGTTGCCCCCTATCTGGGCTGCCTGATCGGCAGCCACACCCTGAATACCGTGCCCTTGCCGACTTCGCTCTGCATCCCGATGCGACCGTGATGTTTTTGGATGATGCCGTACGCCAGT
>JABEVF010000112.1 GCA_013043965.1 Gallionella sp. | reverse complement strand
TGCTGGAAAAATCACCGGAACGCGTCAAAAAATACTTCCAGGATCCACGGGTGAAATATGCCGCTTGATTCACGGATAAAAGTGGCCGGATCAATAGGCGTGGGCAGCCCCAATAATCTTTGCAAATAGATCTGGCGCGGCGTGGAGTGCAACAAATCCGCGCCGCGCACCACATGCGTGATGTCTTGAAACGCATCGTCCACCACCACCGCGAGTTGATAGGCGAACAAGTCATCGGCGCGTTTCACGACAAAATCGCCGATGTCGCTTTCCAGGGGTTGAGTGATGCGGCCTTGCAGCGCGTCTTCAAATCCAACAGAGCCGTTCGTCCTGAGCCTGTCGAAGGATGAATAAGTTACCGTGGTATGTTCAAGCTGCCCTTCGACAGGCTCAGGGCGAACGGGTGTTTTAAGATCTGTCCGTACCCGCCAAGCGCGCGCCTCGCGTCCAGCCGGAATGCCATTGCGGCATGTGCCGGGATAGACCAATCCATCAATCCCATGCAACGCCGAATCGGCAATCTCTTTGCGCGTGCAACAACACGGATACACCGCTCCGATATCTTTCAATTGCTGCAAGGCATCTTCATAAGCCGGGCTGCGCCAGCTTTGATATATCACCGCTTCATCCCAGTGCAGTCCGTATGCTTCCAGCGTGCGCAGAATGTCGTCCGCCGCGCCCACCCCGCAGCGCGGCGTATCGAGATCTTCGATACGCACCAGCCAAGCACCGTGATGATGTTTTGCGTCCAGATAACTGCCGAGAGCGGCGACGAGTGAGCCGAAATGCAGCGGGCCGGTGGGGGAGGGAGCGAAACGCCCGCGATAATCAGAACGCATCATTGCCTACTGCGCAGCCTATCTGCGGTGTCGCGTGCTCGCTCATTCCTCGCCTACCTGTACGGTATGTCTCGTCATTCGTTGCGCGGCTCCTTGCATATAGCCTTGCTCGTGACGGCACTGAAGCGTTCTTTCCCAATGTTATTTAGGCTCTTTGAACGGAGGATGGCGGTTGTAACCGATGGTCGGGTTGTTTGAACAAAGAGAACGGATGTAAGTCATTTCAAGTTTTATTACTTCACTATTACTTGCTGTTTCAGACCACCAAAGAATTTCTTTACGAATAGCAAAGTCTTGCTGTTGCTCCCAACTAAAGTCGTTTGCCACGAGCTGTGGGTTCGCACTGCCAAAGTAGTTGATGTTATAAGCAGTGTCGCTACCCACGTAAATTTTCCCATTGGGGTAAGTTATTTTGTAAATAATCTTCACTGTGAATAAGCTAGGCGACTACCGCTTCTTCCTCAAACTCCAAGCCCACTTTGTTGTTTTTCACATCCACGACCACCTTGCCGCCATTGGCTAAACGACCGAACAGCAGTTCGTCGGCGAGGGCGGAGCGTATGGTGTCTTGTATCAATCTTGCCATCGGGCGTGCCCCCATCTTGGGATCGAAGCCGTGTTTGCCGAGATAGTCTTTGAGCGCGTCGGTGAAGACCACCTCGACTTTTTTCTCGTGCAATTGTTCTTCGAGTTGCATCAGGAACTTGTCCACCACGCGCAGGATGACTTCGTGGTCCAGCGGCGCGAAGGAGATGACCGCGTCCAGACGGTTGCGGAATTCCGGCGTGAAGGTGCGTTTGATGTCGGCCATTTCGTCGCCGCTGGTGCTGCTTTGGGTGAAGCCCATGTTGCTCTTGTTCAAGGCTTCCGCGCCCGCGTTGGTGGTCATGATGATGACCACGTTGCGGAAGTCCGCTTTGCGTCCATTGTTGTCGGTGAGCGTACCGTGATCCATCACTTGCAATAGGATGTTGAAGATGTCGGGATGCGCTTTTTCAATCTCATCGAGCAACAGCACCGAGTGCGGTTGCTTGCTGATGGCTTCGGTGAGCAGGCCGCCCTGGTCGAAACCGACATAGCCGGGCGGTGCGCCTATCAGGCGCGACACGGCATGGCGTTCCATGTACTCGGACATATCGAAGCGGTGCAGCGGCATGCCCATGCTGTACGCCAGTTGACGCGCCACTTCTGTTTTTCCGACACCGGTGGGTCCCGAGAACAAAAAGCTGCCGATGGGTTTTTGCGGGTTGCCCAAGCCGCTGCGCGACATTTTGATCGCGGTGGCGAGCGCGTCGATGGCTTTGTTCTGGCCGAACACCACGGCTTTCAGGTCGCGATCCAGCGTCTTCAGGGTGCTGCGGTCATCGCTGGACACGGTGCGTGGCGGGATGCGCGCGATCTTGGAAATGATCTCTTCGATCTCGTGTTTGCCGATCAGTTTTTTCTGTTTCGATTTCGGCAGGATGCGCTGTGCCGCACCGGCTTCGTCGAGCACGTCGATGGCTTTGTCCGGCAAGTGTCTATCGGTGATGTAACGCGCGGAAAGTTCGGCGGCACTGGTGATCGCGGCCGCGCTGAACTTGACGCTGTGGTGTTCTTCAAAGCGCGATTTCAGCCCCTTCAGTATCGCGATAGTCTGCTCCACGCTAGGTTCGGGCACATCTACTTTTTGGAAGCGGCGCGACAGTGCGTGATCCTTCTCGAAAATGCCGCGATATTCCTGATACGTGGTCGCGCCTATGCATTTCAACTGGCCGTTGGACAGAGCGGGCTTGAGCAGATTGGAGGCATCCATCGTGCCGCCGGAAGCCGCGCCCGCGCCTATCATGGTGTGTATCTCGTCTATGAACAGGATAGAGCCTGGCGCATCGTTGAGTTCTTTTAACACGGCTTTCAGACGTTGTTCGAAGTCGCCGCGATATTTGGTTCCGGCCAGCAACGCCCCCATGTCCAGCGAATAGACGCGCGCATCTTTGAGGATGTCGGGTACATTGTTTTCGACGATGCGGCGCGCCAAGCCTTCCGCGATGGCGGTCTTGCCCACGCCGGCTTCGCCTACCAGCAAGGGGTTGTTCTTGCGTCGGCGGCATAGGGTTTGTATGACGCGTTCCAGCTCCAGATCGCGACCGATCAGCGGGTCGATCTTGCCCGCTAAAGCTTGTGCGTTCAGATCCTGCGTGTAGTTCTTCAGCGCGCTGTCATCGCTGGCGGGTTGCGCGGTTTCATTCGGTGTCGCGGTGGGGCTGACTTGATCTTCCGGGTTGAGGCCGTTGACCAGCAGATTGATGACATCCAGGCGATTCACGCCGCGCTCGGTGAGGAAGTGTACCGCGTGAGAATCTTTTTCGCCGAACAGCGCCGCGAGGATGTTCGCACCCGATACCTCTTTTTTGTTGGCCGATTGCACATGCAGAATCGCGCGTTGTATCACGCGTTGGAAGCCTACCGTGGGCTGGGTGTCCGCTTCGCCAGTGCCGGGAACCACCGGCGTGTGGCTATAGATGAACTCGTTGACCACTGTGCGCAGCTCTTCAATATCCACCTTGCAGGCACGCAAAATCTGCGCCGCAGAAGCATTGTCGAGCATGGCGAGGAGCAAATGTTCGACCGTGATAAATTCGTGGCGTTTTTGCCGTGCCGCGACAAAGGCCAAATGCAGACTGACTTCCAATTCTTGCGCGATCATTTTAACTTTCCTCCATGGTGCATCGTAGCGGATGCTCATGCTGTTTAGCAAATTCCGTAACTTGCAAAATTTTGGTTTCAGCGACATCGCGCGAATAAACCCCGCATATCGCAGACCCCTCGTTGTGTACTTTGAGCATCACTTGTTGCGCGCGTTCAAAATTCATCGCAAAAAAGCGTTGCAACACCTCAATCACGAACTCCATCGTCGTGTAATCATCGTTAAATAAAATCACCTTATACATCTGGGGTGGACTGGGTTTCGTCCGCTCCGGAGCTAAGACATTCGAAGTTTGGTGTTTGGTACTCATGTTTTATCCGTATTCTGACGCATGCTTTGCCGATTGTTATGGAGGAATAGAGGCATTTTTTCAAGTCTAAACAATTAAATATTAATTAACGCTTGACGGCAGCCGTCAAACCAAGGTAAAAAGCGCGCTGGTGTTTGAATCAAAGTATCTGCAGTACTGGTCTTGCCGTGTGCGATCTTAGACTCAAACAGTTTCGCGGAGGGTTTCTCCGTTTTTTTAGTAAGGAAGTAATCACATGGCAACTGGTACAGTTAAATGGTTCAACGATGCAAAGGGCTTCGGTTTCATCACTCCTGATGATGG
>JABEVF010000111.1 GCA_013043965.1 Gallionella sp. | reverse complement strand
GGTGGGCCTGCATGAATTGCTGATCGGGACGGATGCCCTGAAAAAAGGCATACAAGAACATGCGCGCGTCGCGGAATTGTTGGCGCTCGCTCTGGAAGAGGGTATGCGCACCTTGAAGCAGGATGGCATAGAGAAAGTATTGCAGGGCATCACCGACATGCACCAAGTGCGGGCTGTTTGCATCAAATAGCGCCATGTCGTTCTTGCCAAACCTGCGGGATCGCCTGAAAGAACTCAACGAGATCGGTATCGCGCTCTCCCAACAGCGCGACATCAACAGCTTGTTGGAAACTATATTGGAAGCGGCCAAACGCATCACGCATGCCGATGCGGGGACGTTGTATTTGTACGAGCCCGCGCAACAGGTATTACATTTTGAGATACTGCGCAACGATTCCCTGAATATCGCCATGGGCGGGACGAGCGGCGCCCCTATCACTTTTTACCCGGTACATCTGTACGATGAGGCGGGGCGGCCCAATCACGCCATGGTGGTCAGCCACTCCGCCCTGACCGGCGAGACCGTCAACATACCCGATGCCTATGCAGCGGCCGGATACGATTTCTCCGGCACACAAAAATTCGACCGTAAGACGGGATATCGCTCGCAATCCTTTCTGGCGGTACCGATGCGCAACCATGAGAGGGAAGTGATCGGCGTGCTGCAACTCATCAACGCACAGGATAGGGACAGCAAAGAGATCGTGCCGTTCTCGGTGGACGACCAGCAGCTGCTGGAATCGCTCGCTTCCCAGGCGGCTATCGCGCTCACCAATCGCCGTCTGATCGAACAGATGGAAGAGTTATTCGAGTCCTTCATCAAGCTGATCAACACCGCGCTGGATGACAAGTCGGCCTATACCGGCGGACACTGCGAACGCGTCCCGGTGTTGACGATGCTGCTGGCGGATGCGGTGAACCGCACCACGCAAGGGCCGTTAAAAGATTTCGTGATGACCGACAAAGACCGGTACGAGTTGAAGATCGCCGGGCTGTTGCACGACTGCGGCAAGATCACCACGCCGGTGCACGTCGTAGACAAGTCCACCAAGCTGCATACTTTGCTGGATCGCATCGAGCTGGTGGATGCCCGTTTCGAGGTCTTGAAGCGCGATAGCGAGATTGCCATGTTGCGCGAAATAATCCGGGACCGAGCAACCGAACCCGCAGCCCGTGCCGAACATGAGGCGCGCATACGGCAATTGGACGATGACCGGGAATTTTTGCGCTATTGCAATATCGGCAGCGAAGCGATGCCGGTCGAAGAACAACAGCGGGTGCGGCAAATCGGAGCTTACCGGTGGCGCAATACCTGTGGCGTGGAGACCGACTTTTTAAGCGTCGACGAACTCGAGAATCTGACCATACGCTCGGGAACGCTGACGGCTGGCGAGCGGGAGATCATCAACCACCACATCGTGGTCACGATCAAAATGCTGGAAGCCCTGCCCTGGCCAAAGCATCTGAAGAATGTGCCGGAATACGCGGGCGGGCACCACGAGCGCATGGATGGCAAAGGCTACCCGCGCGGACTGCGGCGCGAGCAGATGTCGGTGCAGGCCAGAGTGATGGGTATCGCGGATATATTCGAGGCGCTGACCGCCAAAGACCGCCCCTACAAAAAAGGCAAGACGCTTACCGAGTCGCTCACCATCCTGGGCAAGTTCAAGCTCAACGGCCATGTCGATCCCGACCTGTTCGATATTTTCATCCGCGAAAAAGTCTATCTGGATTACGCCCGGCAATTTCTGGCCGAAGAGCAAATCGATGACGTGGATCTGAGCAAGATACCGGGCGTGAATCTGGACTCTTGATTCAGTACACGGGCGAGATGTCTCTGTGACTTTGGAAGTTTTGGGTTGCAAATGGCTTGCAAATAAGCCGCCATCCCGTCCCTCTGCGGCAAATACTGTTGCCGTGATTTCAGTAATGAAGCACTCTCAAAAGTCCCAAAGAAATAAAGCTTACCGTGGATTTTTATCTTAACGTGATATGCAGTGTGTATATCACGCATGTGAAAGGAGGCTGCTATGCGCACATTGGTAGATATTCCAGACAGGCAACTCAAAGAGTTAACGGCTGTTTGTAAGGCCGAAAAAGTGTCTCGTGCCGAGCTGATTCGGCAGGCAATTTCCGCTTATCTTGAAAAGAAAAAACCTGTAGCAGGCGAAGCGTTTGGTCTTTGGAAGGGTCGCCAGTTGGGCGGGTTAGCGTATCAAGAACAGGGACGGTCCGAATGGTAAGCGCGCTGTTCGATACCAATATTCTGATTGACTATCTAAACGGGATTGAGCAGGCGAAAACCGAGTTGGATAGATATTCTGACAAGGCCATTAGCCTCATTACTTGGATGGAAGTGATGGTCGGCGCAACGCCCGATACAGAGGGAATTATGAGAGCTTTTTTAAGCGGCTTCGTCAACCTGCCTATCGATGAGCCAGTAGCCGGCGTGGCCGTAGCACTCAGTAAGAAACATAAAATTAAATTGCCTGATGCCATCGTGTGGGCGACTGCTGAGGTGCATGGACGCTTGCTGGTCACGCGTAACACTAAGGATTTTTTATTTGACGAGCCGGGGATACGTGTGCCGTATCGTATGTGCCGTATCGTATCTGACTGGTGTTGCGCAGGCGGACGAATTTTGTCACTGGACTAACCAGTTCTGTCTAAATGACAAAATTTTAGACTCGGGCAATAAATATTATTTATTAATAATCATAATGATATGTTGTTGGCACAGCTATTGCTTTATATCCCCCGACACACACGGTTGTGTGTTTAATCAACCAGGTGTCTCATCAGTCTGATGACTGCACCCATCTCATTTCATAAGGAGCTGCACATGAAAAACATTCAAAAAGGTTTTACCCTGATCGAGCTGATGATCGTGGTTGCGATCATCGGTATCTTGGCGGCGGTCGCGATCCCGGCTTACGGCGATTACACCGCACGCGCGCAAGCGGCGGAAGCGTTCACGTTGATGGATGGCTTGAAGTCGCCACTGACTGAGGGCTTTACATCAAATGGCCAGTTTTATGTTCTTCAGCCTGCCGATCTGGCTGTCGCCGCTCCCGGGAATCAGGGTGTGGCAGGGATAACTTCCGGCAAATACGTCACTTCAATTTGCACCGGACCGACAGGGGCACAAGTCGGTGCCGCATGTGCCGGCGGGAATACAACGCTCGCAGTGGGCACACCTTTAACGGCCGCAAACACGGTGTATTCGTCCATCGTAGCGACATTCAAAAATGTAAACGTAAGCAATAAACTGCTGGTTGGCGGTACAGGTCCCAATGCAGCTAGCGTGCATATGTTCTACAACACGATCGATGGGTCCTGGACTTGCCAAAACGGCGATGCGTCTGCTGATCCGACAATCGCTACCACCGTTGCAAACACATCTACTACTAGTGTTCCAACCCCAATGAGTGTGGCAAAGATCGGACCACTAACTACTCAACTGCTCCCCGCTATCTTGCCTAAGTCCTGCCAATAATCTGGCGTGAGCTACTTTATAACCAATGGCTTGGCTGGTGTCGTTTGCCAGCCTGGTCAGATGGCTAGTAGTTTCATCAGCGTAGCGTGACAAACTCAACCCCTCGCGAGAGGGGTTTTTATTTAGCACCAAACGGGGCTCGATTTTTTTCCTGAGTTGGCCGGACTCAGGAAAAAGATTGCAGATCTGGGACAGAAAAGGAGATCGACGTGAAGCATAGCCTGGGGTTTACCTTGATCGAACTGATGATCGTCGTGGCGATCATCGGCATCCTGGCGGCGGTGGCGATCCCGACCTACGGCGATTACACCGCACGCGCGCAGGCGGCGGAAGCCTTCACCTTGCTGGACGGGCTAAAGATTCCCATGGCC
>JABEVF010000110.1 GCA_013043965.1 Gallionella sp. | reverse complement strand
TCCTGATGTGGTCGATGCATTTCGAGCAACAGGACGCGGCTGGCAGACTCGTGTTGATGAGGCATTGAAGGATTGGCTCAAGTCTCATAAACCTGCCACGCATAGTTGACTATAGCTGTGCGGTTAACTGATAGCCATTTCAATTTCCCAGTGCCCAGATTCATCTCTTCGGGCGCACCAATAAATCAAGGAGTTAGGTTAATAGCCCGACTCCTTTTTCTTTGCTGGCTAGCGCCGGGCTAGCACATGAGCCGAATTTAACGACGTAAAAAACCGCCTGGCTATCTCTAGCACCAGCGGGTTTGTGTGAAAAATCCTCCTTTACGCAGCCGCCTGCGCGCGCAGTGTCTCGTAAAGTCCGGCGTTGTTGAGCAGGATGTCTTTCATCCCGCCCTGTATCGCAGCAGAATTCAGCGCCTGCGTGCTCATTAGTGTGTGTGCATCCAGCGCGCCCATGATGGCGTTCATCAGTTCTGTTTTCAGGTCGGGTGAGTTGGCGAATTGTTCTTTGGTGTTGTTGGTCGCTTGCTGCATCAGCTTGGCCGACTCCAGCAGCTTGCCCTTGATGACGTTGTTCACATAGACCAGTTTGTCCTGGTCGGTGAGCTCGCCGTCAAAAAGGCTGTTCACCTTTTCGATGATCTGGTTCAGCCAGGCTTTTTCTTTCTCCTGCACACTGCCGCTGCCCGCTTCGGTGATGGGGTCGATCTTGGGTGTTTCACCTTCGCCCAAGGGCATCGCGTGCTTACCCTTGTTCTTCAGGTCGTGATGCGTCAGCACCACTTTCGAGAGGTCGATGCCTTCACGCTCGCGGCCAAATTCCAGTAGCGGCAGCAGGCGTTTGTAGAAGATGGCGCGCTTTTCGATGGCGGTGTTGCCGTAGTCGAAGATTTGCGAGAGGAAGGTATAGAGCCGGATGAATGCGCCCATGTCGCTCTTGAACAGGATCAGGGCGTTCAGCTCGTCCTGTGCCGCCTTGGTTGCGGCTTCGTCCTCTTTGGCTTGCGCAACCTTCAATGCGGCCTGTGCAGCCTTGTAGCGCTTCAGTACGCGATCCTGCACCGGCTCCAGCGCGGCGACCAGCTCGCTTTGTTTGGCGTGCGGGTTTAGCTCCACGGCCACCACGCGATCCACCTCGAAGTCGTCGTAGTGTCCGGCGGCATCCAGTTTGGCGCGCAGGTTGAAGACGAGATTCGGGTCGGTCGTCGTCGAGAGTTCCGCCGTGGTGTGATATGCCTTGAAGGAGGCCAGCACCTCCTCGGGATCGTTCACAAAATCCAGCACGTAGGTCGTGTCCTTGCCGGGGTAGGCGCGGTTCAGACGCGACAGGGTTTGCACCGCCTGAATACCCGCCAGCCGCTTGTCCACATACATACCGCACAGCAGCGGCTGATCGAAGCCGGTCTGGAATTTGTTTGCCACCAGCAGGATTTGATATTCGTCGCCCTTGAAGGCTTCGCGGATGTCGCGGCCTTTCAGGTTGGGGTTCAGCGCAGGGCTGTTCTCGGTGAAACCATCGGGGCCGGATTCCTTGTCGTTCACTTCGCCGGAGAAGGCGACCAGCGTGCCGATCTTGTAGCCGTGTTCCTTGATGTATTTCTCGATAGCCAGTTGCCAGCGCACGGCCTCCAGACGACTGCCGACCACCACCATCGCCTTGGCTTGCCCGTTGAGTAGCGGAGCAACGTAGGTGCGGAAGTGTTCCACCACGATTTCGATTTTCTGCGCGATGTTGTAGGGATGGAGCTTTACCCAGCCCATGATCCGCTTCAGCGCCGCGCTGCGTTCTACTTCCTTGTTGTCCAACTCTTTGCCTTCATGCGCTAGCTTGAACGCCAACTTGTAGGGCGTGTAGTTTTTCAGCACGTCGAGGATAAACTTCTCCTCGATGGCCTGACGCATGGAATAGACGTGGAACGGGTGTGGCACGTTGTCCGGTGCCGGTTTGCGCGATGGATCAGGGCGCGTGCCGAAAATCTCCAGCGTCTTGTTCTTCGGGGTTGCGGTAAACGCAACGAACGTGATGCCGCCATCGTCGGCTCGCGTAGCCATCTGCGCCGCGAGGATGTCTTCGGTGCTGACTTCGCCGCCGTCGTTTAACTCTTCTAGCTCTTCGGGACTCAGCAGCGCCTTGAGCTTGGATGCGGCTTCGCCGGTCTGCGAGCTGTGCGCTTCATCGGCGATCACCGCGAAGCGTTTGCCCTGCGTGGCTGACAGATTGCGCACGGCTTCCAGCGCAAAGGGAAAAGTCTGAATAGTGCAGACCACAATCTTCTTGTCGCCGGAGAGTGCCTCGGCCAGCTTGCCGCTCTTGCTGCCGTCCTGATTGGTGATGGTGGCGACCACACCGCTGGTGCGCTGAAAGTCGAACAGCGCTTCCTGAAGCTGCGCGTCGATGACGTTGCGGTCGGAGACCACCAGCACGGTGTCAAAAATTTTATTGTGCTGCGCATCATGCAGCTCGGCGAGGAAGTGCGCCGTCCACGCGATGGAATTCGTCTTGCCCGATCCGGCTGAATGTTGCACCAGATACTTTCCGCCCGCCCCGTCATGAAGCACGGCTTTCTGGAGTTCGCGCGTCACATCGAGTTGATGGTAACGGGGAAAAATCACCGACTGAATCTGCTTTTTTTTGTCGCGCTGAGCGATGAGATAGCGCCCCAAGATTTCCAGCCAACTTTCACGCGCCCACACCTGCTCCCACAAATAAGCCGTGCGATGCCCACCTTGCGGGTTCACCGGATTGCCTGCCGCGCCATCGTCGCCGAGGTTAAAGGGCAAAAACACCGTGGCCGGGCCAGCCAGCTTGGTCACCATGTGGACTTCGCTGTTGCTTACCGCAAAATGCACCAGCGCCCCGTTGGGAAAAGACAGCAACGGCTCGGCGGCCTGCCCCTTGGGCTTGGGGTTGCGATCAAAGCGGTATTGGTCAATCGCATCATTGATGCTCTGGGTGAAGTCGGTCTTCAGCTCCGCAGTGGCGACCGGCAGCCCGTTGAGGAACAGGCCGAGGTCGAGACTGTTCTCGTTGTGTAGCGAATAGCGCAACTGCCGCACCACGCGCAGCCGGTTGGCGGCATGGCGGGCGAGGATGTCGGGGTTGATCGCCAGCGCCGGTTTGAATTCGGCCAGCTTCAGCGGCGCTTTGAGGCCGAGCAGTTCAATGCCGTGGCGCAACACATCCAGCGTGCCGCGCTGGTCGAGCTGATCGCGCAAGCGGGTCAGCAGGGTTTCACCGGCCTGCGCGCCGTGGTTCTTGGTCAGCGTTTCCCATGCTTGCGGCTGCGTGGCTTGTACCCAAGCCAGCACATCCGCCGGGAACAGCGCCCGTGCGCGGTCGTAGTTCGCTGCATCGCCGTCGCTATAGAGCCAGCCGTGGTCGGCGAGGTGTTCGCAAATTTCGGTCTCGAAGCTAATTTCTTTGTGCAGACTCATGGTGCTCCCTAACTCAGCATTTCCAGCAATACCGGATGCCATGCCGACAATTCGATCTCACCCATTTTCCCGGTCAGGCGGCGCTTATCTACCGAGCGAATTTGATCGAGCAAAATGCGCGCTTTTTTTCCTGCAAATTTAACTTCAGGACGACAGCCCAGCGGCTGACCTTTACTGGTTATCGGGGCAATGATGACGCGCGGCAATGCCGCATTAAGATCATCCGGCGACACGATCAGAGCAGGTCGCGTCTTATTGATTTCAGTGCCTATGGTCGGGTCAAGATTGACCCAGTACACCTCACCGCGCGCTACCACACCCACTCCTCGGTCGAGTCGTCCACTGGCAGGGCAGCCAAGGGTTCAACGTCAGATTCCGGTTTATAGCCTGCAAACCACCCGGCACGCGGCGCATGTACCGGCACAATCACTAGGCTTTTGCCTTCCAGACGAATATCCACCTCATCGGCCATTTCGCACGCCGATAACAGCGCTGCGGGGATAATCACTCCGCGCGAATTGCCGACTTTTCTTAAACTGGTGCGCATTTCAATCTCCTTATAAGTGTTTTAACAATGTTATAACATCTTATCATGCTGGCGCAAGCACACGAACGTCAATCTGGCCGGTGACGGCGGCGGAGATCAGCGCGGTGCGGCGTTCTTGCAGCAGGTCGATGGCGCGCTGGGCTTCGGTGGTGAGGGTGTCGAACTTCGCCGTCTCGCGGTCGAGGAAGGCGGCGATTTGGATTTGCTCGGGGAGGGGTGGGACTGGCACAACAATTTGTCCAACCATCGTTGCGTTGAGGTTCGCAAGGCCGGTTGATGAGTTGGAGAGCAAATCAAACTGAAGCCGCGCCAAATCATTGTTCATGACATGCCAAGCGAGCTTCGGCAAGAACGTTGACTTCATTCGGATTCGCTGCATGAAGTTTGAATAACAGCAGCGTATCGCCGCGATTTCAGCAGTAACGAGAGTTGTTTTTCCAATGTGGAGTGAGCTGCCGCTAGATTTAGTCAAAAGTAAATCATCTTCAGCCAGCAGGGAACCATTGATTTCTGATTCGCTCAGTTTCCGGGGTGCGGGATCATCAATTTTCCAATGCCCATCAGCAGTCTGCTCAGTCGAGCGCAGAACAAAGGTATCACTTATGCCATCAGGGTCGTCACCCCAAACGCCCCCATCGTTGCGTTCAATTTGGCGTTTGAACGGCTCGATGCTCCAATACGCCGGCACCTCCCCCAGCCATTCGATGCCAGACGGTTTCATGGGGGCGTGGGGGTTGAGACCTTGGGTGACGGCGTGGGAGATGACGGCTTGGCGTTTTTCTTTCAGCAGTTCCATCAGCCGCCGCTGCTCTGCCACCAGCGCATCAATCTTCGCCGTCTCGCGGTCGAGGAAGGCGGCGATTTTGGTTTGCTCGGCGGGTGTTGGAAGGGGAACCGGCACTGCCGCGACCTTCTCCGCTGTGAAGTGCGCGATGGTCGATTTGTTGCAGAGAACGTCGATGTAACCCTTGTCCTTGATCGTGGACATCCAATAGTAAAGATACCGATTCGATTGCCCATTGCGCGCACGAACCCTGTTCACGGAGTTCTGGAAATAGCAATTGTCGAGTTCTGCCTCCCAAAGACATGAGCGGCCTACATCGCCGCCTTCACTCACCAGCAAATCACCACTTTCCAAACGCAACTGAGCACGATCACGCTTGGACAACCACATTTGCTTGATGTCAGTCGTGTCAACTCCGCCCCACTGAATGTTCGCAGCTCTCAGGTATGGCAAGAGTTCATCGTCTGGGCTGCTTGATTCGGGCTGAAGCATCTTGCCGAGAGTGACATCAAAGCCGCGCTTCAATGCGGTTACGACCCAATGCCCCGGCACTTCCCCCAGCCACTCCACACCGCTGTCCTTGTAGCTCGGGTAGCGCGGCAGGCTCATGCTGTTACTCCACGTGCAGCTTGCACAGCGTTTCGCCAAATGGCCTCTTGCTCCCATCCGGGAGGGAAACCCATGTGCGTGCGCGAGACCTGCGGATGAGCATCAAGCAAACGAACAAGCCTTTCAGCCCAACGGCTTTCGGGGTTGACCACTTGCATGAGCGTTACGATCACCACGAGCTGCATGTAAAGACGGCGTTGCGGATTGATGGCTTGCTGTGCATTCAAATGTGCGCCACTGGCAATTTGTTCCGGCACTTGAGGCCAACTTTTGGGCGACTTTTTAGGCATGACGGGGCGACTGCCAAATTCCCGATTCCACACGCGCATGTGATGAGCGCAAAGATTGCGCAAGTCTGACAGACTGCGAAACCACGACTTCAGCACGGTGTGATGCCAGCCGAAATGCTGGCTGATTCGCTTGGTATCGGTTTCATCGCGCAAGTTGGCAAACAGGTTGGAGACGGCCTTGAAGGTCAGCAGCTCCATCGCCATCCAGATCGGCGGTTGCAATGGTGCAGCGGTGTATTTTTCGCGGTAGTGCGCAAGAAACAGTTCAACATCCCGTGCCTGCGCTTCCTCTTTCAGCTTGTCGATGAGCCAAGCGTGGTTGTAGCGGGTGTCAAAAATCGCGGGGTTAAGATAACCGTGTGAACCGTAGCGTTCTGCCAAGGTGTTGGTGAGTTGCGCACGTAAAGCGACTTCCAGCCGTTCAATGGCATCCAGCAGCAATAGGCGTAGTTCGCGGTCAAAGACGTAGAGCATGAGTACATCATCAAAGCTCGTTCCATGCAGGAAGCGATGAGGTGTTTCATTCGGAACGTAGAGCGGGCGAGTATATGCCGAGAGGCGGAAATAGCTGATGTTGGCAAGGTAACGGCGGGCGCGAGATTCGTCAGGGATGTTGAGTCCGCGATCTTTCAGCTTGCCGATGTGCTCGTCTGGTGCGAGGGATGGCTTATCAAACTTGGTCATTTACAAACCCCAGACGCAAAAAACCCACCAAAGTGTGCATCGTAGAGAGGCATGGCGGGTGTGTTGGAGCGAATTATACGCAGAATGGGCGGATTATCAACCCCACAAACGAGTAACCCCCCGGTTTGAGCGTCATGCCGATGATCTGGCTGATAGGCTTGGGGGGTATTGTTGGGCGAATTATACATGGCTAAGCTCATGCCGACAGTCCTGCGATCATGGTCAAAATCCGATCTGTGCATTGTTTCAACTCCGCATCAATCGCCGCCAGTGGGCGCGGCGGCTGGAACACGTAGAAGTGGCGGTTGAACGGAATTTCATAACCCACTTTGGTTTTGTCGTGGTCGATCCACGCATCCGGCGCATGGGGCAGCACTTCGCGTTTGAAGTAGGTTTCCACGTCTTCCGCGAGCGGCACGTTCTCGGTATCGCGCAGGGCGGCATCCGGCATCGGCTTGCCCTTGCCTTTGCCCTTGGTGGCCAGCACGATGTTGCCCGCCGCATCACGTTCGGGACGTTCGACGGTGATGGTGCGGTAGCCGAAATCCTCATTCTTGAAAATTCGGCTGATCGGCACACCGTCACGGGTGGATTCCTCGAAGTGGCCGAACAAGCGGGTGATGTCGTCGATGTGTTCCGGGCTGAGTTCTTTGCGCTTGCTGCCGAGGCTCTTGCGCATCTTTTGCCAGAAGCTGCTGGCGTCGATCAATTGCAGCTTACCCTTGCGTGCGGCGGGCTTGCGGTTGCTGACGATCCAGACATAGGTGCTGATGCCGGTGTTGTAGAACATGTCGGTGGGCAGTCCGATGATGGCTTCGACCAGATCGTTTTCCAGCATGTAGCGGCGAATCTCGCTCTCGCCAGAACCCGCGCCGCCGGTGAACAGGGGAGAGCCGTTGAGCACGATGCCGAAGCGGCTACCGCCATCCACGGCGGGGCGCATCTTGGCAACGAGGTGAAGCAGAAACAGCAACGAACCGTCGCTGACGCGCGGCAGGCCGGGGCCGAAGCGACCGTTAAATCCTTGTTGTTCGAATTCCTTGCGGATGATGGCTTCGATTTTCTTCCACTCCACGCCGAAGGGCGGATTGGACAGCATGTAGTCGAACAGTTTGCCGAGCAGGCCGTCGGCAGAGAGGGTGTTGCCGAAGATGATGTTGGCGATGTCCTGCCCCTTGATGAGCATGTCGGCCTTGCAGATGGCGTAGGACTCGGGGTTCAGTTCCTGCCCGTACATGACGAGACGCGCATCGGGGTTGAGGCTGGCAAGATGCTCACCCGCCACGCTCAACATGCCGCCGGTGCCTGCCGTGGGGTCGTACAGCGAGCGCACCACGCCGGGTTTGGTTAGCGCGGCGTCGTCCTCGATGAAGAGGAGATTCACCATGAGGCGGATGGCGTCGCGCGGGGTGAAATGTTCACCGGCAGTCTCATTGGACAACTCGGCAAACTTGCGGATCAGCTCCTCGAACACAGTGCCCATTTCCGCATTGCTGACGGCATCGGGGTGAAGGTCGATGTTGGCGAACTTCTCTGTGACCATATAGAGCAAGCCGGACTTGGCCAGCTTGTCGATCTGCGTGTGAAACTCGAAGCTCTCGAAGATGTCGCGCACTTCGGGCGAGAAGGCCTGCATGTAGGCGCGCAGGTTTTCGCCGATATGATCCTGGTCACCCATGAGCTTTTTCAGGTCGAGCGGCGAGGTGTTGTAGAAGAGTTGGCCGGATGTTTTTAGCAAAAAGGGTTCGGGATTCAGCCCGGCTTTTTCGCGTTTTTCCTTTTCGGCCAGCACGGCGGGCTTGGTGGCTTCCAGCACGCAGTCAAGGCGGCGCAGCACGGTGAACGGGAGAATGACCTTGCCATATTCGGATTGCTTGTAGTCACCGCGCAGCAGATCGGCAACAGACCAGATGAAGGAAGAGAGATTCGGGTTGGCCATTGTAAGGAGATGCTTTCCGAGTGATGAACGATGCAAGGGCGCGGCATTTTACTGCTAGATTGGATGAATAGGGGCGCTCATGCGTTTGGGCAATGGCATCGAAGAATTTGGGTAGGCGTGCGGAGAAAAAATCGGCGTAGCCGACCGAATAAGCATTGCCTCGCCTTGCCCGTCTCTGCGCGAACCAGCTGGCGATGCAGGGCGCAAGCCAGTGGACGGTGCGCGGGGATGCAGGTTTACCCAAGGCAAGGGGTGGCAGTGCGGACGGGTGCGGCCATGCCTTTGCTTCACTTGGCCGCTGGGGGGGTGGGGGCGTTAGCGGGAAAGCGCTATGGACCCCGATTTTCAGACAATAAATTAAGGTGGTAACCTGCTGCAACAAGGAGCAGGAAATGAGTGAAACGAAGCGCAAGAATTTTACGGGCGAGTTCAAGGCCAAGGTCGCACTTGAAGCGATCCGTGGCATCAAGACGGTGAACCAAATTGGCCAGGAGTTTGGCGTACGAAGCATAAGCTTGCCGAGTCGGCAATGTTATGGTTCCCGGTACAATTTCACCGTTCGTTTTTCACTAAAATTCACTTGGCGATACCCAAGAACACGGCAAGGCAACGCTCAACCTCGACCATCGAATCCTTGTCATGGGCGCGGCGTTTCAAAAAAGCCCCGCCTCCATCATAAACCTCGAAGCCAGCCCGTCCTCAATCGAGCTGCTAATCTCAAGACGATCTCTGGCGCGCGTCATGCCCACATAGAACAGGCGGCGTTCCTCGTCTTCGGTGGAATCGGGATGCGGTAAATTCCCATCCTCTGCGCCGAGCATCCAC
>JABEVF010000109.1 GCA_013043965.1 Gallionella sp. | reverse complement strand
TGCTGGAAAAATCACCGGAACGCGTCAAAAAATACTTCCAGGATCCACGGGTGAAATATGCCGCTTGATTCACGGATAAAAGTGGCCGGATCAATAGTCTCTGTGACTTGAGCTAAGACGAAAGCCGCAGACTGGCCCTCGGCTCCGCGAACTAACGCCTCGTAGGCGTAGATACGCCGTGAAGGAATATCTACCACTGGTTGAAATGCCATGACGATAGAGAATTCGGAACGGTCTGCACATGAGCCATCACATTTCATATCATTATCGCTTAACATTGATCTCTCCGTTCTGGTATGTTGTTGCATACGTACAGTCTAAATTGAAATTTGCAGCGAGCAATATTTCCCGCCATCATCTTACGATTAGAAATTAAGTTTTGGATTTTCGATTTTATGCGGTTCTGGGCTTTGCACCCTAAATATCTTAATTTTCTTTCGCATGCAGACTGCCCTCTGGCGTGGAGCGCTACTTGCGCAGGCCGTTCTGTGAGGGAAAAAGATTCGGATATACTGACCGCCCCCAGTTGATTCGCTTTTGTGCGCATGCATTGCCTCTAGAATCAATTGAGCGTTATTTGCACGCAATTCATGAAGAAGTAATTATTTCCTCAAGTTCGCTGGATTACTTTGTGTCGAAAACAGTCATTCACCCCTATCAATCTTTCTTATCCCTCCGGATTGCAGATACCAAACTTTAATGTCCACACTGAAAAAATTTTCCATCACGGGCGCTGCCGGAAATCTTGGAGGCATCGCGCATGTGCCTGACGAGATAGCTCGCGCTATCGCGGTGGTGGCGCATCCGTTGCCGACGATGGGCGGAACGATGGAGAACAAGGTGGCGGTCACGCTGGCCAAGACCTTCGCCGAGCTGGGTTGCGTGGCGTTGCGTTTCAACTTTCGCGGTGTGGGCGCGAGCGCGGGCGAGTTCACCGGCGGCGAGGGTGAAGAGCAGGATATGATCGCCGTAGCACGTTACGCGCAGGAGCAGTTCGGCGCAGCGCTGCCGTTGTTGCTCTCTGGATTTTCTTTCGGCGGCTATGTCGCCGCGCGTGCCGCACTGCATCTGCATCCCCAGCATCTGGTGCTGGCCGCGCCCGCCGTCGGCCGCTTTGCGATGCCGCTGGTTCAAGCCGATACGCTGATCATCCACGGCGAGCATGACGAAGTCGTGCCGCTGGCGGATGCCCTGGATTGGGCGCGCCCGCAACAACTTCCCATAGTCGTTCTTCCGGAAGCCGGGCATTTTTTTCACGGGCGGCTCACCCAGTTGCGCGACATCGTGCGGCGACATTTCACCGGGGTCGAGCTATGAACGCAATCATTCGCGCGGCGGGATTGCACAAGTCCTATGCCGGACAGCGCGTGGTCGACGGCCTCGATCTATCCATCCAGCGCGGCGAATGCTTTGGCTTGCTGGGTCCCAACGGCGCGGGCAAGACCACCACGCTGCGTTTGCTGCTGGGGCTGGTCGCACCCGACAGCGGCGAACTGCATCTGCTCGATCATGCCGTGCCGCAGGATGCCCGTGTCGCGCGGCTGCGTGTGGGTGTCGTGCCGCAGTTCGACAATCTCGATCCCGATTTCACCGTGACCGAGAATCTGCTGGTCTACGGCCGCTACTTCGGCATGAGCGACGCGCAGATTGAGGCGCGCATCCCCGAACTGCTGGCGTTCGCCAACCTGACAAGCAAGCGCGATGCCAAAGTCCCGACATTGTCCGGCGGCATGAAGCGTCGCCTGACACTGGCGCGCGCGCTGGTGAACGACCCGGACATCATTTTTCTCGATGAGCCCACCACCGGGCTCGACCCGCAAGCGCGGCATCTGATCTGGCAACGCCTGCGCGAACTCACCGCGCAGGGCAAGACGCTGCTGCTCACCACGCACTTCATGGAAGAAGCCGAACGCCTGTGCCACCGCCTGGCTGTCATGGACAACGGCAAGCTGATCAGCACCGGCTCACCGCGCGAGCTGATAGATCAGAACATCGAACCCCAGGTGGTGGAGGTGTTCGGCGAACACGCCGCCAGGTGGGCGCAAAGCCATGCGGCTCAATACGCGCACCGCTACGAGATCAGCGGTGAATCGGTGTTCTGCTATATGCAAGACGCCCAGCCTTTGGTCGCGCATCTGCAATCTCAGAGCGAGTTGCGTTACTTGCATAGGCCGGCCAACCTGGAAGATGTGTTTCTGAAACTGACCGGACGGGAGATGCGCGAATGAACCTGATCTTGCGCATGCTCTATGTGTCCATCCTGTCGCTGTTCCGCGAGCGGCTTGAAGAAGGGAATTTTGTCAGCGATCTCAGCTTGCGCGTGCTGCCGAACGACCTGGACATCAATCTCCACATGAACAACGGTCGCTACCTGACCATCTGTGATCTCAACCGCATCGATCTTTTCATCCGCTCCGGATTGATGAGAGCCATGTTCAGGCGCGGCTGGATACCGGTCATCGCCGAACACAGCATGGTCTACAAAAGACCGCTGGGCTTGTTCGAACGCTACGATGTGAAGCTGGAGGTGACGCATCGCGATGCGAAATATTTCTATATGAAGCACACTTTCAGCCGGGCCGAACGCATCGTTGCCGAAGGGACTTCAAAAGGCTGCGTCTATGCGCGCGGGGCCGGCGTGGTCAGCCCCGCAGATGCTATCGCCGCAGTGAAACAGGACCGCAGAAAATGAAGAAACTACACTGGGCTCTGCCGCAATTCAGCCGCCGCTTCATCCCCATCTGGCGGCGTAATTTCATGGTGTGGAAAAAGATGGCGGGCTCATCCATCCTCGGCCATCTGGCCGACCCGGTGATCTACATGCTGGGCTTGGGCTATGGCCTGGGCGGCATGCTGCCGCAGATAGGCGGCGTCCCCTACATCACCTTTCTGGCCGCCGGGACGGTGTGCTACAGCACCATGAATTCGGCGAGTTTCGAGGCCCTGTATTCAAGCTTCGCGCGCATGCATGAGCAGCGCACCTGGGAGGCGATACTCAACACCCCCATCACACTGGACGACATCGTGTTCTCGGAGATGGTATGGGCGGCGAGCAAAAGCCTGCTGTCGGGAATGGCCGTGCTGGCGGTGGTCTGGGTGATGGGTCTGACGCATTCGCCGCTCTCGCTATGGATCATTCCGCTCACCTTTCTGGTCGGGCTGTGCTTCGCCGCGCTGGGGCTGATCATGACGGCGCTCGCACCCGGCTATGACTTTTTCATGTACTACTTCACGCTGGTCATCACGCCTATGGTGATATTATGCGGCGTGTTTTTCCCGGTCTCGCAATTGCCGGTATGGTTGCAAAGCGTGTCGTCATGGTTGCCGCTCACGCACGCGATCGATCTCGCCAGACCGTTGCTGACCGACACCGTCCCCGCGCACTTGACGTTTCATATCGCGGTGTTGCTAGGCTACGCGCTGTTCGGGTTCTATGTGGCACTGGTGTTGTTCCGGCGCAGGCTCTCCCAATAAGGAATTCGTATGTTGTGGCTTAAAGCGTTTCATATCGTCGTCGTCGTCAGCTGGTTCGCCGGCCTGTTCTATTTGCCGCGCCTGTTCGTCAACCACGCGATGGCGACCGAGCCCGCCGAGATCGCGCGTCTCAAGCTGATGGAGAGGAAGTTGTATCGCTTCATCACGCCGATTTCGTGGCTGGTGGTGGCCTCGGGAATATGGCTGTGGCTGGGCTTCGGCTTCAGCGGCGGCTGGCTGCATGCAAAACTGCTCCTGGTGATCTTGCTGTTTGGCTATCACCATTACTGCGGCAAACTGGTGAGGCAGTTCGCCGCCGACCAGAACACGCGCAGCCATATTTTCTACCGCTGGTTCAACGAAGTGCCGGTAATCATTCTCATCGCCATCGTCATTCTGGTCACGGTTAAACCGTTTTAATTCGAGTCTCATCTATGCCTGATTTTTTTGCCCCCTGCCCACGCGGCCTCGAAGCCATCCTCCACAGCGATCTCGAGGCAATGGGCTCGCAGCACGTCAAAAGCACCGAGGGTGGCGTGCACTTCTCCGGTGACTGGGCATTGTGCTACCGCGCCAATCTGGAGAACCGCGTCGCCAGCCGCATCTTGTGGCGCGTCTCCTCATCCACTTACCGCAGCGAACAGGACGTGTATCAGGCGGCGTTCAAGCTGCAATGGCAAGACTGGTTCGATGTCTCCAACACCATACGAGTGCATGTCACGGCGATACGCTGCCCGCTGAAGAGTTTGGAGTTCATCACGCTGCTCATCAAAGACGCGGTGTGCGACCGCTTCCGCGACCACTGCAATGAGCGCCCCAGTGTAGACACCCTGGAGCCGGACACACGCATACACGCCTTCATCGAGGACGACCGGATGATGCTGTATCTGGACACGTCCGGCGATGCCCTGTTCAAGCGCGGCGTGCGGTCACACACCAATATCGCGCCGATACGCGAAAACCTGGCGGCGGGCATCTTGCGATTGACCGGCTGGCAACCCGGCACGCCTTTGCTCGACCCGATGTGCGGCAGCGGCACGTTTTTGATCGAGGCGGCGCAAATGTCGCTCAATATCCAGCCCGGTATCGCGCGCCGTTTCGCGTTCGAGAACCTGAATAATTTCGATGCACCAACATGGCATGCGATGCGAGCACAAGCCATCGCCGCGCAATTGCCGCCCAGGCCACTGGAAATCTACGGCAGCGATCTGTATGGTGACGCGCTGAAGACCGCATTGCGCAATTTGCAAGATGCGGGCCTGGACGAATGCGTGGAACTCAAGCAGGCCAACGTGTTGGAGATCGCCGCGCCCGCGCCGGCAGGCATACTGGTGGCCAACCTGCCTTATGGCGAACGCATGGGCGAGCTGGACGAACTGGCGGCCTTGTATCCGAAGCTGGGCGATGCGTTGAAGCGGAACTTCGGCGGCTGGACGGCTTATCTGTTCACAGCCGACAAGGCCATTTTGAAGTTGATGCGCTTGTCGCCCTCGCGGCGCACACCGTTGTTCAACGGCGCGATCGAATGCCGTTTGCTGCAATACAAGATGGTATCGGGCAGCAACCGCAAAGAGTCCGCCGCTAAATAAAAGCCATGACGCAATTGCGCCCCGCTTGTTTGGCGAGGTACAGGGCCTGATCCGCCTGCGCCAACAAGGTATCGGCATCCGCCTGGCTGCCGTAGCAGGCCTGCCCTATGCTGATGGTGACGGGCCGATGCGGCCAGCTCGCCCGTTCGATCTTATAGCGGATGCGCTCGGCGATCTTCAACGCGCCTTCGCTGTCGGTTTCGGGCAGCACGATGACAAATTCCTCGCCCCCGTAACGCGCCACGAAATCCGGCTGGCGGGCTTCGCGCGCGATGATTTCGGCAAGCTGCTGCAAAACACCGTCCCCTGCCGGATGCCCGAATTCATCGTTATAAGATTTGAATTCATCCACGTCCAGCATCAACAGGCTCAACGGCTGGGAATAACGGAAGGCGCGCTCCCATTCCGCAACCAGGTTGCGTGCCAGGGCGCGCCGGTTGTTCAGCCGGGTGAGCGGGTCGGTCAGCGTTTGTGCGGTCAACTCAAGGTTCAGCCGGTTCAATTCCTGTTCGGTCCGTTGCACCTCAAACAGCATTTTGCGCAACTCCAATTGCGCCATCACCTGGCGCGCCAGGCTGCATAATGCGGACTTCGTCGCCACATCCAGCTCACGGGGCTGGGTATCGATCACGCACAACGTACCCAACGCCTCTCCTGTCTTGGTCACCAGCGGCACGCCCGCGTAAAAGCGTATGTAAGGCGCCCCCACGACCAGGCGGTTATCGGCAAAACGCGCATCGTTGAACGTGTCGCCGACCATCAATATCTCTTCGGGTTGCAACAGCGCGTGCGCGCAAAAAGCATCTCCACGGGGGGTCTCGCCCACGGCCAGACCGACTTTGGATTTGAACCATTGGCGTGACATGTCGACCAGGGAAACCAGCGCGATCGGGGTTTTACAAATATGGGCCGCCAGCTGGGTGATGTCGTCATACGCCTGTTCCGGCAGGGTATCCATAATCCGGTATGTGCTGAGTGCGTCGAGGCGTGCGACCTCGTTTTTTGGCAGGGCGGCTTGCATGATAGGTTTAGGTCATCCTCAGGTGCTCGGTGCCGCTCAGCACGTTGCGATCCTGATTGCTCTTGCTTTCCAGTTTGATGCGCAAACGCAGGTCATTCACCGAGTCGGCATTCTTCAACGCTTCCTCGTAAGCGATCTTGCCCTCCTCATAAAGATCGAACAGAGACTGGTCGAACGTTTGCATGCCCAATTCGCGCGATTTGCTCATCACCCCCTTGATCGAGTGCACCTCTCCCTTAAAGATCAGGTCGGAGATCAGCGGCGAATTCAGCAGGATCTCCATCGCGGGCACGCGGCCCTCCCCGTCGCGGTTGGGAATCAGACGCTGCGAGATGAGTGCCTTGGTATTGAGCGACAGGTCCATCAACAATTGTTCGCGACGGTCTTCCGGGAAGAAGTTGATGATGCGGTCCAGTGCCTGGTTTGCGCTGTTGGCGTGCAAGGTCGCCATGCACAAGTGGCCGGTTTCGGCGAAGGCCACCGCATATTCCATCGTCTCGCGGTCGCGGATCTCGCCGATCAGGATCACATCGGGGGCCTGGCGCAGCGTGTTCTTCAGGGCGGCCTGCCAGGAGTCGGTATCCACCCCCACTTCGCGGTGCGTGACGATGCAATTCTTGTGCTCGTGCACATACTCCACCGGATCCTCGATCGTGATGATGTGCCCGAAGCTGTTTTGATTGCGATGCCCCAGCATGGCCGCCAGCGTCGTGGATTTACCCGAACCCGTCGCGCCGACCACGATCACCAGCCCGCGCTTGGTCATCACGATGTCTTTCAGCACTTCCGGCATGCCCAGCTGGTCCAGCTCCGGAATCTTGGTGGTGATGGTACGCAGCACCATGCCCACACGCTGCTGCTGCATGAACACGTTGACGCGGAAACGGCCGATACCCGGCGGATTGATGGCGAAGTTGCACTCGTGCGCCGTTTCGAACTCGGCCGCCTGCCTGTCATTCATCAGGCTGCGCGCCAGTTCCTGCGTATGCTGGGCGGTCAGCAACTGGCTGGACACGGGGGTCATTTTCCCATCGACCTTGAAGGCCGGCGGAAAACCCGACGTGATGAACAAGTCGGACGCTTTCCGGCTCAGCATGCCACGCAATAAATTGTGGATCAACTCGGTGGCCTGATCTCTTTCCATGATGATCTCCTAACGTAACGAGTCGTGATCAGGCGGGAAACATGTCTTTGTTCATCGCCTTGCCACGAGCTTCCGCCGACGAGACCGCACCACTTTTCACCAGGGTGCTCAGACATTGGTCCAGCGTTTGCATGCCCATGCCCTGGCCGGTTTGTATCGAGGAATACATCTGCGGCACTTTGGCTTCGCGGATCAGGTTACGGATCGCGGGCGTACAAATCATGATCTCGTGCGCCGCAACCCGGCCCGAGCCGTCTTTGGTTTTCAGCAAGGTCTGCGAGATCACCGCGCGCAGCGACTCTGACAACATCGCGCGCACCATTTCCTTTTCATCGGCGGGGAACACGTCGATGATACGGTCTATGGTCTTGGCCGCCGAACTGGTGTGCAGCGTGCCGAACACCAGGTGCCCGGTTTCCGCAGCGGTCATCGCCAGACGTATGGTTTCCAGGTCGCGCATCTCGCCCACCAGGATCACATCGGGATCTTCACGCAACGCGGAGCGCAAGGCGTTGTTGAACGACAGCGTATGGGGGCCGACCTCACGCTGGTTGATCAGGCATTTTTTACTTTCATGGACGAATTCGATCGGGTCTTCGACAGTCAGAATATGACCCATTTCTTTTTCGTTGATGTAATTGACCATCGCCGCCAGCGTGGTCGATTTGCCCGATCCGGTCGGGCCGGTCACCAGCACCAAGCCGCGCGGGGTGTCGGCGATATCGGTAAATATTTTCGGTGCCTTGAGGTCTTCCAGCGTCAGCACTTTGGACGGGATAGTGCGCATCACCGCCGCCGCGCCGCGCTGTTGCACGAAGGCGTTGACGCGAAAACGGGCGAGGTTGGGAATCTCGAACGAGAAATCGACCTCCTTGTTCTCCTCGTAGAATTTGCGCTGGCCGTCATTCATGATGTCGTACACCATGGCGTGCACTTCTTTGTGCTCCATCGCGGGCAGGTTGATGCGGCGCATATCGCCATGCACCCGTATCATCGGCGGCAGCCCAGAGGAAAGATGCAGGTCGGAAGCTTTGTTCTTCACGCCAAAAGCGAGCAACTCGGTGATATCCATTATAATCTTCCCTGTTTTGTGAGACGGCGATCAGCCGGGTAATTTGAGGACGAGCCGCAGGATTATGACAACAATCGCTTCCAACTTGCAAGCCGTGCGCGCCGCCATCGCCTCTTCCGCCGACACTCACGGACGAACGGATCGCGACATCACGTTACTCGCGGTCAGCAAGAGTTTTCCGGCGGATGCGGTACGCGCAGCCTACCACGCAGGACAACATCGCTTTGCGGAAAATTATGCGCAGGAAGCGCTGGATAAAATGACCGCGCTGGAAGACCTGCCGCTGGAATGGCATTTCATCGGGCCGATACAAAGCAACAAGACACGTGCCATCGCGGAACATTTTGCCTGGGTGCACAGCGTGGACAGACTGAAAGTCGCCGAAAGGCTGTCCGCGCAGCGACCCGAACATTTGCCGCCGCTACAAATCTGTCTGCAGGTGAACATCAGCGGTGAGGCGAGCAAGAGCGGCGTGACCCCGGCACAAGCGGGTATGCTGGCGATGCAGATCGCTCCTCTACCGCGCCTGACATTGCGCGGGCTGATGGCGGTTCCCGCGCCCGGCCCGGGGGGCGACGCACAACGCCCGGCCTTCGCGGCGTTGCGCGTGTTGCGCGACCGGCTGAATCGACAGGGCTTGCAACTGGACACGCTGTCCATGGGCATGTCGCACGACTATCCGGCCGCTATCGCCGAGGGCGCGACGATGGTGCGCATCGGCACGGCAATTTTTGGAAATCGAACCACACGTGACGAAACCTCCAACCACGGGATTGGCTGAATACACGGTGTGTTGTTCCGGTGTGCCCCGTGGTTAAGAGTGGTGTTATTAAGGACAGACAAAATGACTGTGAAAATTTGCTTCATCGGCGGCGGCAACATGGCGACCGCATTGATAGGCGGGATGATAGGCCGGGGTTATAGTGCCAGCCGGATCAGCGTGGTCGAGATCGATGCGAAGAGCCGCGCGCGCATACACGAGGAATTTGCCGTCCTCGCCTTTGAAGATTTGGCATCCGGCATCGCGGACAGTTCAACCATCGTGCTCGCGGTGAAACCGCAACAACTGCACACGGTCGCCTTGCAACTCGCCCCGCTGCTGAACGGCCAACTGCTCATTTCGATTGCGGCCGGGATATGCGGTCGCGACCTGGCCCGCTGGGCGAACACCCAAGCGGTGGTGCGCGCCATGCCCAACACCCCGGCTTTGATACGCAGCGGCATGACCGGCCTGTTCGCGCTGCCCGGCGTGACCGCGAAGCAGCGCGAACAAGCGCAAAGCATCCTGTCCGCCGTGGGCAAGATCCTGTGGCTGGAGGACGAAGCCATGCTGGACGCGGTCACCGCCATTTCCGGCAGCGGCCCGGCCTATGTGTTCTATCTGATCGAGGCGCTGCAGGCAGCGGCGGTCGAACTGGGCTTCAGCATCGAGGATGCGCGTTTGCTCAGCCTGGAAACATTTATAGGCGCGAGCAAATTGGCTTCGACCAGCCACGAGGATATCAGCGTGTTGCGCCAGCGCGTGACCTCAAAGAACGGCACGACCGAGCGCGCCTTGCTGAGCCTGGATGCCAACCATGTCGCGCGACACATCGCACTTGCGGCACAAGCGGCGGCGGCCCGCTCGCGCGAACTGGGCGACGAACTGGGTAACGCCTGATGCTGAACACCACGCTGCAATTTTTACTCGACGTGCTCGTGCAAGGCTTTGCCGGGATATTGCTGTTCCGCTTTTTATTGCAATGGCTGCGCGCGCCGATGCGCAACCCGTTCGGCGAGGCGTTGATGTCGCTGACCAATTTCATCGTGCTGCCGGCACGCCGCCACATTCCTGCGGCACGGCAATTGGATAGCGCGACACTGTTGCTCGCCGTGCTGGTCGAGCTGCTCTATCTCGGCTTGCTGCTGTGGTTGCAAGGCTATCCCTACGCGCATTTCCCGTTGCTGGCCTTGCTGGCGTGGAGTGTCGTCAAGCTGCTGACTATGAGCGTGTATCTGCTGATGAGCGCGCTGGTGGCACAAGCCATCCTGTCCTGGGTCAACCCCTACACCCCGCTCGCCCCTTTGCTGCAGGCCGTCACGCATCGCTTCCTGCAACCCATACGGCGCGTCGTTCCGCTGCTGGGCAGCGTCGATCTCTCCTCGCTGATCCTGCTGGTCATCTGCCAACTCATGCTGGTCGTGCCTGTCGCGATGCTGGAAAGTTTGGCGGTGCGCTTACTCTGATGCCTCATCCCTGGTTCCGCGTCCATGATGACGTGCTCACCGTCACCCTGCATGTACAACCGGGGGCGAAGCGCACCGGGATCGTCGGCCTGCACGGCAACGCGCTGAAAATAAAATTAGCCTCACCACCCGTGGAGGGCAAAGCCAACGAGGCTTTGCTGCGCTATATCGCCGGGCGATTCGCCGTGCCCTTGCGCAACGTGGAACTCAAACAGGGCGGGCAGTCCCGCCACAAAGTGGTGGCGGTCAGCGGCAGCAAGATCGGGCCTGAGAGCCTGTTAACCGGCGTATAACCAAAGCTCCAGAATCCCGCTTGAAGACGGCGACGGCCATTTGATCGCTTATTCACGGCCCATCCTAAATAAAACTTGTTTCGGGCCGATAAGGCTAATATGCTGCGCCGACAATAACGATCATGCTATCCATGCGTAGTTAGCCCAGTGTTCTGATAACCCATAACGTTTTCCATGTCCAAACTTTTGTCAGCGGGAAATACAGACAATCAAGGCAAATCCCGATTTGCCACGAAACTGTTGCTCGTGGCACTGGCTTATTTCGCCAGCGGCAGGCTGGGTTTGGCGATTCCTTATATCGGCTCTCACATCACTTTGATCTGGTTGCCCACCGGCATTGCCGTCGCGGCTTTGTTGCGCTGGGGGTATCGCTGCTGGCCAGGGATATTCCTGGGCGCGCTGGCCACCAACTTTTCCGTCGATCTTTCCCCGTTACTGGATACCGGCATCGCGCTGGGTGATACGCTGGCACCGCTGCTGACCTCATGGTTGCTGCGCAGAATGGGGTTCCATAGCGTACTGGATCGCGCCTATGACATCCTGTCGCTTGTGGTGGCCGCCGCGCTCGGGATGCTGCTCAGCGCCAGCGGCGGGGTGAGCAGCCTGCTGTTTGCCGGCGCGCTGAATGTGCAGGATGTCGGCATGGCATGGCTGACCTGGTGGGCCGGCGATTTCGTCGGCGTGTTGCTGGCGGCCCCGCTGCTGCTCAATATTTCCCGTGACGAATTAAAAAAACTGTGGGGGTTGCGGGTAGAGTTCCTGGCCTGGTGTTCGATCATGCTCATCATGTGCTGGGAAGTGTTCTACTCCAACAACGATGGACACGGCCATTCTCTGCCGCTGATTTTTATATTGTTGCCCGTCGTCGTCTGGTCCGCCATGCGCTTCGGGGTAGTGGGCTCTTCCTTGGGGATGTTGCTGCCCGTGTCCATCGCAACATGGGCGACCGGGGACGGGCTGGGACCGTTTCATACCGCAGACCCCCAGCATGGACTGTCCCTGCTGTGGCTGTTTTATTTCTCGCTGGCGCTGACCGACTTGTTGGCGGTGGTCCTGCAGGCGGGGCGCAACAAGTTCGAAACGGCTTTGCAGCAAAGCGAACAGCAGTTGCGCGCCATCATCGAGGCTGAACCGGAATGCGTGAAACTGGTTGCGCCAGACGGCACCGTGCTGCAGATGAACCCGGCCGGTCTGCGCATGCTGGAGGCGGACACACCCGTGCAGATCGTCGGACAAAAGGCGCTGGGAATCGTCGCACCGGAACATCGGCAGGCATTTATTAAATTGATGCAGTGCGTGTTCGCGGGCGAATCCGGCCATCTGGAATTTGAAGTGATCGGGATCAAAGGTGGCCGCCGTTGGCTGGAAACCTTCGAGGTGCCGATGCGCGATGCGCAAGGCAAGATCAATGCGATGCTGGGGGTCACCCGCGACATCACCGGGCGCAAGGCGAACGAAGCGCGTATCCGGCGGATGACCGATCTTTACGCCGCACTGAGCCAGTGCAACCAGGCCATCGTGCGCTGCACCAGCAAAGAAGAATTATTCCCGCAGATCTGCCGCGATGCGGTGGAGTTCGGCGGCATGAAGATGGCATGGATAGGCTTGCTGGATGAAGCCATGGTCAAGCCGTCAGCCGCATACGGTGAGGGCAAGGGACACCTGGAGAACATCGAAATCTCGACCAGCGCCGACCAGCCTGCCGGGCGGGGGCCGGTTGGAACCACCATTCGGGAGAACCGGCCTATCTGGTGCCAGGATTTTAAGAACGATCCGCTCACCGAACCATGGCGCGCGTATGGCGCGCTTCATGGTTGGGGGGCATTAGCCTCGCTTCCGCTGCACCGCAAGGGCAAGGTCATTGGAAACTTCACGCTATATGCCGGTGAAGCCAACGCCTTCGACGAAGCCGCGCGCAACCTGCTGGTGGAAATGGCGATGGATATCGACTATGCCTTGGACAATTATGCCTTGCAGGCGGAGCGCAACCAGGCCGAGGCGGCATTGCGCGAACGCGAAGCCGATCTGGCGCAATTTAAATCCACGCTGGATTACTCGCTGGACGGTGTATTTATTTTTCAGCCCGACTCCCTGCGTTTCGTTTACGTGAACCAGGGTGCCATGCGGCAGGTGGGCTATCGCGAGGATGAGTTGTTGCGGATGACCGCGCTGGACATCAAGCCGGGATTCACCGAACAGGGTTTCCGCGCATTGCTCCAGCCGCTGATGGACGGGAGTTCGGCCGCGAGCACTTTCGAGACCACACACCGGCACAAGGACGGGCACGAGGTTCCCGTGGAGATCGTGCTTCAGCTGGTGCGCCGGGGAGTGCGCAAGCCGCGTTTCATCGCCTTTGCGCGCGACCTGACCGAACGCAAACAGATCCAACAGGAGGCCGAGGCCCTGGTGCGGCGCCATCAGGCACTGATGAAATCCACTTTCGACGGCCTGCACGTCATGGACATTCAGGGCGACATCGTTGAGGCAAATGACTCCTTCTGCCACATGCTGGGTTACACCCAGGAAGAAATGTCGCGGCTGAACGTGGCCGATTGGGATGGTCAATGGTCGAAGGAAGAGTTGCTGGAACGCTTCAAACATCTGGTTCGGAGCGGCGGTACCTTGTTCGAGACCAAGCACCGCCGCAAAGATGGCACACTGATCGATGTCGAGATTAGCACCACGGGTGCGGAGATAGATGGGCAGTATTATCTCTTTGCATCAAGCCGCGAGATCACCGCACGCAAGCAGGCTGAAGAGGCGCTGCGCATCGCCGCGATCACGTTTGAAACCCAGGAAGCCATCCTGATCACCGATGCCAACGCAAACATCCTGCGCGTCAATCAAGCCTTTCAGGACATTACCGGTTATCGCGCGGAAGAAGTGATCGGACACAATCCGCGCATGTTCCAATCCGGGCGGCACGATGCCGATTTTTACCAAACCATGTGGGCCGCGTTGCGCGACACGGGAAAATGGTCGGGCGAGGTTTGGGACAAACTCAAGAATGGCGATATCTATCCCAAGACCATGACCATCACGGCGGTTTATGATGATCAGCACCGGGTGACGCATTATGTGGCGGTGTTCCTCGACATCACCGAACGCCAGCGCTCACTGGAACAACTGAGCAACACCGCCGATGAGCTCGTAAAAGCCAACATCAAACTGGAAGAAGAGCGGTCGCTGCTGGCGCAGCGCGTGGAAGAGCGCACCGCCCAATTGATTTATGCCAACCGCGCCAAAGACTCCTTCCTGGCCACCATGAGCCACGAGATCCGCACCCCGCTGGGCGGGCTGCTGGGCATGATGGAACTGCTCGGCCTGTCGCGCCTGGGCCCGGACCAGCGCGACCTGCTCGGCGCGGCGCGCAGCTCCGGCAACAGCCTGCTGCGCATCGTCAACGACATCCTCGACTGGTCCAAGATCGAAGCCGGCAAGCTGGAACTCGCGCCGCGCGCCGCCACCCTGTCCGGGCTGCTCAACAGCGTGGTCGGCACCTACGCCCAGCTGGCCTCGGAAAAGAACCTCCGGCTGGAGCTGGAGGTCGACCCCGCGCTGGGCGCGATACACCTGTTCGACCCGCTGCGCCTGTCGCAGATCCTCAACAACTTCACCAGCAACGCCATCAAATTCACCGCGCGGGGAACCGTCCGGCTCCGCGCGCGACGGCTGGCCCACCGGGCGGGTTACGACACCGTGTGTTTCAGCGTCCGGGACAGCGGCATGGGCATCGATCAAGAGCAGCAGGCCCGGCTGTTCCAAGACTACCAACAAGCCAGCGCCGACACCGCGCGCATGTACGGCGGCACCGGGCTGGGGCTGGCGATCTGCCGCAGCCTGGCGGAACTGATGGGCGGCACGCTCGGCGTGGAAAGCCGCGCCGGGATCGGCTCCACCTTCAGCTTCACCGTCGAGCTGCCGGTCGCGAACGTCGCGCTACCCGCCGACCCCGGACAGCAACGCGTGCCCGACCCCGAACCGGATCTCACCCCGCTGGGCGGCGCGGGGCAACACCTCGCGCTGCTGATAGTGGACGACCACCCGCTCAACCGCATGCTGCTCAAGCAACAACTCGCTTTGCTGGGGCTGCGGGCGGACGCGGCGGCGGACGGGGTCGAGGCCCTGTCGCTGTGGCAGAGCCAACACTTCGATCTGATCATCACCGATTGCCATATGCCGGAGATGGACGGCTACGAGCTCGCGCGCAGCATCCGCGCCATCGAACAGCACACCGGCGCGCGACGCATCCCCATCATCGCCTGGACGGCGAACGTGCTGGCCGAAGAAGAGCAGCGCTGCCGGGTGGCCGGCATGGACGACCTGCTGACCAAGCCGACCGAGCTGGCCGAGCTCAGGGCAAAGTTGCTGAGCTGGCTGGTCAAGGCGGGCGTGATACCCCTGCCTCCCCGCAACCCGCCGCCCTCCGGAGCAACCCTGTCCGCGACGGGTGCGGTGCTGGATGTCGCGGTGCTGGCGAAAATCTCCACGCGGCGTGCCGCGCAAGCCGAGATGCTGCAAGAATTCAATGTGCATAACCGCAGCGACATTGCCAAGTTGCAGGCTGCCTTGCAGGCCGGCGATCCGGCAGCGGTGGCACACGGTGCCCATCGCATCAAGGGAGCGTGCCGCATGGTCGGTGCGCTGGAGCTGGAAGGTATTTGCGCGCGCATCGAGCAGGCGGCCAAACAGAACGACATGCCGGGAGCGAGGGCGGCCGCAGAGCACACGCTAGACGCGGCGATGGCTCGGGTAGAGGAGGCCATCGGCAAGTTCATCGGCGGGCAGTGAACCCTTTATCGCAAGCGGAAAAGCACCCTTGTGCCCGCGTATAAGCTACTGCTAATCAACCCGTAGCCCAAGACACCGCGACTAATGCAACACGCAAGTAGCCGTCGGCTTATCGCTACGATAGGGAGAAAATATTTGCAGCTTCCACGGGCCTGAGAGCTGGGCGGTGAGTGGCGACAACTTGTCCGCGATATGGGCACACGCATTCCTCGCCACTTCATCGTCAAAGCTGTCGACCACGACATCGACCGATCCGTAACCGGTGTCGACCCTGCATTGTTTGGCCAGGCCGGCAGCCGCGATAGCCGGACATAATTTCGACGTATCGTCCGCCGTCTTTCCCGGTGCCTGCTGGGTTTCGGAATTGCCGCAGCCGGTACTGGTCAGGGCGAGTATCGCGAATAGTAGAGCTGTCCTGGTCATTTTCGTCACCATTAAAAACGCGGATCAAATTTGGGCGTTCCTTAACGCTTGCCGCGTAATCCTACATCAGGATCACGTCGTATTGCTCCTGGTTATACATAGTCTCGACTTGCAGTGAAATCGGCTTGGCGATGAAATCGGAAAGCTGCGCGAGGGCTTGCGATTCCTCGTCCAAAAACAGATCGATCACTTGTTGCGAACCCAAGATCCGGTATTCGCGCGCGTTGAACTGGCGGGCTTCGCGAACTATTTCCCGGAGTATCTCGTAGCACACCGTTTGAGCGGTCTTGACTTCGCCGCGCCCTTTGCAGGTCGGGCAGGATTCGCACAACAGATGCGCCAGGCTGTCGCGGGTGCGTTTGCGTGTCATCTCCACCAGCCCCAGGGCGGAGAAGCCGTTCACGGTGATGCGGGTATGGTCGCGCGCCAGTGCTTTTTTGAATTCTTCCAACACCGCGTCGCGGTGTTCCTGATTGTCCATGTCGATAAAATCGCAAATGATGATACCGCCCAGATTGCGCAAACGCAGTTGGCGCGCGATGACTTGCGTGGCTTCCAGATTGGTCTTGAATATGGTGTCGTCAAAATTGCGCAAACCGACATAACCGCCGGTGTTCACATCCACCGTGGTCAGCGCTTCGGTCTGATCGATGATCAGATATCCGCCCGATTTCAAATCGACGCGCTTGGACAGGGCGCGCTCGATCTCTTCCTCCACACCATGCAGATCGAACAGCGGGCGAACCCCGGGATAATGTTCCAGCTTATCCGTCGCGCCGGGCGTATAGGCTTGCGCGAACTCGACCATTTTTTGATAGGTCGCGCGCGAATCGACCTGGATGCACGTGGTGGCATGGGTGACGAAATCACGCAGTACGCGCAGGCTGATATCGAGCTCCTGATACAACAGTTGCGGCGCGCTGGCAGTCTTTGCGGCGGTTTGCAACGCGAACCATAGCTTGTCCAGATAGGCCACATCCGCGACAAAATCCGGCTCGGCCTCCGCCTCGGCGACGGTGCGTATGATGTATCCGCCTTTGTGTTCGGCGGGCAATATGGCGTGTAATTTGGCGCGCAATGCCTCGCGCTGCTCCTCGCTCTCGATGCGCTGCGACACGCCGACATGAGTTTCCTGGGGCAGGTAGACCAGCACTCTTCCGGCGATACTCAATTGCGTCGACAAGCGCGCCCCTTTGCTGCCTATGGGCTCTTTCATCACTTGCACCAACAGGCTTTGGCCTTCATGCAACACGCGCTCTATGGGTTTGGGATCGGCGTTGTTTTCCCAGATATCCGCCACATGCAAAAAGGCCGAACGCTCCAAACCGATATCGATGAAGGCCGATTGCATACCGGGCAGCACCCGTTTGACTTTGCCCAGATACACATTGCTGACGATGCCGCGACTGCTGCCGCGTTCGATGTGCAGATCCTGCACCACCCCGAGTTGCATCACGGCGACCCGCGTTTCCTGGGGTGTGACGTTGATTAGAATTTCTTCGCTCATGGGGTCGGGATATTAAAATGTTTGAGTAATGCGACGGTCTCGCACAAAGGTAGGCCGACCACACCGGAATAACTGCCGGACAAACTCGCGACGAACGCGCCGGCCAGCCCCTGAATGGCATATCCGCCGGCTTTGTCTTTGCCTTCGCCGGTAAGCAGATAGCGGCGTATGCGCTCATTGTCGAGCCCGATAAAGCGCACGGTCGAGGAGGACACCGCCACTTCGATCTGCTCGCCCATCGCCACGGCAACGCCGGTCAGCACTTGATGCTCGCGCCCGGACAACAGCCGCAACATCTCCGCCGCATGCACCGGGTTATCCGGCTTGCCCATTATCTGGCCGTCCAGGATCACAGCGGTATCGGCGGCGAGCACAGGCGCGGCGGGCAGGCCGCGATAACGTAACACGGCATATCCGGCGGCGGCTTTCTCGCGGCAGATACGCCGCACGTATTCCTCCGGGATCTCATGAACCAGCGGAACCTCATCCACGTCCATGCCTCGCCCCGCATCCGCACGCAACAGCAGCATTTCGAAATTAACGCCGATCTGTTTGAGCAGTTCGCGGCGACGCGGGCTTTGCGAAGCCAGATAAATGCGTGACCGGATCATGCTCATCTGCGCCATCCTATTCTCTGTGATAAGGGTGATTGTGCATCAGGCTGTGCGCGCGATACAACTGCTCGGCGAGCAGCACGCGCACGAAAGCATGCGGCAGGGTGAGCGCGGAGAGTGCCAGCAGTTGCCGCGCCGATTGTTTGACCGTATCGTGCAGCCCGTCCGCCCCGCCGATGATGAATGCGACATCACTCCCGGCGCGCATCCAATCCTGCATCTGCGCGGCGAGCTGTCTGGTGGTGGGCATCTCGCCGCGCTCATCCATGGCGATGCTCCAACAATTCGCGGGCAAGGCATGCAGGATGCGCCGCGCCTCGGCCTGCATGATCTGCTCGGTGGTCTTGCCGGTGGTGCGCGGCTCGGGCTTGATCTCCAACAACTCGATCTTCGCCTCGCGCGGCATACGCTTGGCGTATTCGTTAAAACCCTGCGCGATCCAATCCGGCATCTTGTTCCCGACCGACACGATAAGAAGCTTCATGGCAAACAGCCTTTTAGCCACAGAGAACACAGAGAAATATTGGTTTTTCCTCTCCCGCTGTCCTCTGTGTTCTCTGTGGCAAATTTTTTACTTCGGGCCGGCCAGCTTGGGGCGCGCGGCTTGCGCCTTGCTCCACAGCTCTTCGAGATTGTAGTACTCGCGCACTGCGGGCTGCATGATATGCACCAGCACTTCGCCCAAGTCCACCAATATCCATTCGCCGCTTTCTTCGCCCTCGCGGCCGATGACTTCCTCGCCCTGTTCCTTGAGCTTCACCACCACGTTGTCCGCGAGCGCCTTGGTTTGTCGGCGTGAGTTCGCGCTGGCGATGATCATGCGCTCGAACAGTGAGCTCAATTTTCCGGTGTCGATGACGGTGATGTTGGCGGCTTTGATCTCTTCCAGAGCGGCGACAACGGCTAGTGTTTTTTCTTCAGTATTTAGCATGGTGCGTACAGGTGATGTTGATGGATATATTCCGCCACTGCATTCGGCAGCAAGTAGCGGATGCTGCGTTGTTCGGCCACACGCGAACGTATCACGGTAGCCGAAATCTCGAGTTTGGGTATGCCCAGTACGGCAATCCCGCCATGCGCCTCGGCGCGCAAAGTGGTCGCGGCACACAGCCGCTTCTGGTAATGCTCGCGCAACGGCAACGGCGCGGTCACGATGCGCTCTTCGATGGTGAAGCCGGGGCGGTAGCCCACCACGATGTGCGCGAGATCAAACAACTTTTCCCATTCGTGCCAGGTGTGCAACTGCAGGAACGCGTCGCCGCCCATCAGCAGACACAGCGGCTGTTGTGCGCCCAATTCCAGTCGCAACTCGCGCAGCGTATCCACCGTGTAGCACTTGCCCGCGCGTTTGACTTCGCGCTCATCCAACACAAAAGCGGGCTGATCGGCAATCGCCAACCTCACCATCTCACTGCGCTGCGCCGCAGTAACCTGGGGCACATCGCGATGCGCGGGCGTGCCGGTGGGAATAAAACGAATTTGCCGCAATCCGGCCAGCTCCAGCATCTCTTCGGCGAGACGCAGATGCCCGTAATGTATCGGGTCAAATGTCCCCCCAAGCATGCCGATGGGTTGCAGCACCTGTGGCTTAAACGGCGAGCAAACGAATATCGGACAGCACTTTCGCCAGATACGCGGTGAAGCGCGCCGCCGAAGCCCCGTCGATCACGCGATGATCGTAAGACAGCGACAGCGGCAGCATCAGGCGCGGCACGAATTCGCCGTTTTTATAGACCGGCTTCATGCTGGACTTGGACACCCCCAGGATCGCCACTTCCGGCGCGTTGATGATGGGCGTGAACGCCGTCCCGCCTATGCCGCCCAGGCTGGAGATGGAGAAGCAACCGCCTTGCATATCGGCCGCGCTGATCTTTTTCTCGCGCGCGCGCGCCGAAATCTCGCCCAGTTCTTTCGCCAGCTGGACGATGCCTTTTTTATCCACATCGCGCAGCACCGGAACCATCAGCCCGTCCGGCGTATCCACCGCCACACCGATGTGGAAATATTGTTTGTACACCAGGTTCTCGCCGCTCGCATCCAGCGACGCGTTAAAGTCGGGATATTTCTGCAACGCCGCCACCGCAGCCTTGAGCAGGAAAGCCAGCGGGGTGATCTTGATATTCTGGCTGGCGTATTCTGCGCCCAGGTCTTTGCGGAAGGCTTCCATGTCCGAGATGTCGGCCTCGTCGAATTGCGTGACGTGCGGGATGGTCACCCAGTTGCGGTGCAGATTCGCACCGGAGATCTTCTTGATGCGCGACAACGGTTTGGTTTCGATAGAGCCGAACTTGGCGAAGTCCACCACCGGCATCGCCAGTACTTGCATGCCGCCCGCCGCCCCGCGTGGCGCGGCGATGGCGGCTTTGACGAACATCTGCACGTCGTCTTTGGTCACGCGGCTCTTCTCGCCGCTGCCTTTGACGAACGACACATCCACCCCCAGTTCGCGCGCGAAGCGGCGTATCGCCGGGCTGGCGTGCGCTTTAGCTCCTGATACTACAGGCTGTACAGTCTGTGCCACCACGGGTGCTGCAACCGGCTTGGCAGCAACAGCTGCAGCAACGGGAGCAACTGGTGCAGGTGCGACCGCTGCTGCGGCAGCGGGTTTGCCCGCTGCAATTTCAATACTCAGAATCAGCGAGCCTTGCGAGATCTTGTCGCCGACTTTGATGTTCAGTTCTTTGATGACACCCGCATAAGGCGAGGGCACATCCATCGCCGCCTTGTCGGTCTCCAGCGTCAACAGCGTATCTTCCGCCTTGATGGTATCACCCGCTTTCACCATCACTTCGATGACACCGACATCCTTGTAAGCGCCGATGTCCGGCACGAATACTTGTTTGATTTCTGCCACAGTAAATCTCCTGAATTTTAGGGTGTCTCGAAAAGTCCAAATATCGAAGCCAGGCAAGGCGCGAATAAAAAATTACGACGACGCATATTTGTCGATATGTCAGGAGTAATTTTTTGTGAGCAACGCCGCATAGCAATGAGATTTGGATTTTGCGAGATGCCCTACACGGTCGTTGGGTTCGGTTTGTCGGGATCGATGTTATAAATCTTGATCGCGCGCGCAACTTCGGAAACCGGGATCGTGCCCTCATCGGCCAACGCCTTCAACGCCGCCACCGCGACGTAATAGCGGTTCACCTCGAAAAACTCGCGCAAATGCTTGCGCGTGTCCGAGCGTCCAAACCCGTCCGTACCCAGCACCGTGAAGCGCCGGGGCAGGAAGCCGCGTATCTGGTCGGCGAAGGAGCGCATGTAATCGGTTACGGCGATCACCGGACCGCTGCGTTTCGCCATGCATTGCTCCACATAACTGGCGCGCGGCGCGGCTTCGGGATGCAGCATGTTCCAGCGTTCGCAATCCAGCCCCTCACGGCGCAGCTCGGTGAAGCTGGTCACGCTCCAGATATCCGCTGCCACACCAAAGTCTTGTTCCAGCAACGCGGCCGCCGCGATCGCTTCGCGCAAGATCGTGCCGCTGCCCATCAGCTGCACCCTGGGCTTCTTCTCTTTGCCCTTTGCACTTCCCCCTTCACTCAAGAGGTACATGCCCTTGATGATGCCGGCTTCCGCGCCCTTGGGCATCGCCGGGTGCGCGTAGTTCTCGTTCATCAGGGTGAGGTAATAGAACACGTCCTCCTGCTCGACATACATGCGCCGCATGCCGTCATGGATGATGACGGCGAGCTCGTAGGCAAAGGTCGGATCATAGGACACGCAGTTCGGGATCGTCGCCGACATCAGATGGCTGTGGCCGTCCTCGTGCTGCAAGCCTTCACCGTTGAGCGTGGTGCGGCCTGCCGTGCCGCCGAGCATGAAGCCGCGCGCCAGCATGTCGCCCGCCGCCCAGGCCAGGTCGCCGACGCGCTGAAAGCCGAACATCGAATAATAGATATAGAACGGCAGCATCGCCTTGCCGTGGTTGGCGTAAGACGTGGCGGCGGCGATCCACGAGCACATCGCGCCGGCCTCGTTGATGCCTTCCTGCAGAATCTGCCCGCTTTGATCTTCCTTGTAGAACATCAGTTGATCAGCATCCTGCGGGGTGTAGAGCTGGCCCACCTGCGAATAGATTCCCAGCTGGCGGAACATCCCTTCCATGCCGAAAGTGCGCGACTCGTCCGGCACGATAGGCACGACTTGCTTGCCGATATTCTTGTCTTTCACCAGGATGCCGAGCATGCGCACGAAGGCCATCGTGGTCGAGATCTCACGGTCTTCGGTGCTCTTCAGCAAGACATCGAAAGCCTCCAGGGCGGGGATCTGCAACGGTTCGGTGACCGGTTTGCGCTCGGGCACAACCCCCATCACGCTGCCGCGCTCCTTGAGATATTTCGCTTCCAGACTGTCCGCGGGCGGACGATAAAAATTCAGGCTGGCGACTTGTTCGTCGTTCAACGGGATGTTGAAACGGTCGCGGAACTTCAGCAGCACCTCGCCCGTCATTTTCTTCTGCTGGTGGGTGATGTTCTGGCCTTCGCCCGCCTCTCCCATGCCGTAACCCTTGACGGTCTTGGCGAGGATCACGGTCGGCTGGCCGGCGTGTTTGGCGGCCGCCGCATACGCCGCGAAGACCTTGTGCGGGTCGTGACCGCCGCGGTTCAAATGCCATATCTCGTCATCCGACATATCCGCGACCATGTCCAGCAGCTCGGGATATTTGCCGAAGAAATGCTCGCGCACATATGCGCCATTCCTTGATTTGTAAGTCTGGTATTCGCCGTCCACCACTTCCTGCATGCGTTTTTGCAACAAGCCCTTCTTGTCTTTGGCGAACAGGCGATCCCACTGTCCGCCCCACACCACCTTGATGACGTTCCAGCCCGCGCCGCGGAACACGCCCTCCAGCTCCTGGATGATCTTGCCGTTGCCGCGCACCGGACCGTCCAGACGCTGCAGGTTGCAGTTGACCACGAAGATCAGATTGTCGAGCTTCTCGCGCCCCGCCATCGACACCGCGCCCAGCGATTCCGGCTCGTCGGTCTCGCCGTCGCCCAGATACGCCCACACTTTCCGCCCTGCGGTGGAAGCCATGCCGCGATGCTCCAGATAGCGCATGAAGCGCGCCTGGTAGATCGCCATCAACGGGCCCAGGCCCATCGACACGGTGGAGAACTGCCAGAAGTCCGGCATCAGCCAGGGATGCGGATAGGAAGACAAACCATCCCCGTTGGCCTCCTGGCGGAATTTATACATTTGCGCTTCGGAGATGCGCCCCTCGAGGAAGGCGCGCGCGTACACACCTGGGGATGAGTGTCCCTGGAAATACACCAGGTCGCCGCCGTGCGTGTCGGTCTTGCCGTGGAAAAAATGATTGAACGCCACGTCGTACAGCGTCGCGGCGGACGCGAAACTGGCGATATGGCCACCCAGTTCGGAGGAATCTTTGTTCGCGTTCAACACCAGAGCCATCGCGTTCCAGCGCGTCAACGCACGGATACGGTGCTCCAGATCATGGTTGCCGGTGGAGCGCTGCTCATCCCCGACCGGGATGGTGTTGCAATAGGGCGTGGTCGCGGAAAACGGCACTCCCGCGCCGGCGCTGCGCGCCTTGTCGATCAACTGCCCGAGCAGAAAATGGACGCGATCCGCGCCCTCGTTTTCCAGCACCGACTCAAGCGCATCCAGCCATTCTTGGGTTTCTTGCGGGTCGTAATCAGGTAATGTTCCCATTTCTGCACTCTCTTCTCTTTATTACATTGTTATATTGAATCGCTCTCTTCCTTGCCTGCCGGGAAGGAGCCCCCTTCATCCGCTGGCGGGATAAGCGGCGACCTGCCCGCTTGGTCGAATGGTTAGTTGCCCCATCAGCGGGTTGGAGGGAAGGACAATTTTTGTTACACCGAGCAATCAATTATCCCCTGCTCGGTAACGAGCCAGTCGACTCTGACATCGGTCTTTTCCTGCGGGACATCCTGCACCACTTGCAGCGCGAACGCGGCGGCGACCAGTACCGGATACGGTTTCATACGCTCCCCAACCAGAGACCCGGCGAGCGCCGCCCGCCCGCCGGGTCGAATGACGGGTTGCCTCATCAGCAATTTGTCGTAATAACCACCGCCATACCCCAGTCTCGCGCCATCCCGCGCAAACGCCACCCCCGGCAAGAGGGCGAATTCTACCTCATTTAGGTCGATTAGCCGCTCGCAGCGTTCCGGCACCGGCTCGGCGATGCCCCACAAACCCGCTGCCAACTGGCTTTCAAGGTCATGCACCCGGTACAGATCGAGCTGACCGGTATCGCGATTCACCTTGGGGAGCACCAAACGCTTACCGTCTGCCAATACTTGCATCACCCAGCTTCGGCTATCGAACTCCGTTCCAAAGTTCATATAAGCCAATACCACCCCGCTCCGCTGATAGACCGGCATCTGCGCCAATCTCCGGGCGATCACGAGGCTATATTGGCCATGCAAGACTTCCGGCAATTGTTCTCGTTGCGCCAGGATATGTTTACGCAACAACGATTTGCGGCTAGCCAGATCCGACTTCAAGGTCACCCCAAGAACAAGCGATAGGCCGGGTTGCCACTCTCGTCCCAGTAGCGGTAGCCCAGCGTGTCGAGAAAAGTCTTGAGCGCTTTTTTGTCGTGATGCGGCACCTGCATGCCGGCCAGCACGCGGCCGTAGTCCGCGCCGTGGTTGCGGTAGTGGAACAGGCTGATGTTCCAGTTGCTGCTCATGCTGTTGAGGAACAGCATGAGCGCGCCGGGCCGCTCGGGGAACTCGAAGCGGAACAGGATCTCGTTCTTGACTTCGGGCGCGTGGCCGCCGACCAGATGGCGCAGATGCAGCTTGGCCATCTCGTTGTCGCTCAGGTCCAGCGTCGGCAAACGGCTCTTCTTCAGCTTCTCCACCAGTTCGGCGGTCTCGTCCTGGTCGCGCACCTGGATACCGACGAACACCTGCGCCGCTTGCGGGTCGGCATAGCGGTAATTGAATTCGGTGATGTTGCGCTTGCCCAGCAGCGCGCAGAATTTGCGGAAGCTGCCCGCCGTTTCGGGGATGGTCACCGCCAGAATAGCTTCGCGCCTCTCGCCGATCTCGGCGCGCTCGGCGACGAAACGCAAGCGGTCGAAATTCATGTTCGCGCCGCTGGCGATGGCCACCAGCGTCTCGTCCTTCAAGCCTTCGCGGGCCGCGTACAGCTTGGCGCCGGCGATGGCCAGCGCGCCCGCCGGTTCGAGTATCGAGCGGGTGTCTTCGAACACGTCTTTGAGCGCGGCACAGGTCGCGTCGGTGTCCACCAGGATGATCTCGTCCACCAGTTTGCGGCACAGGCGGAAGGTCTCAGTTCCTACTTGCTTGACCGCCACGCCGTCGGCGAACAGCCCGACATGGTCGAGCGTGACGCGCCGCCTGGCTTTTACCGAACGATGCATCGCATCGGAATCCACCGGCTGCACGCCGATGATTTTGATGTCGGGACGCAATTCCTTGACGTAAGCCGCCACGCCGGAGATCAGCCCGCCGCCGCCTATCGGAACAAAAATCGCGTGGATAGGCCGGGTGTGCTGGCGCAGGATTTCCATCGCTATGGTGCCTTGCCCTGCGATCACATCGGGGTCGTCGTAGGGATGGACGAAGGTCATCTTGTTTTGCTGCTCCAGCTCCAAAGCGTGCGCATAAGCATCGGAATACGAATCGCCAAACAGCACGACTTTCGCGCCGCGGCCGGCCACGGCCTGTATCTTGATTTGCGGTGTCGTGGTGGGCATCACGATGACGGCCTTGCAGCCCAGCATCTGCGCCGACAGCGCAACGCCTTGCGCGTGGTTGCCCGCCGAGGCCGCGATCACGCCGCGCTCGAGTTGCTCGCGTGTGAGCTGGGCCATCTTGTTGTACGCGCCGCGCAGCTTGAACGAGAACACCGGCTGCATGTCCTCGCGCTTGAGCAACACGGTATTGCCGATGCGCGCCGACAGATTGGGCGCGACTTCCAGCGGGGTTTCGACCGCCACGTCATAGACCCTCGCGTTCAGGATCCGTTTCAAATAACCGTTCATGTTCGTCAGCCTAAAAATTAAGCGCGGAGATTATCATAAAAGCGCGCTTATCCCTTGCGAGATAAAGAAAAATCGGTTCAAATGCAACCCATGGAAAATATCGATCAACATGGCATCGTGGTGCAGACCAAGGTGAGTTACCTCCCCGGCCAATCGGACGAATCCGACAACCGTTTTGTGTTTTCCTACACCATCACCATCAGCAATCTCGGCACCAGCACGGCGAAGCTCATCAGCCGTCACTGGATTATCACCGACGCTTACAACCATGTGCAGGAAGTGCGCGGGCTGGGTGTGGTGGGCGAACAACCCGTGCTCAAACCCAAACAAAGTTTCGAGTACACCAGCGGCACGGTGCTCGCCACGCAAGTCGGCACGATGCGCGGCAGCTACCAGTTCAAGAATGAAGACGGTTCCGAGTTCACCGCCGAGATCGCGCAATTTATCTTAAGTGTGCCGCGTGTCCTGCATTAGATTCCGGCCTACCGGCTACGCCTTATCGCTGCTGCTCCTTTTGTCTGCCTGTACCACGACACCCAGGCCCCACCTGCCGCCCGCCGTCACCGCACCTTTCGCCGCCAGCCCGTGGGGGAAATTACCGGGCTGGCAGGACGCCGACCTAGCACCCAGCTTCGCCGCCTTGCTGCAAAGCTGCCGCGCCTTGAGGAACAAAGCGAATTGGCAGCCCATCTGCGCCCAGGCGGAAACCTTGTCCCCGACCGACAACGCGGCGCTGCACCAGTTCTTCGAGACGGATTTCTCCCCCTATCAGGTGTCCAATCCCGACGGTTCATCCCAGGGACTGATCACCGGTTATTACGAACCCAAGCTGATGGGCAGCCGTGTCAGGACCGAGCGTTTCCGCTACCCCTTGTATGGCGTGCCGGATGATTTGCTGACGATAGATCTGAGCGAAGTGTATCCGCAACTCAAAGACATGCGCTTGCGCGGGCGCTTGCAGGGCAAGCGCGTCGTGCCGTATTACAACCGCGCCGACATCGAGCAGGGAAAGGCGGCGGTACAGGGGCGCGAATTATTCTGGGTGGATAACGCGGTGGAATTGTTCTTCCTGCAGATCCAGGGCTCGGGGCGCATCGAGTTGCCCGATGGCACAGCCGTGAAAGTCGGCTATGCCGAACAGAACGGCCAGCCCTATTCGTCCATCGGCAAGAAGCTGGTCGAGATGGGCGAACTCAAACTCGAACAGGCCTCGATGCAGGGCATCAAACAATGGGGCGAACAACACCCCGATAAACTGCCGGCACTGCTGGCAATGAATCCCAGCTATGTGTTCTTCCGCGAATTGCCCAATCAATCCTCCGCACCGCTGGGTGCCCTGGGTGTGCCGCTGACCGACGAGTACAGCATCGCGGTGGACGCGCGCACCATCCCGCTAGGCGCGCCGGTGTTCCTTTCTACCACCTACCCCGGCAGCACAGAACCCCTGAATCGGCTGATGCTGGCGCAGGACACCGGCGGCGCGATCAAAGGCGCGGTGCGCGCGGATTTTTTCTGGGGTTACGGCGAACAAGCGGCCATACAAGCCGGGCGGATGAAGCAAAACGGGCAGATGTGGGTGCTGTTCCCCAAAGGCGGCGAACCTCAATAAACCCCGACCAACCTACTGCGCGACGTGATTCACCCGCAAGGAGTAGCCGAGGTTCATCCCTTCCTAACTGATAACGACCCGGTTGCGGCCCCGCTGCTTGGCCTGATACAACGCCTTGTCCGCCGCTTTCAGCAACGACACGACGAGTGTGTCGCGCGTAGGGATGCGGGCTACGCCGCCCACGCTGACCGTCACCACGCCGCAAGGCGAATCGAGATGCGCAAGATTCAGCGCGCGCACCTTGTCGCACAGTTGCTGCGCGTGTTGCTGCAACTCGTCCGCACTCATCCCGATCGAGATCACCGCGAACTCCTCGCCGCCATAGCGCGCCGCGCAATCGCCGGGGCGCTGGAAAGAATCCGCGATGCACCCGCCCACCTGGCGCAGGCAATCGTCCCCGGCCTGGTGCCCGTATAGATCGTTATAGCGTTTGAAATGGTCCAGATCGATCATCAGCACCGCCAGCGGCGCTTTGCCGCGCTGCGCCATCGAAAGCAGAGACTGGAACTGCTCGTCGAAATACCGCCGATTGCCGATCCCCGTCAGACTGTCGGTGAGTGCCAGAATACTGAGTTGATGATTGGCATTTTGCAGGGCCAGCTTGGACTGGCGCAAGTGTGTGAGCATCTCCACACGCGCCGTCACATCTTTTAACACGCCGATGAAATGGGTGACGACACCCCCGTTATCTCTGACCGGCGACATATTGAACTCATTCCAGAACAAGCTTCCATCCTTGCGGAAATTGCGCAACATGACGACGCAGCTCTCGCCATTCTTAACCGCCTCGCGCACCACCTCTATCGAAGGCTGCATCCGATCCTCGCCCTGCAAGAACCGGCAGTTCTTCCCCAGCACCTCGCGCGAGCTATAGCCGGTCATTTTCTCGAATCCGACGTTCACATAGACCAGCGGCAGGTCGGGTTTACGGGCATCCGCAATAATGATCCCGTCAACCGATTGATCCACCGCTTTGGCTAGCAAACTGGCAGAGATGTCGGGCAGGAGAGCCATGGCTGGATTACTTAGTCAACGCGGCATCTAAG
>JABEVF010000108.1 GCA_013043965.1 Gallionella sp. | reverse complement strand
GAAGACTGCAGGCGAGCGTCAATCTGATTCGGGCACTGGGCGGCGGTTGGGATGCGACTCAGATGACCGCAGCTCCGGAAGCAAAGTAAGTGTTGTGGCTAAGGTTTTTTCTAATGTTCAATTAAGGAGATGTCATGAAAGCAATGAGCAATCGAGTTGGATTGAAGCCAGTTTTTCTGGTGGGATTGATGTTTTCTGCTGTGCTGGTGTCGAATATCGCTTATGCGGCTGACACGCAACTTGAAAACGCAATTTTGCAGGGAAAGAACAGTTTCGCCCACGATACTTTTGGCGGTAACGGCAAGGCGTGCGTATCCTGTCACCTTGCAGGGGGGGCAGAGCCCGGTAAATTGCCAAACGGTAAAGTGATCCCCAGCCTCGCCAATGCCGCAACGATATTCCCCCGATTCCAACAACGAAGCGGCAAGGTGATTACCCTGACGGACCAGATCAGAAGCTGCGCAACCAATGCGCTGCAGGGTACGCCGCCGGATTACGGCAGCGCAGAGTTGAATTCGCTGGCAAGCTATATCACTTCACTTGCCCAGGGTAAGCCTATTGATATGGGTGGCACGCCGCAGTAAAGCCTGTGCCTGATTGACTATCCGAGGAAAACAAATGAAATTATTACCTGCCGCAGGTATCTTGCTGATTTCCGGGTGCATCGCGTTTTCTTGCGCTGTATCGGCATCTGAACTGGGGAATAACGCACCGAACGAGATCAGGATCGACGTACCTGTCACACTGAAATATGCGAATGTTGTGTTCAACATGGATCATGCCGCTTTCAGCGGTGATACTCCGGTCGGACTGACGCATATGAACATGATGCTGAACCGGTTCAGACAGAACCATATCCAGTGGAAAATGGTGGCTGTGTTTCATGGCGATGCGGGTTACATGCTGCTGGACGATGAAACCTACAATGTCGTCCGTAAAACCAGAACCGGCAATCCTTATAAGGCGATGATCCAAGGGTTGGTCAACCAGGGCGTTCAGATCGAGGAATGCGCCGCCACGATGAAAAACAACCAATGGTATAACAGCAATCTTATGCCGGAGGTGAAAGTGAATTCCGGTGCCGATGGACGCATTATCGAGCTCGTCCAGCAGGGCTATGTGATGTTGCAACCTTAAGGGGCGGCGGCTAGCCCTTCAGTGACAGATATCTTGGGAGTGGCAATGTTCAGTGTTGATCGTTTGATCGTGGAGTTCGATAAAGGCCTGCGTACTTTGTTTAGCGAGGCTCATAGCGTGCGCGCGTACCCTGATGCGCGATTGGTCGACTCGCCATTGGATGAGTCTGAAAGAAAGCATGCGGCGGCATTGATGCGGGTGAACCATACCGGCGAAATATGCGCGCAAGCTTTGTATCAGGGTCAGGCACTCACCGCGCGTGATCCGGCAGTGCAGCAAAAGTTGCAACAGGCGGCTCGTGAAGAGACCGAGCATCTGGCATGGACGGCGCATCGCGTGCATGAGTTGGGCGGGCATCTGAGCGTGTTCAATCCGCTTTGGTATAGCGGGTCTCTGGCGATGGGTGCGATGGCTGGCTTGCTGGGCGACAAGTGGAATCTGGGCTTTCTGGCCGAGACGGAACGCCAGGTCGGGCAGCATTTGCAAAATCATCTGCACAAACTGCCCGCTCAAGATGAAAAAAGCCGTGCCATCGTCACGCAAATGCATGCCGACGAAACGGCACACGCCGACATGGCGGTGGAGCTGGGCGGTGCACCATTGCCCCAGCCCGTGCAATGGGCGATGCAACTCAACGGCAAGCTGATGACGAATACCGTTTATTGGCTGTGAACAGAGTGGTAATCGGTGGGGGTGGATTTTTGTCTTCCCGGTCCCGGCCCTGACCTGTTCCTGCCGCACCTCAAAATCATGCGTCGCGGTAGATGGGTAACGTTGGCCTTTCGCATATAGCCCAAGATTCTCTTCGGAAAGTCACTGCGCGAAATGGCACGCATGGTCCCATCGCGCCAAATAAGTTGCACTAACATATTGATTGGCCTACAGTCAGACCCGGTTTTTCGATAAATATAATCGGGGAGAACGGCTATGCGTCAAATCAAATTTACCTCCGTGTTGCTGATGGTGTTGGCTTTGGTCGGATGCGGGGGCGGAGGCGGCGGCAACCAAGCACCCAAAGTTCTATTCTCTGCACAAGTTTCTTTCGGCGATAGCCTGAGCGATGTCGGGACCTACAAAGTCGGTGCGGTAGCCGCTGCCGGCGGCGGAGAGTTCACCATCAATGGCGCGGGCAAGAACTGGACAGAATTGATGGCAGCGCAATTGGGTTTGCCTCCGCCGTGTGCCGCCGAAACCGGATTGGTTCCTGCATCGGGAATACCAATCCCACCCGTAGCAGTTACCGATAATCCTGTATGTACGGGTTATGCTCAAGGAGGTGCGCGCGTAACTTCTCAGCCGGGGATAGGTAATACCGCCGCATCGGGGGTCTTCATGACCGAGCCTGTGGTGACGCAAATCGCTAAACATAATCAATATCACGGCTTTTCGGGTAACGAGATCGTGTTCGTGCTGGCGGGTGCGAATGACGTGTTTTATCAGCTCGGATCGGTGGCGGCGGGTTTGCCAGCTGCCAGTGCGGTGGCTAATGTGGGTCAAGCGGCAAGCGACTTGGTGAATGACATTAACACCCAGATTCTGGCTAGGGGTGCCAAATACGTGACGGTGGTGAATGTCCCCGACAT
>JABEVF010000107.1 GCA_013043965.1 Gallionella sp. | reverse complement strand
CCAATGGGCTGACGTCCAACCCCGCCTGAACTTGGGTAGTGTGGCCTGATGACCTTTACCAGCGATGCCCATGGGGTGACCGCCTCAATTTCCGCCAGAAATCGATCACGGCGTGTCTGCCTTTTCTTGCTGGTGTATTCCAGTTCGGAGAAACTCGCTTGCATCGCTTTCTTTTCCATGGCTTGGCTGATTCGCTATTTTCTCAGGTTTTGGCGTGAGGGAGATTGAGTTGGTGGAATAAATCAGTGTTTCCCTAAAGTGATTGTGCAAGCACCGCTTGCACAATTTAGGCTTCTGGCATGCCAATGGTCTGAAGTAATCGTCCAACAGCCTGGTGGGCGATTAAAACCCGCTCAAAATATCCCTGTGCAAAGGCTCATAAAAGCTCATATTGGCTCATTGTCCAGCAGCTCCAACTGGTGATACCAAGGCACTTGTGCAGCAGCCTGCTGCACAAATTCCGCATCTGGCCACGCCTCGGCAAAGACGCGCATATACTTGAGATTGCGCGGTGTGGATATGGCCTTTGAGATCGGCCAGCCAGTCGGCATAAGTTGCGGGCGGTGAAGTCAGGCTGATAGGTTTATCGCTCATGTTTTCTTTCCCTTCATCGTTTTCTTCGCGGACTTGGCCGCTGCCGTTATCTTCGTATGACGCTCAACACGCTTTTCCAGCTGCTCGATTTCCTGCAAATCTGCCGCATCGGCTTCCAGCGCCTCGGTGCTGCGGCGCTGGTGATCGAAGGTGTCGTAACGCGCATGGGCGATGCTCACCATGTCATCATGGCGGATCGAGCCGGAATTCTGCAAAACCGCCTGCCCGTTGAACGCCAGCATTCCATCCACATGGTTGCGCCAAAAATCCAGTGTGAGGTCGTGCCGCTGTTTCACCCTCAGCTCTGCCTGCTCCAGAAAAATCACCACCAGCCGATTGAGGGTGTCGATCTCGTCTTCCGATAGGTAATTTTTGGCGATGACGACATCCTGCTTGCGCACACGGGAGCCGCTCCAGTGCGTGAGCGACATATTCGGACTTTCCGGGTCTGCGCGTTTCACGATCAGCTCGGCGGCGGTATGGCCAGTGGCAGCAAAAAGGAGCTTGTTCTGGACCTCGGCGAAAAAAATCTGGGTTTCTTTTTCCGTGATGCGGTAATCCGAGCTCAGTGCGAAGAGGTCGCGGACTTTTTGATAAAAACGCTTCTCCGAGGCTCGGATCTCGCGGATGCGCGCCAGCAACTCGTCGAAATAATCCCAAGCCCCCGGGTTCTTGAGCCGCTCGTCGTCCATGACGAAACCCTTGACCAGAAACTCCTTCAGGTGTCGGGTCGCCCACTGGCGGAACTGAGTGCCGCGCGGCGAGCGGATGCGGTAGCCGATGGCCAAAATCAGTTCCAGATGGTAGAGCTGCGTGCGGTAGTTCTTGCCATCGACGGCAGTTGTCAAGGAATCCTTGACAACTGAATCCGGGCTCAACTCCCCTTCTTCGAAGATGTTCTTGGCGTGCAAACTGACGTTTTGCTTGGTCGTCTGGAACAGCTCGGCGATTTCCAGTTGGCTCAGCCAGATGCTGTCGGCCTCTACCCGGAGATTGATCCGGGTTTGACCATCGTCGGAGGTGTAAATGATCAGGTCGCTCATGCTTTCTTCCCCCTCATTGTTCTCAAAGCGGGCATGGCCTTGGCCGCCGCCGTCATCTTCGTATAAAGCTCAAACAGTTTTTCCAGCCGCTCGGTATCGTTCTTGAAGCGGCGGCCGATGTAGATACGCTCCAGCACTTCGTCGTTGCGTTCGTGGGCATAGCGCAGATTCTCCGGCATATTGTCCGGGTCGTACAGGTCGGCGATGGTGGCGGGGAAATGCGCTTCGCGTGCCAGCAGGATGTTCTCGGCGCAGGCGGTCAGGTCAGCCTTGTTTTGTTCGGTGAGCAGGGGTACGGGGAAAGTGTTCCAGCCGAGGGTGTTTGAATACGAAAAGTCCATTCTCATACGGACACAAACATTGGCAATCCAAACCAAGTGCATACGGCTGGTAACGATTGAGAGGAGCCATATCTCCGGGTTATAGATAACTGCTGCACGATCGGATGCAACGGTAAAATCATCAGTAAGCCCCGCAGGTAAATATGGCCTGCGCTCAGAAGAAACTCTGGGAACAATTAGTGCAGCCCCATCTCTATGTGGAGCGAAAACAAAACGATGCGGCGTGTCTGCATTTGCGTTGGCTTGCTGGCCCTTACTTTCTCTACGCAATGCCCTGACTTTCTCAAGTCTCGCGTCAATATCAGGTATCAGCCTCGCTTCATTGACACACTTATCTTCTATCCAAAAACAAAAACGCGGCACTCCATTGATGAACTCGCTTGAGCCAACGTATTGCTTAATAAACTTTCCTGACTGTGGGAAATTGCGAATAAGTGCATCCTTCTCGTCGCGGTCAAGAATTAGATTGCCACCGTCCGTTGGCTTATTCCCGTAATCCATCCTTGGAAGGCCGTTAATTGGCATGGAGGCTTTTTCAACAATCACATTTCCCATAGGTATCAAGTAGGGGCCTATATTTTCTACAATTCGCCTTTCTTCCTCTTCGTAGATTACCTTTCGCCCTACCTTCTTAGTGCCAATGCCAACAATAACGACAGTTACGCCCGCGTTTTTGCTTGCTAGGTTGCTCCAGTGAAATGGTCTATGGGCAAAAAATATCTCCAAATCTTGCCCGAAAATCAGAGGCCAAAGCATGGCTACTTGCTCGCCTTGGCAAATTGACTTCGTTGCAACGAAGGCGCATCGACAATTTTCAACAGAGTGGATGTAATCCGCAGCCTTAATGTACCAGGCTGCAACGTAATCCAAGTCCTTAAAACTCCCGGCTCGATCGGAAAATAGGAAGGCCAAGTCCCTTTGTTGTTCCTCGTCGCGCCATCGACTACCCAAGTAAGGCGGATTGCCACAGATATACGTCTCACCACCTTCATTTTTGAATTCGATTTCCGCCTGTTCCAACGGCGTATTGAACAGGTCATCACCGAGCACCTTCACGCCCGTTCCCGTGGGCGGGCAGATGCTCAACCAATCCAGTCGCAACGCATTACCGCAGACGATCCAGTTCTGCGCATCCAGCGGTAAGAACTCCGCCAGCGCATCCTTTTGCCCGCGATACAGCACATCGCACTGGAACTCGGCAATGATGAGTGCCAATCGGGCAATCTCTGCAGGGAAGTCACGAAGTTCGATGCCACGGAAGTTGGTCAACGGAATCTCACTGCCCAGATGCGATTCGTCCCGACGACGGTTGATTTCCGCTTCGATCTTGCGCATTTGCTTGTAGGCGATGACCAGGAAATTACCAGAACCGCAGGCCGGATCGAACACACGGATGCGCGCCATGCGCTTACGCAGGTTCAATAATTTTATTTTATTCTCGCCTGCTTCAGTCAATTGCGCGCGCAGGTCATCCAGAAACAAGGGGTTCAATACCTTCAGGATGTTGGGTACGCTGGTGTAGTGCATGCCCAACGCGCCGCGCTCTTCGTCATCGGCCACGGCTTGGATCATGCTGCCGAAAATGTCCGGGTTGATCTGTTTCCAGTTCAAGCCGCCAGCGTGCAGCAGGTAAGTACGAGCCATGCGCGTGAAGCGCGGCACATCGGTGCTGCCGGAAAACAAGCCGCCATTCACATAGGGGAAGCCATTGGCCCAGTTCGGCAAACGGGGCTCGGCATTGACGCGCTCGGCAACCTTGATGTTCATAGCGCGGAAGATGGTCTGCAGCACCTCATGGGTGTTGGAGCCGTCACGTTCGCTCATCTGTTCTACGATTCGCGTGAACAGGCCCTCGCCGTTGAAGATGTCGGTGTCTTCGGCAAAAAAGCAGAAGATCAATCGCGCCATGAAATGGTTCATGGATGCTCGGCGTTCATCCTTGGCCCACTCCGGATTTTCGCGCAGCAGCTCGACATATAACTTGTTCAGGCGCCCGGTTGCGCGCACATCAATGGGGTTGTCCTTAATCTCCTTAATGGTGGAGATACCGGCTAGCGGCAAAAAGAAGCCGAAGTGGTTGGAAAAGTCCGCATAGGCGCAGGTGATGGTTTCGCCACTGCTCAGTTCTTCAACCTCGAGGGTCTGCCCGTCGGTAGCGAGGATGAACCTGGCCCTGGCTTTCGTGGTGGACGGGCTGGCACGCAATGCCCTGAGAGTTTCGCCTACGGTACCGGTTTCGCAAACGGCGATATGGATATTATTGCGTTGAAGCACGCCACCGAGCACATCGGAGGCATTGTTGTTACCCGCGCGCAGGCGCTTGAGGGCCGTGTCCTTATTGCCGAAAGCGGCCAAAAAAGCAAACGGGAACTCCTCCCCATTAAAGGGCTGAAAGGCCAGTTCTGATATGGCTGCTTCAATTTCTACTGCATTCATGAATATCTTGCCTTTGGTATCTCATCGCCTCATCGCTCGTGCCTTGGTTGTCAATCATTGGCGCAAAACTGCGATCTTGTAAAAACGTCTACTTGAAACTTTACTTGGCTTCTGTTTTCGTACCTAATGGATAATTAGGGAATTCATCGCCTATAGGCATAAAAATTGAGATATCGCGTTTCCACGACCCTATACCTTCGACTATCAGATCAAAATGAAAGGGTACCCAATTCGGCTTTGACTCGGTATCAAGTATCTCGATATTGTTCACGCGATTGATGCTTTGTAGCAGTGTATATTCTTTATTCTGTATAGGATCCAGGTATGGTATGCAGGCATTCCGAATCACTTCAAGTTTGATCAAATTTGAGAGCCAAGTTGAATCTCTGAACAGGTAAAAATATTCGATAATCCTCGCGCCTACATTTCTATGAGATGGGCTTTCACCACGTTGTAAGGATAGTGCTGATTTAATTCTTTGTGGCAAGGCATCCAACCCGGAGACTACTGCAATGTTACCGTTCTCTACGAACAGATCATGACCATCATTTAATGCAAAATCGCGGGGCAAATTGTGCGCATTGATTCGAGGTAAACTGTTGCGAACTTTGGTACATACAACATAATCAGAGCCTGACTTTGAAATTTCAGGAGCCCCGGACAGTTGCCGACCATCACCAAGGGAGTTAACTAAAATATATCGATCGTAAGGATCAATTTGTTCATAGCGCTCTGCGAAAGTGATCAATGTGTGAAGATCGCCGACAATGAAATGGAGAATTCTGACTTGCCATGCATCACTCTTGATGCCTATCAGTTCTCCACTAAATACCATATCCGGTCCGAGCGCTATCAGATCGATGTTGGATTTTTTCAAGCCACTCATTTCAGATTGAATTTTGTTTTCGTGCGCTGCTTTCATCTCGCGCAGAAAGTCGGCTGTATATTTAGTCGTATCCTGGTCAATCAACGTGCTATGTGTGGGGCACAACCAGATGCCATTTTTGAAGTTTTTTCTCTCATCCGAGGACATGGATGAAAGATATCGAGGACCAAGAGGAGATGCTCCATGAATATGAGCGGCAACGCCTATTTTTGTGACGCCATCAGGAGACGAATCATTGGGGCCAGATGTGGGCATACCGCAGTCCGTGAATGAGCATTTGAAGTTCGCTCGTAAGGCAAGTGCATTTTTTGTTGGTTTGGTAAAATCATCGCGCATATTTTTATTCCGCACATTCAAAAACGATAGAGCATGGCGTGCAATTGCAAGATCTTGTTCTCCGAGAAGGGCATGTGCTTGGCAGAATCTGATGTATCAAAGTCAGGGCATCTCGATAGCCAGCAATTTCCTATTCACGTATTATTAGCCTGAAGTGTTTCCTTTATTCTTTCTATAACAGCCCATTCATTTGTAATTCCCATAACATTATTGCCTCGGTGCTACTACGCCAACATGCTTGTAAAGGGTGGTACGCGACACCCCATAACGGCGGGCAACGTCAGCCACTTGAATATCTGGTTCGCGCAAAAGCGCCTTGATTTCACGAATCTGCTGATCGTCCAACTTGGGCTTGCGGCCGCCGGATCGACCTCTGGCACGCGCGGCAGCTAGACCCGCTCGTGTGCGCTCACGGATCAAGTTCCGCTCGAACTCCGACAGGGCGGCGAATACGTGGAAAACCAGCCTTCCCGCTGCGCTGCCTGTCTCGATCTTCTCAGTCAGGCTCTCAAAGCCAATATTGCGCTGTTCCAGTTCGGCCACGATCTGCACCAAGTCCGGCAGGCTGCGCCCGAGTCGATCCAGTCGCCACACCACGAGGGTGTCACCGGCTCGCAGCGCCTTGATGCACTGTTCAAACTCCGGGCGGTCTGTCGTCTTGCCGCTGGCCTTCTCTTCGTAGATGATGCTGCACCCGGCGTTCTTCAGCGCATCACGCTGCAAATCAAGGTTCTGGTCATCCGTCGAGACGCGGGCATAGCCGATATGTTGATTCATTGACAGTACCAACACATTGATAAATTGACGCCTATATTAACATTTCTG
>JABEVF010000106.1 GCA_013043965.1 Gallionella sp. | reverse complement strand
TCGTTTATTCTGTTAAAGAGCAGCTGCCGCAGCAGCGAAGAGGTGCGCATTATAGGGATATCAATTCCCGCGTCAACACCTTTCTGAAATATTTTCTTCGCGCGGTAATCTACACGCCAAATTAAGCCGTCCCGCCAACCGTCAAACCGTCAATTCTCAAGGTGGGTTGCCCCACGCCGACCGGAACACTTTGTCCTTCTTTTCCACAGGTACCGACACCAGGATCGAGGGCCATGTCATTACCTATCATAGAGATACGCGTCAACACATCTGGCCCGTTCCCGATCAGGGTCGCGCCCTTCACTGGTGTCGTGATTTTACCGTTCTCTATCAAATAGGCTTCGGCAGTGGAAAACACGAATTTCCCGCTGGTGATATCAACCTGTCCACCGCCAAAATTCACCGCATACAAGCCATGCTTCACCGAAGCGATGATCTCCTTGGGATCTTTATTCCCATTGAGCATATAAGTGTTGGTCATGCGTGGCATGGGAATATGCGCATAAGATTCACGGCGCGCATTGCCGGTAACGGATACCCCCATCAAGCGCGCATTCAGGCTATCTTGCAGATAACCTTTCAGGATGCCGTTCTCGATCAGCGTGGTGCATTGCGTGGGGTTGCCTTCATCATCCATCTGCAACGAGCCACGACGCCGAGCTATTGTGCCGTCATCCACCACCGTCACCCCTGCTGCCGCGACACGCTCACCGATACGTCCCGAGAAAGCCGAGCTCCCCTTGCGGTTGAAGTCACCTTCCAGACCATGACCGATCGCCTCATGCAACAAGATACCCGGCCAGCCACTGCCTAACACCACCGTCATACTGCCCGCAGGAGCAGGGGCGGCATCGAAATTGACCACTGCCTGATGCACCGCATCAGCGGCGTAACGACGCAACACTTCGTCATCAAAATAGCCATAGTCGAACCGTCCGCCTCCGCCAGCAGAACCTTGTTCGCGTCGGCCACCGCTCTCGATGATCACCTGCACAGACAGCCGCACCAAGGGGCGTATGTCTGCATTCATCAGACCATCGCTGCGCGCTATCATCACCACTTCGTATTCACCAGCGAGACTCGCCATCACTTGGACCACTCGCGTATCCAGTGCTCGCGCATAACCTTCGAGCCGTTCCAAGAGCGTAACTTTATCGGCATCTTTAAGACTGGCAATCGGGTCATGCGGCAAGAAGATATCGCGTCGCGAACCCTGCTTCATCATCGGCACGGACTGTGCCCCACCTTGCCGCGCAATCGCACGCGTGGCGTGCGCGGCACTTTCCAGAGCGTTTAGGCTGATATCATCGGAATAGGCAAAAGCGGTTTTTTCACCACTGACCGCACGCACCCCCACGCCCTGGTCGATACTAAAACTACCCGACTTAACGATACCCTCTTCCAAAGACCAACTTTCCGCGCGACTGAACTGAAAATACAAATCCGCGTAGTCGAGTCTATGCGCCATCATGCTGGCAAATACCTGTTCGATGCGCCCGGCATCCAGAGCGTAAGGCGTCAGCAGGGTTTGCTGCGCGGTGGCAAATAAAGTAGTAAGCGGTGCTGCTGATTTCAAGATGTTCTCCATTAACATTGATGCAACGTGCGATGCGACAAGGCTGGCAGACTGACACGCAAGCTGGCCTGGTAGGCGGGATTCACTTCTGCCACCACCACGCCGGAGCCGCGTGGCAACCTGTCCAACACACGCCCCCAAGGATCCACCACCATGCTGTTGCCATGCGTTTCACGGCCACTGACGTGATATCCGCCCTGTGCCGATGCGATCACATAAGCTAGGTTCTCCACTGCGCGGGCTCGCACTAACAGCTCCCAGTGCATCTTGCCGGTGGTCTCGGTAAAAGCCGACGGCAAGACTATGATGTCGACGTTTTTCATTGCGCGGAATAATTCGGGGAAGCGCAAGTCATAACAAATACCCAAGCCTATGCGTCCGAACGGACTATCCACAACCACCACTTGCCTGCCCGGCTCTATGGTGTCGGCTTCGTGGTAATTTTCGTTTCCCAGCTCCAGATTGAACAAATGTATCTTGTCGTAACGCGCCACTTGCTTGCCATGCTCATCAAACACCAAGCAGCTATTCAGCACTTTATCCGGCGAACTTGCCGCCAACGGAATAGACCCCCCGACCAGCCAAATCTTGAAATGACGGGCCGTTTCACTCAAAAAGTCCTGTATCTGCCCCTGCCCCGGCTGCTCGCGTATTTTTATCTTGTCCCGGTCATTCATGCCCATGATGGCGAAAAATTCGGGTAGCACGACCAAGCGTGCGCCCTGCTCAACGGCCTTGGCAATCAACCTGCGCGCCTCTCCCAAATTACCGGAAACATTGGGGCCAGATGCCATCTGTATGGCCGCCACCTTGAATGCATTGACCTGTGCGGCGATACGTTGCTGTGTTGAGTTTCCTTCGGGCATGATGGACTTTCTATTGTGCGCTTGGTTGGTTGGCCTTGCTGGGAACCAGTGCTTTAACGGGTTCGGTTGCGTTAATCGGGACATCGGCTTTGACCCGAACGGGAATGGACTTCTCGCCCACTTTCATCATGTTAGGGTCAGCCCATGTGCCGCTGATATTGTATTCAAACGATACCAACTTATCGAGCGGATTACCCAATATTTTATCGACGACGAAAGCGGATATCCCTACCACCGGATTGATCGCGAACACGCCGATCAAAGATACCCCGCCGCCTATGTTGGGCAGAATTTCCACACGCAAATCCTGCGTCTCGTGCACCAGGTCTACCCCGCCCCGCATCAATATTTTGGCCGAGGAGCCGTCAATTTGTAAATCTTGTGTCGTCATGCTGCCGTTATTGATAGCGGCGTTGCCGCTGATCTTGTCGAACTGGAAACCTCCGCTAAACACATCGGTAAAATCCAAGGCGATATGCTGCGGCAGCGCTTGCAAACTCAACACGCTCAACACGCCCGACAGCTTGCTGACAGTGGGATCGATTTTCAAGAACTGCCCCTTGCCCGCATCCAGCTTAAGCGTGCCAGTCAACATTGAAAGATTAAATGCCTCTGGTGCGCCGGCCCAAGCCAAATTTGCCGCCAACTTTCCTTTGCCGTCTTTGACGGTGTTCGGATAACCGGAGCGGTCCAATATTTTTCCGACATCACCGATATCGAGCACCAGATTGATTTTGGTTTGCGGTTTGCCAGCCCCGCCGATCCATACCCCGTCGCCGCTCAAACTACCGTCTGGATTGGTCAGGAGCAAACGTCGCAAACGCCAGTCGTCGCCGTCGGGATAGCCAACCAATTCCAATCGTCCTATCTTCTTACCCGTCACCTGCAGATGACCTATCGAAACATCCAGCGCGGGCAACTTGCCGGGCTGCGACACGCTGGGAGCAGCATCAGCCGTCACTGTGACGTCAACCGTTTTAGGCTTAACGGGTTCAACTGCGGCGAACCAGCTCAGATTATCCAAACGCGCCACTAATTTTCCGCCGTTCTGATAACCATGCGGCTGCCATACCACCTCCCCGTTGAGCACCTGACTGTCCAATTGCACCGCCAACCCGTCTGCGCGTTTGCTCGCCGAGACATGCAGATCCGTGACGGTATGCCCGTAACCAGTCAGCCTTGCAATGTGCAGATCACCCCCATCAATAGGCATAGGCGTAGCCTTGTCATCAGTTTGCTTCTCGCCACTCAGCAAATCACCCCATCCCTGAACCGACAGCTCGGTCAAGCTCCCGACTACCCAAATACCATCCTTCTCCGGCCACGTTCCTTGCCCGCCAAAATTCACCGTCGCACGCTTGACGCTCGCCACACCATGCTGGTTTTGCTGGATGACTCTGGCACTTAACAACGCGCCCAATTCGATCGCGATACTGTTCTGCATCACGCCAACACGCTCTTTCACGTTCTTCACAACGCCGGATTTCAACTCCACAGACAAGGGTAAATTATCATCCCTGGCCTTGCCAAACGGTGCTGGCAAATCTGAACTCAACCCTTTCAAATCCGAGTTTATTTTCAACTGCAAGGTTTTATTGATGGCCGTTATTTGCGCGTTCCATGCCGCGCCACCGTGCAGATAATTGAACAACGGATGCGGGTTTGTCCGCCTCAATCCCTTCAGGCCGAACACGCCACTCAAGCTCGCCACCGCCCCGCCGGACGGGGTCGTTTTTACCTCGATCTGTGAGGGTCCGCCGAGGATCTCCGCAGTCAACAGATGGGTTTGCAAACCCGATTGGGTGAACCGCAACTCACCGTTCACTTTGCGCAGGATAGGCACCCGCCCGCCCAGGTCGATTTCGTTATTTTTGATGAGATACTCCCCCTGCACCTCGGTCAAATTCTCGCCTAACTGAGGGATGCGTATTGCCAGATCCAGCTCCCCGTCGCCCTGCGCGCGTATCGCATCGGTAAAGCCCTGGGTGTAGCCACGCACGGGACTGCTCTGTATATATTGCAGGAAATCCCGTGTTCCGGCAGCCGCTTGCAGCTTGGTTTCCAAAGCGGGTTTGGCCAGGGTGATATCCGGCACTTGCACGCTGATGTTGCGCAAAGGCACGCCCGAAGTGCTGGCCTCCGTGCACAGCAACTCCAGTTTTTTACCGCGCATCCAAAATTTTCCGTCAGCATTCTCGATGACAGGCCAATCCTTGGCAAACTGTACCGCGCCACCCTGCACGTGTGCGCTGAGCTCAAATTGACCGGATGTTTTTTTATCGAAGGGAAAGTCATTCAAATTACCCAGGATACGCAGATGAAAATCATTGCTGCTACCCGCCAGCAAACCATCATTCAACCAATCATTCACCTTGCGATTCACTGCAATCAAAGGCGTGTAGCGCGCGGCCTGATGTATATCGGCGCGCGACAGGTCGACGGTCAGGTCCAATATGCCCGGCGTGCCTTGCAAGGTGCGATAACTCCCGTGCGCCATGCCTTCCAGATCGGCATTCGATACCGCCAAGTTATCAATATCGACGACCAACTCTTGATTCTGATGCTGCCAACTCGCCGAGGCCGCCAAGGCATGAAATGCCACCGGTTCGCGCATGATGCCTGGCGCATCGAGGTGCAGCTGGTGCGATTTGATGCGCAACTTGCCGCTGCTCTGGTCGCCATCTATCTCGGCAGTCAACCCGGAGAAACCGGGCAGCTTGCCCACCTGGCGCAACGCGATGTTTTGAAACTGCCCTTTGATGAGGAAGCCGCTGAGATGCTGGGGGGTGCCCTGCCACTGAACTTTCAAATTATCCACTTTCCCACGCGGGGCGAACGCGTCCAGTTCCGCCCTCAGATCAGCCGGGATAGGCACAAAGTTGGCGAGGCTCACCAAGGTCTCCAATTGCAACACATTCGCGCGTATCTCACCCGATGCAGGTTGCTTGGCCTGCGCATTCAAAATGCGCAGATACAAATCGGTGGTGGGTAGGGCCACGCCATTGTCCAATCGCATGGTCAGATTCTTTGTTTCCACCTCGAAGCCGGCAGCCAGTGCGTGCCAACTGGCGCGTCCGCGCAGACTGCGCAAGTTCATTTCCGGCACATCGTCGGCCAACTTTGTATCCACATCACGCACGGCCAAGTCGACCTGCAAACGCGAGATTTTGCCGGCACTGACATCCAACCAACCGCGCAGCGCGCCGCGGCCACGGCTGAACTCCTTGGGCATGTCCAGCCAGGGCCGCCAAGCGGTGATGTCAGCATATTGCAACTGGGTGAACAACTGTCCGCGCCACCCCTGCACATCATCAAAGCTCACACCGTGAAAATCACCGCGCACATCCAGTGGGCTGGCTAATTCAGCCGGCACGCTCGCGCGCAACGCAAAACGATGGTGGTTTAACAAACTGTCGATACGCACGTCGACATTTCTCAGCACCAACGGGGGAGCGCCACGCTGCTCGTCGACCCACACAATCAGCGCGTTTCTGACCACCATACGCGATTGATGCAACAGCCAATCTGCAAGGGTGTTGTCGCCACCACGCTGTGCCACCGCCACGCCGCCCACGAACATATTGCCCTGCACATCGCGTCGGATGAGCAATTCCGGCCTCTCGACATCCAGACTGGCAAAGCGCAATTCCGCCGCGGGCAACGACAGCCATGACACACTGACACGCACGCTGGGCAACACCAACGCGGGTTGCTGCTGCTCGTCCAGCATACTCAGGTTGACCAGACTCAGACGGGGGCTTAGACCTTGCCAGCCTGCCTCGATCTTTTCGATGGTCACGGGGTGGCCGATGGCGTGAGTCAATGCCGCGGTGATTTTCTCGTGATATTGCTCGATGTCGGGCAGCAACCAATAGCGCAGCACAATGATGCCCAATGCCACCAACACCAGAGCCGCCGCCGCGCAAACGATGGCGATACGGGTCAGCCAGTTAAAACTGTGCCAAAGCAAACGGACGGGTCGAGAATTCCACATGAACGAAGGGTCAACAAACTTTTCTGCCGGATAGACAGAAAATTTATAATGAAAAGGTCGTGCATTCTAACTTGAAGCCTATCGTCATGAATACCCGCACCGCGCCAACCCGTGATTTTCACAGCCTGCTGGAGAAATCCCGGCAATGCAGCCGTTATGCCAGACGTGTGCTGCAAGCCGACCCATCTTTGCTCGACTGGCTGCGAGACCACTATTCCACCCCATGCAATCGAGCCGGGATACTCACGCTGCTCGAACTCTCGGGATTGAACTTGGCCGACGAGGTACAACTGACCAAAGCCGTGCGTGTGGTGCGCAAGCAGATCATGGTCAAGCTCATCCTGCGCGACTTGAACGGCCTAGCCGACCTGGATGAGGTCATGCAAACCATGACCGCGCTGGCAGAGATTTGTGTGCGGCACGCGCAGTCCTGTCTGATGGGAATCCTGCAAGCACAATTCGGCATCCCCATAGGCGAGCATAGCCAAACGCCCCAGCAACTGCTGGTCGTCGGCATGGGAAAACTGGGTGGCGGCGAGCTCAATGTGTCGTCCGACATCGACCTGATCTTTGTTTATGCCGAAGATGGCGAAACACGCAAGACCCATGAACAGGACAATAATCGCACGCTGAGCAATCACGAATTCTTCACGCGCCTGGGTCAGCGTTTGATCGGCATCATTAACGAGCCGACCGCTGACGGCTACGTGTTCCGTGTGGACATGCGCCTGCGCCCGTACGGCGACAGCGGCCCTCTGGTGATGAGCTTCTCCGCGCTGGAAGAATACTTGATCAGCCAGGGCCGCGAATGGGAACGCTACGCATGGATCAAAGCGCGCGTAATCGCTCCCGCACCGGCATCCTCGGAAGCAGAACTGACACGCTTGACGCAGCCCTTTATTTTTCGCAAATACCTGGATTTTGGCGCGATAGATTCGATGCGCAAATTGCACGTGCAGATTCGCCAGGAAGAGTTGCGGCGCGACCGGAAGAACAACATCAAACTGGGACCGGGCGGCATACGCGAGATCGAATTCACCGCCCAAGTCTTCCAGCTGATACGCGGCGGGCGCGATGCCAGACTGCGCATACGCCCGACATTGTCGGTGTTGCAACAGTTGGCACAGGATTCACAACTACCCTCGGCAACCATTGCCGGGCTCGAGATCGCCTACGTTTTTCTGCGTAATCTGGAACACCGTCTGCAATACCTGGACGACCAGCAAACGCAAGACATTCCAGAGCAGGCGGAAGATCGTGCCTTGCTCGCACTCGGCATGGGCCATGTCAGTTACGAGGCTATGCTGGCGCAACTGGATCACCACAGAGAGCTGGTCCACCAACAGTTTGAAAATATCTTCCGCGCCCAACAAGCGGAGTCCGGCGATGTGGAAATTTGGCGTGACGGCATCAGTCATAAAGGTTTGGAACGACACCTAAAGGATCTGGGTTACCGGCGGGACAGCGAAAGCGCTGATCGTCTCATGCAGTTGCGAACCGGCAATCGCTACCAACAACTACCGGAGATGAGCCGGCAACGTGTGGATCAACTGATCCCGAAGTTCATCAAACACTGCGCGCAACAACCCGACCCAGACACCACTCTCTCCAGAATGCTCTCGCTGCTGGACGGCATCATCCGCCGCTCCGCCTATCTGGCTTTTCTTGCAGAGTATCCCGTTGCCATGCAACGGCTATGCAAACTGCTCTCCGCGAGTAGCTGGGCGGGGAAATATCTGACTTTTCACCCCGCGTTGTTCGATGAGTTGCTCGATGCCAGAGAAATCTATCGGATGCCCGACTGGCAACGCATCGACGCGGACATCAGCGCGCGACTGGCCGATAGCAAAGACGACGTGGAACGTCAGATGGATAGCTTGCGCCACATCCAGCAAGAGCAAATCTTCCACCTGCTCGCGATGGATCTGCAGGACTTGCTGCCGCTGGAAAAGCTCAGCGACCATCTGAGCGATCTGGCCGACTTGATGCTGCGCCATGTACTCGATCTGTGCTGGGCGAACGCACGCAAGAAACACCATGAAGCCGCCAGCTTCGCCATCATCGCGTATGGCAAGTTGGGCGGCAAGGAACTGGGTTACGAATCCGACCTGGATCTGATCTTTATTTACGATGACGCACACCCGGATGCACCGGAGAATTACGCGCGCCTCGCGCAGCGTATCAACACCGTGCTGAGCAGCTACACCTCGGCGGGCAGATTGTACGAAACAGATTTGCGCCTGCGCCCCAATGGTGCGAGCGGATTACTCGTCACCAGCGTCGCGGCCTTTGCCGAATACCAGCGCAACCAGGCATGGGTATGGGAGCATCAGGCACTCACTCGTGCGCGTTTTAGCGCGGGAAATGCATCAATAGGATTAGCGTTCGAGAACATACGCAAAGAGCTGCTGTGCCTGGAACGAGAACCCATGGCATTACGCAATGAGATTTTAACGATGCGGGCAAAGATGTTCGACGGGCACCCTAATCCCAGCGGGCTGTTCGATATCAAGCACGACCGAGGCGGAATGGTCGACATCGAATTCATCGTGCAATATTTGGTTCTGGCCCATGCCCATCGATACCCGCAACTGACACAAAATATCGGCAATCTGGCGCTGCTGGAATTAGCCGGGGAATTAGACCTGATACCGTTTGAACTGGCTTTGCAAGTTGGCGATCTGTACCGGACACTGCGCAAGACCCAACATACCATGCGGCTCAACCATCAGCCCCCGTGCCGCATAGATCGGGCAGCAGTCGACACAGCTGCGTGCCTGCAATTGTGGGAGCGGGTATTCGCGTAAAACCAGGCGATGACTATACCGATGGTGCGGTTGAGGCAAAAACGGGATTATCTCCGGTTCTATTGATGGCATTGCGCGCGCCCAATCTTGCGGTCAGGCGGTACATCGCCATTTCGCCTTTGCCTTTGATATGCACCGTCGCGCGAGGCTCGAACGCAAAGCTATCGTGCAAACGGTTGTATGTCATTTTATCGACTTGTATCACCCCGAAGGTCGCCTCGTCGGTCAAGCGACTGGCAATATTGACGGTGTCGCCCCACAGGTCATAGATGAACCGTTTCGTGCCGATCACACCGGCCACCACAGGGCCGGTGGCGATACCGGTGTGCACACTCAAATGGTATTTTGTGAAATCGGGATGATTGGCCACATAATCCCGCATCTCGATAGCCATGTCGGCGATGTCGGCGGTATAAGCGATACGGTCGCGATCAAACCCGCCCACCACCATATATGCGTCGCCCATGGTTTTTATTTTCTCGAGCCCGTATTTCTCACTCAGCACATCAAAGCCCGAAAATATCCTGTTCAACAAACCCACCATCTCGGTCGGAGCGAGCATTTCAGTGAGCTGGGTAAAATTCACCAGATCCACAAACATCACGGTGACATCCGCATATCCATCGGCTATCAGCCCTTGGCTGTTTTTCAAACGCTGTGCGATAGCCCCCGGCAACACGTTCAACAACACCCGCTCGGATTTTTTTTGCTCTTCTTCCAGCAGCTGATGTTGCTGATCGAGCTGGGTCTTGATTCTTTCCATCTCGACCACGAAGTAGCGCACCAGAAAATAAATGATGGAGGACATCGCCACGAAGTTCAGCGCGAAAAACACGCCTATGGTTTTCATCGACATCGCACCCTCGTTGCCGGCGCCCAGAAAATAATCGAACACCCCGGAAACGATGGTCATCACGATATAGGCAAAAAACCAGGGGACCGACTCGCGCCAATTGGACACCACCAACGCGCCGATAGGGGCCAGCAGAGCCCATAGCATCACACCGCTGGATGTCACCGAACTCCCTATACTCCATTGCATGATGAACGGGGCAAACAAAAACAAGCTGAGTTGCACGAAACGAAACACCTCGAAATTCTTGGTTTTCAGGTAGAAGAGCAAGGAGCTTATCGAGACCAACTGGTAACCCAGTGGCACATTGGAAGAAAAATTCAAACCCATCAACCAATAGATCGCCAGCCATAACACCACGGCCAGATTCATAAAAGCACAGGCGAATATCAACAGACTTTTGCGCAGCTTATCTTCCGGGGTATCGATCATTTCTTTGGTAATGGAAGGCAGATTTTTCATAAGATCCAGATTAACGGTGTCAAGTTAACGTATCCCGCCAGTTGTGTGCAGTGCTTTCATCATACCGAAATTAGCGCGCAAAGAAAGAAGGCAAAATATCTAGGTAATTTTATCGTCCTGCTTCATTAAGTTTGAGGAAACAGCTAAAATCCCACTCTTGAAAAATTTATCTAAGGATTCCCCATGTCAATGTCCGACCGCGACGGCTTTATCTGGCACGATGGCAAACTCGTGCCCTGGCGCGATGCCACCACCCATGTACTGACCCACACATTACATTATGGCATGGGCGTATTTGAAGGCGTGCGCGCCTATCAGGCTGTCAAAGGCACCGCAATCTTCCGCTTGCAGGAGCACACGGACAGGCTGTTCAACTCGGCACACATCTTCCAGATGAAGATGCCTTATGACAAGAAAACCATCATGGAAGCGCATCGCGAAGTGGTGCGCGCAAACAAACTCGAGTCCTGCTACATCCGCCCGATTTGCTTTTATGGCTCGGAAGCGATGGGCATCGCAGCCAAGACACTCTCCACTCACGTTGCCATCGCGGCATGGCCATGGGGCGCGTATCTGGGTGACGAAGGCATGCAAAAAGGCATACGCGTGAAGACCTCCAGCTTCACTCGCCATCATGTGAACATCAACATGTGCCGTGCAAAATCGGTCAGCTCTTACTCCAATTCCATCCTGGCACACCAGGAGGTCGCCAACGACAACTACGACGAAGCCCTGCTGCTGGATGTGGACGGCTATGTGGCCGAAGGTGCGGGCGAGAACATATTCATCGTGAAAAAAGGCAAGCTCTACACGCCGGATTTGACCTCATGTTTGGAAGGTATCACCCGTGATTCGGTGATCACCCTGGCGAAAGAAATGGGCATAGAGGTCATCGAGAAACGCATCACCCGCGACGAGATCTATTGCGCAGACGAGGCTTTCTTTACCGGCACGGCCGCCGAAGTCACGCCGATACGTGAACTCGATCAACGCATGATCGGTATCGGTTCACGCGGGCCGATCACCGCCAAATTGCAGCAGGCTTTCTTCGATTGCGTGGCGGGCAAACATCCGCAACATCAGGACTGGCTGGACTACGTTTAAGTAGAACTTATTGATGGCTGGAGCGAGCTTGATCGCGAATTATTTTCGCAAGCAAGCTCGCTTCTACATGTTGATTATTTAGGAGGCTACTGTGAGTGAACAAAACATCACCAAGCGTTATATCGAGGTCAGTGCCAGCGATCTGCCACTGTCTTGCCCCATGCCTGACATGAGTGTTTGGAACGCCCATCCCAAAGTGGTCATTCCGCTCAATCGCGGCGGTGAGGCGAGATGCCCGTATTGCGGCACGCTCTATAAATTCAAGGGCGAACTGCCCAAAGGCCATCACTAGCCATCCCTCATGCGCGGTACCGGCACGTCCATGCATAAAATCCTAGTGGTCGCGCCCAGCTGGGTAGGGGATGCCATGTTGATGCAGCCCATGCTGGCCCGCCTCAAGCGACGATATGCCGACTGCCGGATCGACGTGCTCGCACCGCCTTGGACGGCGGGCTTGCTGCATGGCCTGCCCGAAGTCAACCAAATCATCACCAACCCCTTTCCTCACGGCACCTTACAGCTCGGGCAACGCTACCGGCTCGGCAGACAGTTGCGCGCCACACGCTACGACCAGGCCATCGTGCTGCCCAATTCACTGAAATCCGCACTGGTTCCGTTTTTTGCCCGCATCCCGTTGCGCACCGGCTTTGTCGGCGAATCGCGCTATGGCTTGATCAACGATGCGCGCCGACTCGACAAGTCCGCTCTGCCGCTGATGGTGGAACGGTTCGCCTATCTGGCCGAAGCGCGTGATACCGCAATTCCACGTCCTCTGTCCGCCCCCAGACTGGCTATTTCGGGCACACAGCGCGATGCGAGCTTGCGCAAACTCAAGCTCGGGTTGCATCAACCCGTCGCGGTATTTTGTCCGGGAGCCGAATACGGCCCGGCCAAACGCTGGCCGGAAAGTTATTACGCCCAACTCGCCACCCGCTTCCAACAACAAGGCTATGCGGTATGGCTGATAGGCTCGGGCAAAGATCAAGCCGTAGCCGAACAGATCAAGCAATTAAACGGCGGGGCGTGCGTAAACTTGTGCGGCCAGACCGATCTGGCCGATGCCATCGCATTGCTATCCTGCGCGACCGTGGTGGTGAGCAACGACTCCGGTCTGATGCATTTGGCGGCCGCGCAGGACAAACCCATGCTGGCTTTGTTCGGTTCCAGCAGCCCGCAATTCACGCCACCGCTCTCGACCCAGGCACGCGTGGTCAAGATCGAGATCGCATGCAGCCCGTGCTTCCAGCGCGTTTGCCCGTTGGGGCACTTCAACTGCATGATGCAACTCACACCGGAGCTGGTGTGGCAGAATTTTGAGCAACTCGACATCTCATCGGAACAACAATGATCACGCTACCACAAGAAATCTTTAAGGCTTACGACATACGCGGCATCGTGGGAAAATCGTTGACGGCTGAGATCGTCACGGCGATTGGCCATGCTGTCGGTTCGGAAGCGATTGCGCGTGGTCAACACACGATTGCAATCGGGCGAGATGGCAGATTGTCGGGGCCCGATCTCAGCGCGGCACTCGCGCGCGGCATTCAACAGAGCGGCTGCCACGTCATCGATGTCGGCCGCGTGCCCACGCCCATGGTGTATTTCGCCGCATTTCATCTACACACCCAGTGCGCCGTGATGCTCACGGGCAGCCATAACCCGCCCGACTACAACGGACTGAAAATGGTGCTGGGCGGCGAAACCTTGTCGGGCGAGGCGATACAAAAACTGCGGGTGCGTATCGAGAAAAATGATCTGGCACACGGTTCGGGTCGTTACATGCAACAAGACATCAGCGCGGCTTATATCGCGCGCATCGTGTCAGACATCAAACTCGCACGCCCTATGCGCGTCACGGTAGACTGCGGCAATGGTGTGGCCGGCGCATTTGTGGCCAAGCTGTATCGCCAACTCGGTTGCAGCGTGCAAGAGCTATTCTGCGAGGTGGATGGACATTTTCCCAACCACCATCCCGATCCTTCCCAACCGGAAAATCTGCAAGACTTGATCGCCGCATTGCGCTGCGGCGACAGCGAAATCGGTTTGGCATTCGATGGTGATGGCGACCGGCTGGGCGTGGTCACCAAAGACGGCAAGATCATTTATCCCGATCGCCAGCTGATGCTGTTCGCGGCAGACGTGTTGGGCCGCAACCCGCAAGCGGAAATCATTTTTGACATCAAATCCACGCGTAATTTATTTGGCTGGATACGAAGCCACGGCGGCAAGCCGACGCTATGGAAGACCGGGCACTCCCTGGTGAAAGCCAAAATGCAAGAGACCGGCGCGTTGCTCGCGGGGGAGATGAGCGGGCACGTATTCTTCAAGGAACGCTGGTACGGCTTTGACGATGGCTTGTACAGCGGCGCGCGCCTGCTGGAGATCTTAAGCAAGGTCGCCGATCCCAGCGCCACGCTCAACGCCCTGCCGGATGCCTGCTGCACACCCGAGCTGCACGTGCACACCCGCGAGGGCGAGAATCATCGCGTGATCGCGCAGCTACAGAAATCCGCGCAGTTCTTCCACCCCAAGGAGATCATCACACTGGACGGTGTGCGCGTCGAATACGCGGACGGCTTCGGCTTGGCGCGTGCCAGCAATACCACACCGGTGATCGTATTGCGCTTTGAGGCCGATACGGAGGAAGGGCTGCAACGCATAAAAAATGATTTTCGCCGTGTGTTACACGAAGCAGATCCCGAGCTAGATCTGCCAATCTAGGAACCCGGCAAGCTGCATCGGTATACGCCACATCGCATAACCGTTCTTGCCTGCATGCTTCGCCGAGTACATTGCCTCGTCGGCACAACTCATCAGCTTCTCTGCCAGAACCGCATCGCCAGGATACCGGCTGATACCGATGCTGGCGGTGATATTGACGCTGCACGCGTCCAATTCATAGGGACGTGCGATGTGTTCGATGATCTTGCGCGCAACATTCCTCAAGCCCTGATCTGCGGACAAATCACGCAGCAACACGATGAACTCATCGCCGCCCAAACGGGCGACTGTATCGCCTTCACGTACACAGGCACGCAAACGCTCGGCTACCATTTTCAGCAATTGATCGCCCGCGGCATGCCCGTGGGTATCGTTGACCTCCTTAAAACCATCCAGATCGACGAACAACAAAGAAAATTCAGTTTTATCCCGTTTTGCCTGACTGATGGCCTGTTGCACCCGGTCATTGAACAGGGTGCGATTGGGCAAGCCGGTCAGCACATCGTGATAGGCCAGATACTCGATCTTGCGCTCCAACTCTTTTTTCTCGGATATGTCTTGTTGCAGGCACAAGAAATTGATGATTTTCCCCTGCTCGTCATACAAAGGCGTGATGCTTTGCAACACGCTGTATAGGGTGCCGTCTTTGCGGCGGTTAAGCAAATCACCCGTCCAGATTTTTCCCTGCAAAATGGTGCTCCACATGTTTTTCCAGAATTCTTTTTCATAGCTACCCGAGCTAAACATGTGCGGCTTGCTATCCATGATCTCCTGCGGGGAATAGCCGCTCATGTTACTCAATGCCTGATTGAACCAGATAATCGTACCGTCATACTTGGTAATGAATATCGCCTGGGTCGCTTTGCTCATTGCCGCACTCAGCAAGCGGAATTGCTGGTGCTCTTGTGCGCCCAACAACGTAATGGAAAGCCGGTTGGCGAACACCACATAGCGTTTTACACTCGCCGCATCGAACGCGTCGCGGCGCGCCGAATACATCACCAATACGCCGATGGATTCGCCCCACGCTACCAGTGGCAATGCCAGCGTGCTGTGTATCCCATACCGCCCTGCAGCCCTGCGCCACGGGGCGAATTCCGGGGCATCCACCAGCAATGCGACCGGTTGTTTCTTCTTGATAGCCGCACCGGCCGGACCGCCAGCGAGCGGGCTATTATCCCAGCGCACAGTGATTTGTTTCAAGTAATCGACGCACCCTGCCGCAGCCACCACACTCACCGAACCATCGCCTTGTTTGCCCCCGATCCACACTAGCTTCAGGTCAAACAGCTCCGCGACATGTTGGCAAATTTTTTCAACCAGCGGCACGACATCCCAACCTTGCAGCATCAAGCTGTCTATCTCTTGTAGCAGAGCGTCGGCCCGCGCCTGTTGATGCAAAGCGGCACGTTGCTGGACAGAGAGGAGTTCTCGCTTTACCGATGACAAGACACGTTGCGGGTTCTGGCTGGAGATGAAGTCGTTCGCTCCCGCTTTCATCGCCGCGACGATTGCCCCTTCATTGTCCTCGCTCGAATAGACCAGCACCGGAATATCCCAAGATTTCTCAACCAACAGCCTATGGATCCTGTCGATACTACGGGAATGATGGGGCGGTGTATCGATCAACACGACATCGAAGCGGCAGTTTAGTACGGAAGCCAATTGCTGCGTATCCGCCAACTGCTCGGTTTGTAAATTAAACCCGCCTTTGCGTAACACGCCGGACAATATCTCCACCGTCTGCGCAGACATCCCGACATACAAGATACAGAGTCTGCTGGGCGCGCTCACGATGTCGCACAATCTAAATGCCGATGCTTGGAAGCAAGCCAATAGGCCAGCTGACAGGTGAAAAAACCCGTAAATTCATGCTCATCGGTGGGCTTGGCCACAAAACTATTCGCGCCGGCCTGATAGCTCATCAAGACATCCGCCTGGGTAAATTCAGTCGAATACACCAGCACTGGAAGTTCGCGCGTGGCTGGGTTCAAACGCAACGTACGCAGCACCGCCAGACCGTTGAGTTTGGGCAGTTTAAGATCCAGCACGACGATCAGCGGCAGCAGTGCGGGCGGCGCAATAAACAACCACTCCAACGCCTCATCGGCATCCACCACTACGTGTAGGTCGAACTCGGGACGACAGGCCGTTGCAGCCTGTCGCGCCAATTCAATATCGGCCGGTTCGCTTTCAACAAACAATACCGTGTAACGCGTTATGGCTCGTTGCACCAGAGTTCTCCGTCGGCGACAGCATCTCACGATACCATCAACAACTCTCCTCGATAAGCGCGTCTCTATACGATCCCGCGCGCCTTGTGTGGAACACTACCCGTACATCATGCGCTTGGCAAGCCTTGCACCGCGCAAGCCTCACGAACTACGACTGAGCCTGCACCCAAGCTGGAACGGAGGCCAGTGCCGCGACCAGATGTTCCGGCTGCGTGCCGCCCGCCATCGCCATGTCCGGCTTGCCGCCGCCCTTGCCGCCCACTTGTGTTGCCACCATGTTCACCAGCTCGCCCGCTTTAATCTTGGCGGTGAGATTGGCACTCACGCCCGCGATCAGGCTTACCTTACCATCCGACACAGCAGCCAGGACGATGATGGATGAAGGAAGCTTGTCCTTCATGTTGTTCAGCGTCTCGCGCAATGCCGGTGCGTCCGCGCCTTGCATCTGCACCGCCAAAACTTTCACGCCGTTGATGTCGACGGCCTGCTTGAGCAGATCATCGCTTTGCGACGCGGCGAGTTTAGATTTGAAGTTGGCAATCTCGCGATCTTTTTGCTTGTTCTGATCAAGTAAATTTTTCGTACGCTCAGTAACTTTTGACGAGGAACTATTCAGCAACTCTACAACGCCATAAAGTTCCCTTTGACGTTCCTGCATCCACTCAATAGCCACATCTCCTGTGCATGCCTCAATTCGCCTTACACCGGAAGCAACGCCTGTCTCTTCCTTAATTTGGAATAAGCCTATGTCACCGGTTTGCTTGACGTGCGTACCGCCACATAATTCCTTGGAACTACCAATGGAAAGCACGCGGACTTCGTCGCCATATTTCTCGCCGAACAACATCACAGCACCGGTTTTTTGCGCATCTGCTATCGACATCACCCGCGCATCGGTCGCCACGTTAGCCATGATTTCTGCATTGACGATTCGCTCCACCTCAAACATTTGCTCCCGGCTCATCGGCTGTGTATGTACAAAATCGAAACGTGTCTTTTCCGCATCGACCTGAGAGCCTTTTTGCTGCACATGCTCGCCCAACACCTCGCGCAACGCCTTGTGCATCAAATGCGTGACCGAGTGGTTGCGTTCGGTCGCCGCGCGCGCCTTGCCGTCCACGCGCGCGTTGAGGTTATCGCCGACGCGCAGCTTGCCGGTTGTAACCGTGCCGTGATGGCCGAACACCGCAGCCTGTATCTTTTGCGTGTCTTCCACCGCGAAGATGCCCTGCGCACTACGCAGCTCGCCGCTGTCGCCTACCTGACCGCCGGACTCGGCGTAGAACGGCGTATTGTCCAGCACCACCACGCCGGTTTCGCCCTCGGACAATTCCTGCACCGACACACCCTCCCTATACAAAGCCAACACGTTGCCTTTGTTTTCCAACAACTCGTAGCCGTGGAAGCGTGTGGCCGGGCCATCGTATTCCAGACTCGTCGCCATCTTGAATTTGCCCGCCGCGCGCGCCATTTGCTTTTGCTTGGCCATCGCCGCATCGAAGCCCGCGATGTCCACGCCCACGCCATACTCGCGGCACACATCCTGCGTCAGATCGAGTGGAAAGCCGAAGGTATCGTGCAATTTGAACGCAGTCTCGCCATTGAATACCGTACTACCCGATTTTTTCATCTCCGCGAGATCGGATTCGAGTATCGACATACCATGCTCAATGGTCGTAAAGAAGCGTTCTTCTTCCTGCTGCAACACCTCCATCACGCGTGTTTTTGCAGCGGTCAATTCAGGATACGCCACACCCATTTCAGCAACTAAATCCGGCACCATCTTGTGGAAGAACGCGGCGCGTGCGCCCAGCTTGTAACCGTGGCGTATCGCGCGGCGGATGATGCGGCGCAACACATAACCGCGTCCTTCGTTGCCCGGAATCACGCCATCGGCAATCAGAAATGAACAAGCGCGGATGTGGTCTGCCAATACTTTCAGCGAAGGCGAATCGAGGTCTGCGCAATGCGTTTCGCGCGCCGCTGCTTTGATCAAGGCCTGGAACAAGTCGATCTCGTAGTTCGCATGCACGTGCTGCAACACCGCCGAGATGCGCTCCAGTCCCATGCCGGTGTCTACCGAAGGCTTGGGCAACGGGTGCATCACGCCCGCTTCGTCGCGGTTGAACTGCATGAACACGTTGTTCCAGATTTCGATATAGCGGTCGCCGTCTTCTTCCGGTGTGCCGGGCAAGCCGCCGGGGATATGCGCGCCGTGATCGTAGAAGATTTCGGTGCAAGGACCGCACGGGCCAGTGTCGCCCATCATCCAGAAATTATCTGACGCATAGCGCGCGCCCTTGTTATCGCCGATGCGTATCACGCGTTCAGGCTGCACGCCAACCTCTTTGGTCCAGATGTCGTAGGCCTCGTCGTCCTCGGCATACACAGTCACATAGAGTTTATCTTTGGGCAGTTTGAATACTACCGTGAGCAGCTCCCACGCGTAATTGATCGCATCGCGTTTGAAGTAATCGCCGAAGCTGAAGTTTCCCAGCATCTCGAAAAAAGTGTGATGGCGCGCGGTGTAGCCGACGTTCTCCAGATCGTTGTGTTTGCCGCCGGCACGTACGCATTTTTGCGAGGTGGTGGCGCGGGTATAGGGGCGCTTGTCAAAGCCGAGGAACACGTCCTTGAACTGGTTCATCCCCGCGTTGGTGAACAGCAGTGTCGGGTCATCATGCGGTACCAGCGAGCTGGAAGCCACGATCGTGTGGCCTTTGGAGGCGAAAAAATTTAGGAATTGCTGACGGATCTCACTGCTTTTCATTGCACACCCTAAGTATCGAATACACGGCTCAAGTAAGGCGCGCATCATACCACGACAGGCTTAAGCGGCCACACCACAGGGCGATGAGAACAGTCTGGATCGTCCAGGAAAGAGCTACCCGCTAACGACTGTCCCTATGCAATAACACGATCTGCATATCCATCACATTCGTGCCAGTCGCCCCGATCTTGATATGACACTGCGCACCTGTCGCGGCATCAAACTGCTCAAAGAAAGCGTAGGAATCGTTGTCATTGAGGTAGCGGATAGGCGCTATTCCCAGACTGCGTGCCCAGGCTGCTGTCCTGCCATCGACCATCGCGCCCGCCGCATCGCTTGGACCATCCGTGCCATCGGTGCCCGCAGACAGCAGTGTCACGCCTTGTACATCTTCGATCTCCAACGCAAAGGCCAGCGCGAACTCCTGATTCCTGCCACCCTTGCCGTGCCCACGCACCGCCACCGTGGTCTCGCCACCGCACAGCAAACAACGCCGCTCGTTTGGCTTCATCATCGCCAGTTCAGCGCGTGCGGCCAGTGCCAGGAATCGCGCCGCCTCGCGTGCCTCGCCTTGCAAGGTCTCGGAGATGATCTTCGTATCGTAGCCGAGTCGTTGTGCTGTTTCTCGCGCTGCAGCCATCGCCTCGTGCAGGCTGGCGATGATGGTGTTGCGTGTTTTATCCAGACAGGCATCGTTTTGCTTCACCGTTTCCGCCACCTCGCCCGCGAGCCCGCGTTGCAGATGTTCCACGACGCGCGCAGGCAGTTTTGCTTGCAGCCCGAATCTTTCCAGCACGGCCCAGGCACCCGCGAAAGTCGACTCGTCGGCTGCGGTCGGCCCGGATGCGATCACGTCCAGCGCATCGCCGATGACATCCGAAAGTATCAGCGTCACCACCTGCGCCGGATAGGCCGCCTGCGCCAATCTGCCGCCCTTTACCATCGAAAGATGTTTGCGCACCGCGTTCAATTCGTGGATGGATGCGCCCGCGTTCAACAGCAAGCGAGTCGTGTCCTGTTTGTCTCGCAACGTGATTCCTGCGGCGGGTGCGACCAGCAGCGCGGATGCGCCGCCGGAGATCAGACAAATGCACAATGTCTTTTCATCGGCCACGCGCGCCATATCCAAGATACGCAAGGTGGATGCCGCACCGGATACACCGGGGACAGGATGGGAAGATTCCACCTGCTCGATGATGGACAAGGCTGCGCTATGCCCGTCTTTGACGACGATCAATCCCGCAGCTATCTTTTCGCCTAGCAACGACTCCAACGCCAACGCCATGCGCGCCGTGGCTTTACCGGCACCGACCACGATGATGCGCTCGAACGCTGCAAGGTCGTATTGCGCACCCGACACATGCAATCGATCACGCTCGACCTTCACCGCCCTGAGCACGGCCTTGTACGGATCGACAGCTTTCAGAGCCGCGTTAAAAATCTCGACGAAATTTTGTCGATCCGACAGCTTTTGGGTATGAGTCATTTC
>JABEVF010000105.1 GCA_013043965.1 Gallionella sp. | reverse complement strand
GTTGCTGGACTCGCCCGCCGGACTGGCGGGATTCAGTGTCAGTGCGACTCTGCTGGCTGTGGGCGGGGGCCTTGATGCCGAACTGCTGGCGGCCTGCAGGAAGCTGGTTCCGGAAGAGGCGGACGCGCGGTACGGTGTGACGCTGCTGCCGGAAGTGATCGTGGCACGTTACCTCGGACATTCCGCCGAAGCCGCGCGGGCCTGGATGATCGCGCTGTGGCGCTTGCTGCGCCCGGCGATGGCAGGTCGGGAGGCACTAATGCCGCGTATCTGGAACACATGACGGAGGAACAATGGAGCTGACGCCCCGCGAGAAAGACAAACTGCTGATTTTCACTGCCGGCCTGCTTGCCGAAAGGCGCAGGGCGCGCGGCCTGAAACTCAACTATCCCGAGGCAGTTGCGCTGATCTCGGCGGCGGTCATGGAAGGTGCGCGCGACGGGAAAACGGTCGCCCAGTTGATGGGCTATGGCAGCACGCTGCTGAAGCGCGACGAGGTGATGGAAGGGGTGCCGGAGATGATCCCGGACATTCAGGTCGAAGCCACTTTTCCGGACGGCACCAAGCTGGTCACCGTGCACAATCCGATCATATAGGAGCCATGATGATACCGGGCGAATTCAGTATAGAACCAGGCGAGATCGAATTGAATGCCGGTCGCAGGGTCGCGCGACTCGCGGTTGCGAACACCGGAGACAGGCCGATCCAGGTGGGTTCGCACTACCACTTCTTCGAAACCAATGATGCGCTCACATTTGATCGCGACCTCGCGCGCGGCATGCGGCTGGACATCGCCGCCGGTACTGCGGTGCGTTTCGAACCGGGTCAGGTGCGCACCGTCGAGCTGGTGGAACTGGCGGGCGATCGCCGGGTTTACGGATTCAAGGGCCGGGTCATGGGAAATTTGTGATTTGTGTATGTTGTTAATATAGAGAGGGGCGGAAATTGAGAATATATATTGCGATTCTGGCGATGCTGCTTCCTGCTGCTGCCTGGGCTCATCCCGGCCATGGCGGCAGCGGGTTCATCAGCGGTCTGGCACATCCGTTCAGCGGACTCGATCATGTGCTGGGCATGCTTGCGGCGGGTGTCTGGGCGGCACGCAGTGACGGTATCAGGCGCTGGATCATCCTTGCGGCGTTTCTTGGCGGCATGCTGGCCGGCGGCATGTTCGGGCTGAATGGCATCGTGCCGCCGTTCATCGAATCTGCGGTGGCAGCCAGCGTGCTGGCCTCGGCGCTCCTGGTCGCACTCGCAATGCGCCTGCCGCTGCCGGCGCAGGCAGGGGTGGCGGCGTTCTTCGCGCTGTGGCACGGCATCGCCCACGGCGCTGAACTGCCGACGATGGCGGCACCGCTGGGCTACGCGTGCGGGTTCCTTGCGGCCACCGCAGTGCTGCTGGGAAGCGGGCTGGCGCTGGGCAGTATGTTGCGGAACAATCAGCGCGATCGCTGGCTGGGTGCGGGCATCGCGATGCTTGCGGTCACGCTGTTCGGGACATGATGCGATGGCGGTGAAGATATCACGTCAGGCTTATGCCGAAATGTTCGGCCCCACCGTCGGGGATCGTGTGCGTCTTGCCGATACCGAATTGTGGATAGAGGTGGAAAAGGATTTCACGATCTATGGCGAGGAAGTGAAGTTCGGCGGCGGCAAGGTGATACGCGACGGAATGGGGCAGGGCCAGTTGCGTGCGTCCGAAGTGGCCGATACGGTGATCACCAACGCGCTTATCGTCGATGCAGTCACCGGCATCATCAAGGCCGACATCGGCCTCAAGGAAGGGCGTATCTGGGCGATCGGCAAGGCGGGCAACCCTGACATTCAGCCCGGCGTGACGATCCCGATCGGCGCCGGCACCGAGATCATCGCCGGAGAGTCGATGATCATCACCGCTGGCGGCATTGACAGCCATATCCATTTCATCTGCCCACAGCAGATCGATGAGGCGTTGACCTCGGGCATCACCACGATGCTGGGCGGCGGCACCGGACCGGCGACCGGCACCTATGCCACCACCTGCACGCCTGGCCCCTGGCATATCCATTCGATGCTGCAGGCCGCGGATGCGTTTCCGATGAACCTGGGTTTCCTGGGCAAGGGCAATGTCTCGCTGCCAGGGCCGGCAAGAGAACAGATCGAGGCAGGCGCGATCGGCCTCAAGCTGCACGAAGATTGGGGAACCACGCCTGCCGCAATCGACAATTGCCTGACCGTCGCGGATGAGATGGACGTGCAGGTGGCGATCCATACCGACACGCTGAACGAATCCGGTTTTGTTGAAACGACGCTGGATGCATTCAAGGGCCGCACCATCCATACCTACCATACCGAAGGCGCGGGCGGCGGGCATGCGCCGGACATCATCAAAGCGGTAGGATCGAAGAACGTTTTGCCGTCCTCGACCAACCCGACCCGGCCCTACACGGTGAACACGATAGACGAGCATCTCGACATGCTGATGGTCTGTCACCACCTTGATGCCTCAATTGCGGAGGATGTGGCTTTTGCCGAATCGCGCATCCGCCGCGAAACGATCGCTGCCGAGGATATCCTGCACGATCTTGGTGCATTTTCGATGATGTCGTCCGACTCGCAGGCGATGGGGCGGGTAGGCGAGGTCGTCATCCGCACTTGGCAGACCGCGCACAAGATGAAGGTGCAGCGCGGCGCATTGAAACAGGACAGTGCGCGCAACGACAATTTTCGCATCAAGCGCTACATCGCCAAGTACACGATCAACCCGGCGATCACGCACGGCATCAGCCATGTGGTCGGTTCGATAGAGGTGGGCAAGCTGGCCGACTTGGTACTGTGGAAACCCGCGTTCTTCGGGGTCAAGCCCAGCCTGATCATCAAGGGTGGCATGATCGCCGCCGCAGCGATGGGCGACCCGAATGCCTCGATCCCGACCCCTCAGCCGGTGCATTACCGTCCGATGTTCGGCAGCTTCGGCTCCGCGCTGAAAAAATCTATTACTTTTGTTTCTGGGGCAGCGCTGCAGAACGAAAAGGTGTTGGCATTAGGTCTCACCAAGCCGCTGGTTGCGGTAAAGAACACCCGCACCGTGACCAAGCTGGACATGCTGCACAATAGCGCGATGCCGCACATCGATGTGGATACCGAAACCTATGCGGTGCGCGCCGACGGCGAATTGCTGGTGTGCGAGCCGGCAACCGTGCTGCCGATGGCGCAGCGATATTTCCTGTTCTAGCGATGCTGCCGATAGAAAAAAAAGCGTCGCATGATGCCGTGGCTACAGAGCGGCTAGTGCTGCCTTTCGAACTGCGCTGCAAAAGTCGGCTGCGCACCCGGCTCGAGAGCGGCCGGGAAGTCGGAGTGTTTCTCGACCGCGGCACGATACTGCGCGGCGGCGACCTGCTTGAAGCGCATGACGGTTGCATTGTTGCTGTTGTAGCAGCACCTGAGGCGGTGATGGAAGTGCGCAGCGACAACGCGCTGATGTTGGCCCGTGCTGCTTACCATTTGGGAAACCGGCATGTGGCGGTGCAATTGCAGGCAGGTCTGCTGCGCTTCGCGAAAGATCACGTGCTGGGCGAAATGGTGCGCGGTCTGGGGCTGGCTGTTGTTGAGGCGTCGGCCGCGTTCGAACCCGAGAGCGGCGCTTATGGCGGCCACGGCGGCCATGGCCACAGCGCCGACGGCGAGGGGCGCGGCGCGCGCATCCACGACATGATGCTGAAGCAGCGTGCGCCATGAGCAGCGCAATGATCCGCCTGTTGCAACTGTCCAGCCCTATCCTGCCGGTCGGCGCATACACCTATTCGCAGGGACTGGAATGGGCGGTGGAGACTGCCGCTGTGAACAGTGAAGCTTCCGCACTGGCATGGATAGCAGATTGCCTGGAATTCGGCAGTGCCCGATTCGAGGCGGTTTATCTGGCGCACATGATCAGGGCATGGCAAGCGGAGGATATACCCCGGTTGGTCGAGCTGGACGCGGAGTTCATCGCCAGCCGCGAGAGCGCGGAATTGCGTGCCGAAACCCTGCAAATGGGCTATTCGCTGTCGCGTCTGCTGGTGGACCTTGCAGATTTCCCGACGCAGCATCTCGCTGCGATTCCGCAGCCCGGTTTTCCGCTCGCCTGGAGTTGCGCGGCTGCCGCCTGGGCTATTCCGGTCGAGGATGCGGTTGCCGGCTATCTGTGGGCGTGGGGCGAGAATCAGGTGATGGCGGCAGTCAAGGCGGTGCCGTTCGGACAAACGGCGGGGCAGCGTCTGTTGCTGCAACTGGGGCGTCGCTTGCATGTTCTTGCCGGCGAAGCGTTGCAGACCCCGATCGAAAATACCTGCAACTATTTGCCGGCATTTTCGATCGCCAGCAGCCGGCACGAGACCCAATACACGAGGCTATTCAGATCATGACCCAGCGTTCAAACCCATTGCGCGTCGGCATCGGCGGTCCGGTCGGTTCGGGTAAAACCGCGCTGACTCTTGCGCTGTGCCTGGCGCTGCGCGACACCTACAATATTGCCGTTATCACCAACGACATTTATACCGAAGAAGATGCCCAATTCCTGGTGCATAACGAGGCATTGACGCCGGATCGCATCATCGGGGTGGAGACAGGGGGCTGCCCGCATACCGCGATCCGCGAGGATGCCAGCATCAACCTCGAGGCGGTGGATCGGCTCAACAAGCGCTTTCCCAATCTGGATGTGATCTTCGTCGAAAGCGGGGGCGACAACCTGGCCGCAACCTTCAGCCCGGAATTGTCGGATTTTACGATCTATGTCATTGATGTCGCCGCCGGGGAAAAAATCCCGCGCAAGGGCGGCCCAGGTATCACCAAGTCGGACCTGCTGGTGATCAACAAGATAGACCTCGCGCCTATGGTGGGAGCCTCGCTCGAGGTGATGGATAGAGACGCGCGCAGGATGCGCGGCGAACGGCCGTTCATTTTCAGCAACATGAAGACCGGTGTCGGGCTGCAGCAGATCATCGGTTTTATCGAGCAGCAGGGCATGTTATGAGTATGCGCCGCGATCCGACTAAGTGTTTTGCCTGTGTGGTGCCCAGATGAAGGTCAGCGACGACACGCAATCCGGCAAGGACAATGCCGTCCAGCATGTGTTCAAGGTGCGCAGGGACTATAACACCTGGGTGTCCAATGAAACGCTGGAAGATTACGCGCTGCGTTTCACGCCGCGGAGCTACCGCAAATGGCCGGAGTGGCAGGTTGCCAACACCGCGTTCAGTTCGGCTTCATTCCTGGTGCTGGAGGCGATAGGCGCGACGCTGCTGGTCGATTTCGGGTTTATCAATACGGCACTGGCCATTTTAGCTGCGGGGCTGATCATCTTTCTGGTCAGCCTGCCGGTGAGCCGCTATTCGGCCCGCTACGGTGTTGACATGGATCTGCTGACCCGTGGTTCAGGCTTCGGCTATCTGGGCTCCACGATCACCTCGCTGATTTATGCCGCTTTCACCTTTATCTTTTTCGCGCTCGAAGCGGCGATCATGGCCTATGCGCTCAAACTGGCCTTCGATATCCCGCTGGTGTGGGGCTATCTGATCTGTGCGCTGGTGGTGGTTCCTCTGGTGACACGCGGCATCACTGCGATCAGCCGCCTGCAAACGCTGACCCAGCCGGTCTGGTTGGTGATGCTGTTCCTGCCCTATATTTTTTTGTGGCTATACAGTCCCCAGGATGTTGCGGGACTGGTTGGCTATAGCGGCCGGGACGCGGTCGGCTCCGGTTTCGATGTCCGTCTTTTCTGCGCCGCGATAACGGTGACGATGGCGATCATTGCGCAACTGGGCGAACAGGCTGATTACCTGCGCTTTATGCCCGAACCCACCGCGGAGAATCGCCACCGCTGGGCGATCGGCGTTCTGGTCGGCGGAACCGGATGGCTGGTTTTGAGTGCGGTCAAGATGCTGGGTGGTGTGCTGCTGGCATTCCTTGCGATCAAGCAGGGCGTACCAGAAGACCTGGCGGTGAATCCAACCCAGATGTATCTTGCCGCCTACAATAATTATGTGTTTCCGGATATCGCCTGGGCTGTCGCCGCGACCGCGCTGTTCGTGATCATTTCGCAGCTGAAGATCAATGTCACCAATGCTTATGCCGGTTCACTGGCATGGTCCAATTTCTTTTCTCGCTTGACCCACAGCCACCCGGGGCGGGTAGTCTGGGTCGTTTTCAATACGCTGATCGCATTGATGCTGATGGAGCTGGACCTGCTACAGGTGATGGAGCGGGTATTGGGGCTATATTCCAATGTGGCGGTGGCTTGGATAATGACGGTAGTGGCAGATATCGTCATCAATAAACCTCTGGGGCTGTCGCCCCCGGGCATCGAATTTCGCCGCGCCTACCTTTACGATATCAATCCTGTCGGGTTTGGTGCGATGGCAATTGCTTCGGCATTGTCGATCTCGGTCTATCTTGGGCTATTCGGTCAGGAGGTGCAGCCGTTTGCAATCTTCATCTCGTTGTGCTTGCCGCTGGTGCTGTCGCCATTGATCGCCTGGATCACGGCGGGACGTTTCTATATTGCCCGTCGTCCTGAACCGCTGATTATGCCTGCCGGTGCAACAGCGCATACCTGCTGTATTTGCGGCACGGATTTCGAGGCTGAGGACATGTCCCACTGTCCGGCCTATAAAGGCAGTATTTGTTCCTTGTGCTGTACTCTGGATGCACGCTGTCATGATCTGTGCAAGCCGCATGCGCGGCTAACCGAGCAATGGGCCGGCCTGCTGGGTGGCTTGTTACCATCTTCCCTGAGGCGCTTGCTGGGGTCGGGACTGGGCCATTATATGCTGTTGATGGCCGGGTTCATTGCCTTCATGGGTGTGTTGATCGGCATGCTTTACTATCAGGAAAGCCTGACGTTAAAGGAAGACGATGCCGTTTTACTGTACCAATTGCGCGGGGTTTTCACGCGTATCTCGGCGGCATTGCTGCTGGTGTCAGGCATCATTGCCTGGTGGATGGTGCTTGCCAGCAAGAGCCGCAAGGTTGCCCAGGAGGAAGCCAACTATCAGACCCAGCTCTTGGTGGAGGAAATCGACTCACATCATCGTACCGACCAGCTTCTGCAGCAGGCGAAGTTGTCCGCCGACCATGCAAATCAGGCCAAAAGCCGCTATATCATGACGATCAGCCATGAGCTGCGTACTCCTTTGAACAGCATACTCGGCTATGCCCAGATCCTTGACAGTGATGCCGCGATACCGGTCAATCGTCGCCGCGCAATCAACGTAATCCGCAAAAGTGGTGAGCACTTGTTGTCCCTGATCGAGGGCACGCTGGACATCGCGCGTATCGAAGGCGGCAAGGTGAGTCTGGCTGTCAAACCCTTGCACTTTCCGGACTTTGTCCAGCAGATCGTAGGCATGTTCGAGCTTCAGGCGCGCAACAAGGGTATCGATTTTAAGTACTGTCCCAGCGGAGAGTTGCCCACTCTGGTGCGCGCCGATGCCCGCAGGTTGAGGCAAATCCTGATCAATATTCTGGGTAATGCGGTGAAGTTCACTGCCCATGGCGGGGTGGTATTCCACCTCAAATACCAGAGTGAAATGGCTACCTTCGAGATTGAAGACACCGGGCCCGGGATAGCTCCGGAAGAACTCGAGCATGTTTTCGAGCCGTTTGCCCGTGGCAGTGCAGCCCAAATAGGCGCGACAGGTGGAACCGGCCTCGGGCTGACGATTGCCAAGATGCTGACCGATATGATGGGCGGTGAACTGACCGTGGAAAGCTCTCCGGGCAAAGGCTGCCGTTTCCGGGTACGCTTGTTCCTGCCACACACCCAATCGGTGCCGGCTGTGCAAAACAGTTCCCGGGTTCAGTATGTAGGCTACGTCGGCGTACGCCGCCGCATACTGATAGTGGACAATGAGAAAGCTGATCGGGATCTGCTGGTAAGCATGCTGGAGCCGCTCGGATTTCAACTGGCACAGGCTGCCTCAGGCCAGCAGTGCCTGGATATGATCCCCGGCTTTCTCCCGCACATAATTTTCATGGATCTCGCGATGCCCGGCATCGATGGCTGGGAGACTATACGGCGGATACGCCAGAGTGAATCAGCGGAATGCGAGATTGCGGTCATTTCTGCCAACGCTTTCGAAAAGGGCGCAGGCAATGATGCGGGCATAACAGCCGAGAACTTCATCACCAAACCGGTGAACGTGCATGAGCTGCTGGATTGGATCGGAAGGTGTCTCGGTCTGGAATGGGTGACAGTTGAAGGAGACCACAGCATCGCCTGGTTATCTGCTGCGTCAGTGCAGTCACGGTATCCTTCCAGCGAACACTTGCGCAGTCTGGACGAGCAAATCGACCTCGGTTATGTGCGCGGGATACTTAATAAACTGGATGAAATCGAGAGAATGGACTGGTCGCATGGAGAGTTCGTCGACAGGATGCGCCAACTAACGCACCAGTTCCAGTTTGGCACAATGAAAAAAATCCTGCATCAGGGGTTGGGCGAGGTGGACTATGGGACACCCTGAAAGTGCAAGGGGGAATATCGTCCTGATTGTGGATGATGTGCCGGAAAATCTTTCCCTGATCCACGATGCTTTGGACGAGGCCGGTTATACGGTTCTCGTGGCCACCAACGGCGAAGATGCCCTGCAGCGGGCACGGAAAAGCCGACCCGACGTGATTCTTCTGGACGCGCTGATGCCAAGCATGGATGGTTTTGAAGTCGCGCGAAGAATGAAGACCGATTTTACCACTCAGCATATCCCTATCATCTTCATGACGGGTCTGACTGAAACCGAGCATGTGGTGGCCGCCTTCGCCTGCGGCGGCGCCGACTACGTCACCAAGCCCATCAGGCCTCAAGAGGTATTGGTCCGTATTGCCGCACATACGCTAAATGCACGCCAGATGATACAGGCCCGCTCGGCCCTGGATGATTACGGACAGGCTACCGTTGTCGTCCGCGAAACAGATGGACGCATGATCTGGCAAACTCCGAAGGCACGTAAACTGCTCTGGGAATATTTCGATATTGATAACGAACATATCCAACCCTATCTGTTGCCGTGGGTACTGAAAGCTCGTCAGGCCGAACTGGAGGGCCGTGAATCCCCGGTATTGGTGATCAAGGACTCCAAGCGGCTTCTCGGCAATCTTCAAGCTCTCGAAGATCAGGGGCATGACGGGGAATTGCTGATCGTGCTAAGGGAAGAAAGTCATGCTTCCGTGATCGAATCGCTGATTGCGGCCTTTCAGCTTACTGCTCGTGAAGCGGAGGTGCTGTATTGGGTGATATATGGCAAGACCAACCGCGATATAGGCGACATCCTGGAAAGCAGTCACCGCACTGTGAACAAGCATCTGGAACACGTATTCGAGAAACTTGGCGTTGAAACCCGCACCGCCGCTGCAGCCTTGGCCATGCAAAAGGTGCGCTTTTTATTGTCAGCCTAGAAGTGTCGTCACAAGATAGCCGTCCACAGGGCAACGCAGCGTATGTGCACGGCGGCTAGGAATGAAGCGGCTCATTTTGTATAACTGTGGACCTCCATCGTTTGAGATGCAGGAAGGCGTTCATGCTTCTATTAACTGGTAGTGCGCAATCATTGCGCACTACCAGTTAATAGATTTTCTGCCGTCAAGCCCATAATGAGTTTGCCGGTTTGCGTGCAATCTGCTCCGGTATCTGCCGCGATAAGTGAATCGGCATACCCTGCGCATCGGTGGCCAAATTCGCCGTCTTTAGGCTACTGCTGGGAACACGCCTCAGCAAGAATGACCATCAAAACTCTTACCCCATTTTTCTTAGAGCACCTACAGTAACAACCCCGCCCCAAGCGGGAGGAATTGTTATTGCCTTCACGACGGAAGTTCGGTTTTTTGTAATGCTTGGTCGCCTAGCTCTGCTTTGAACACAATCCCCCATATTGGCGCTCATAAATAGTGCATTTGCATACAAAAATCCCAAGTGTTATTTGCGGTTTTTCAATTGGCAGAGCCTCCGGATATAAACATCTATATGGTTAGATTAAGTTTAACAGCTACTTAGAGCCTCTTGCAAAACTCCCCGTGCAGTGAAGTCAACGTGAAGCATTGACGCTACGCAGGTCATTTTTTCGTTGTTTTCATCGGCTCGCTTTGTTT
>JABEVF010000104.1 GCA_013043965.1 Gallionella sp. | reverse complement strand
CGTGGTCAGCGGGATCGCCCAGGTACAAGCATTGCAGCAGGCTCTCGCCTCCGGCACCAGCGTCCTGGAAGCGACTAAGACGGGCCAGGAAGTGGGGGTACGCACCAACCTCGATGTGCTCAACGCGCAACAGCAACTCTATGCTACCCGCCGCGATTTGTATCAGGCCGAATACAACTTTCTCCTCAGCAAGCTACGCCTGAAGGCGGCGGCGGGCGTGCTGGACGTGGACGGTCTGATCGAAGTTAACCAGGCTCTCCATTGAATAAATGGGGTATCCATATAAACGCGGTACCTGGGCAGACTCAGAAGGATTACTACCATAGGCATTGATTTGGCAAAAGCAGTGTTCCAGATCCACGGAGTAGATGAACGCGGCAAAGTGGCAGTGCGCATCACTGGGCAAGGAAGCTTGGAAGGATACGGGCATACCGTCAAGTTGATGGCACCACAGTTCGTTAAATCCTATGTCAAAACGAACAAGAACGATATGGCCGATGCTGAAGCGATCTGTGAAGCGGTCAACAGACCGAACATGCGGTTTGTGACAATGAAGACGGTGGAGCAGCAAGCGATCTTGTCGGTACATCGCGCACGTCAGGGATTCGTGAAAGCCAGAACCGCGCAAGGTAACCAGATACGAGGTTTACTCTCATCAGGAGATTCGGGACTTGCTTTACGAGCAAGGAATACGACTTTTCACGACCAAAACCGGAGACGTGATAATACGGTCTGTGGGTTCCCACTTGATTCGAGATTCAACCAAAATATCTTCTGTCTATGACTACAAGGCTCGGAAGGCGCATTGGCTATCTATGAATGCGGATTCGTTGCGAAATGTCCTGAAGCCGGGCTTCAAAGGACTGAAATAGCTCCTTAACTGATCAGAAAGCACAAACTCCATGGCAAAACGCAGATACGGTTTCGATGAGGACAAGCAAGCGCGATTCGTGAAGGAAGGACGTGGTCAAGGGCATGGCACGGAATATCGACCTTGGCTCACTGTTCAGGATGTGTCGTCACTGGGTCGATCTTCCCGAATTTATAGCCGAAAGACCGGTCGAGAGCATCATTTGCTGTCGGATATGGAGACAGCGCTTTTCTTGTTGTTTGACAGGTCAGATGCAGTGACCGACATCAGGGAACAGTTTCCTCTGGACAGGGAAGAGACGCGACGCATTGCTGCTGATATGGGCGTGCGACACCCGGTCGATACACAGAGCCGAACCGACATTGTGATGACTACCGACTTCGTGGTGAACGTGCGAACCGGCGATACGATCACGCTGGCCGCACGATCCGTAAAGCCTGCAAGTGAACTGGACAAAGCCCGTACGCTTGAAAAACAAGAAATCGAACGCCGTTATTGGCACGTCAAGGGGGTTGATTGGGGTCTGGTGACCGATCTGGATCTGCCCGCTCAACGCATCAAGAACCTGCGCTGGTTGCACGAGATGCAGTCGCTGCAGCACATGACGGCGCCATACCCAGGCTACTGGGATGACCAGTGCGGCAGATTTTTGGCCTGCTTGCCGCAGGCGACCGGAATGTCCATCAAGCAATTCGTCAGGCTCCTGGAAAGCACACAGGGCTTTGCCACTGGCGAAACCCTGACCGCTCTAAGGCATCTTGCGGCCAACAAACGAATTGCCATTGATCTTGATGCCAAATTCGATATGCAAGTGCAAGTTGACTCGTTCGGCGTTGCGGCACTGGATGCGGCATCTCCGCTACTTCGGAAGATCGCATGATATTGTTGCGAAATGACCTGATTGAGTATGGTGAACCTGATGCCCGCACGATTCGATTGTTGTGGCTGCATCCAACACAGCCTGTCGGGTTTGCTATCGATACCGAAGCACATGATGCCGCGCCGGAGTTGGTGCAGTTGCAGACCCTACAAAGCGATTTACAATCAGGATGTTCCAGGCTGCTGACAACAGACCGCTATCTGACTATCGTTGAAGAAACCTCTCTGCCGGAGCAGCGCAAAGGCAGGCGAGACCATGCATGGCAAATCGTTGCTGTCTTGATCCGCGATGAGCCCGAAATTTACTACCCTAGGCACCGGGCGCAAAAAGTTGCCGAGTGTGTAGCAGCTGGACTGGCAACGCGACCCACGATTTATCTGTATCTGCGCCGCTATTGGCAACGTGGCCAGACGCCAAACGCCTTGCTTCAGGATTTTGCCAAGTCGGGTGGCAAGGGCAAGACGCGACCCGTCAGCGCGGACATTAAACGCGGCCGTCCTCGCAAACTGGGCGAGCTGCCCGGCCTCAACGTCGACGAAGACATCCGCCAAGTTTTCCGCGTCGCCGTGGCACGCTACTACACCACCCAAATTAAGTTCACGCTGCGAGGTGCATACGACCAGATGATCAAGGACTTTTTCTGCGAGCGCACGATTGACCCGGAGACTAACCGTATCACCCATGCTCCGAATGTCAACGTTTTGGCCAGCGGTTTTCCCAGTTTCAGCCAATTCAACTACTGGCTGGAACAAGATCATGATCGGCTGGACATTAAGCGTGAACGCTTGCGGCCGCGCATCTATGACAAGGATCTGCGCGGTTTGCTTGGCACTTCGACAGCCGAGGTATGGGGTCCGGGTGCCCGTTACCAGATCGATGCGACGATAGCTGACGTGTACTTGGTCTCGCGCACCGATCGAAACAAAATCATCGGTCGTCCAGTGCTCTACGTCGTGATCGATGTGTTCAGTCGAATGATTGTCGGCATTTACGTCGGCCTCGAAGGACCGTCGTGGGTTGGCGCCATGATGGCCTTGGCCAACACAGCTTCCAACAAGCGGGCATTCTGCAAGCAAAGTGGCCGGGAAATTGATGAGGAAGACTGGCCTTGCCACCACCTGCCCGCCACACTCCTCGGCGACCGTGGAGAAATAGAAGGCCGCATGATTGAAACGTTGATCAACAATTTCAACGTCACAGTCGAAAGTGCGGCAGCGTACCGTGCCGACTGGAAGGGCATTGTTGAGCAGAGATTCCGTCTGATACCTGCCAAATTCAAGCCCTACGTGCCTGGCTACATTGATGTGGATTATCGCGCTCGTGGCGGGAAAGACTATCGGCTTGATGCCGTGCTCGACCTTGATCAGTTCACCCGTATCGTCATTGAGTGCGTGCTGTACTACAACAATCACCATGAATTGAAGAGATACGATAAGGACCGTGATCTTGCTGCAGGCAACATTCCAGCGGTGCCTATTGATCTTTGGAATTGGGGCATCGCCAACCGTAGCGGCAGCCTGCGCCAATACCCGGAAGAGCTGGTTCGTTTTAGTCTGCTGCCGGTGGAAGAGGCCACGGTTACGCTAAATGGCATTCGACTGCGTGGTGTTTTTTACACTTGTCAAAGAGCCTTAGAGGAGCGATGGTTCGACAAGGCGCGTCAGCGTGGCAACTGGAAAGTGAATGTCTCATTTGACCCGCGCAACCTGGATGAGATTTACCTTCACGATCCCGAATCGCCGATGCAGTTCCAGGTCTGCCAGCTGACTGAACGCAGCCGAGCACATCGACAGATATCAGTATGGGAACTCGGGCAATTGCAAGAGACAGAAAAGCAAATTTCAGCGAAGCGGCAACCGCGTCAGCAGCTGGCCGCAGCCGACTTGTCGGCCAGTATCGAAGGAATCGTGTCAGGTGCCGTGAAGCAGAAGGGTGAACCCATCACCGAGAGTGCGGCCAAACGTACCAGGAACATTCGAGCTAACCGTGCCGATGAGAAGCAGGCCAATCGGGGTGTCGAGACTTTCCGCTTCGAGACAGACTCGTCGAGACAGTCCATCGTCAAGAAAGCCGACATTCTTCAGTTTCCAAGTCCAGCACACGACGATTACAGCGAGCCCGACATTACCGAAATTTTGAGCAGCACTCAACACCATGACGACAAGTCCTGAAACGCCGGAATTTTCGTTGCCCGAATATGAAGGCAATCCTTTCATTGCACGGCTGCCACCACTGCGGTCGCAACGACAGTTGGTGGACGCCTTGGCAGCACGGCCAGAATACCACGCGCAGGAGCGAGGCTATGCCGCTAGTCTCCGCAAGCACTGCATCATGCGGTTGGGACGTTACTTTGAGCCGTTGGAGCGCCAGATCCAGCTGGCCGATCGCTTCGGTATGCTGCTTCGCCAGGGCTACATCGGTCGCAACCCGCTCACGCACGACTACATCCGCCATCTGCAAAACGGTGCCGAACGGATCGAAACCAAGTCTCTGACGATCCCGACTCGTCAGCCGGTCGAAAACACGGCCACAAGCTTCGCGCTGGCCGGCTGCTCCGGTATCGGCAAGTCCAAGGCCATCGAGAAGGTGCTGCACCAGTACCCTCAGTGCATCCAGCACACCGAACCCTTCAGCCTGTTACAAATCACATGGCTGAAACTGGACTGCCCGCACCAGGGGTCTCCCAAGCAGCTTTGTATTAACTTCTTTTCAGCGGTGGATCGGTTGATCGGTACCAACTACTTCAATTGGTACGGCAGCCGTCGCGCCAGTGTGGACGAGATGATGGTGCACATGGCACACGTCGCCAACCTCCATGCTTTAGGCGCGCTTGTGATCGACGAAATTCAGCATTTGAACAAGACAAAAATTGGTCCGGATGCGCTGCTAAATTTTTTGGTCACGCTTGTGAATACTATCGGCGTGCCGGTGATCCTGATCGGCACGCTCAGTGCGATTCCGCTACTGCAGGAGAATTTTCGTCAGGCACGACGCGCTAGCGGGTTGGGTTCGCTAATTTGGGATCGCATGTCCAAGGGTAAGGCCTGGGACTATTTCATCGACCAGCTCTGGCGGTATCAATGGACAAGCGTACCAACGGAAATCAGCCCAGAGATACGGGACGTTCTCTACGATGAGAGTCAGGGCATCCTGGATATCGTCGTCAAACTTTTAATGCTGGCCCAGTTGCGTGTGGTGAGCATCGGTGAAGTGAGGCTCGGTCCAGAAGTTCTGACGGCAGAATTGTTGCGCAAGGTGGCCCGAGAAGACTTTAGGATTGTTCGGCCGATGCTGGATGCATTGCGCGCGAACGATACGAAAGCCCTATTGAAGTACGATGATCTGTTGCCCTTGCAAGCGCATGTGAATCAGGTATTGGCTTCGGCGGTGGCGACGCCTCTGCCCGATGTAGTGCGAATGCCTGTTGTCGTAGAACCTGTTGACGAGCCCATACAAGACGACGGCACCGACGCAATTCGTAAAGCACTGTGCTCGCTTGGTGTCGCCGCCGACGTGGCGCAAGTTTTGATCAGCGAAGCGAAAGTTCTGAATCCATCCGCCGATCCCTTGCTTCTGATGGCCGCGATTTCCGAACGCTTGGTGATGCGTCCGGTGAAAGTGCGCAAACCTCAGGCACCCAAGCCTCCAAAGGTTGCAGAACCGCTTGCGCAGGACTTGCGCCACATCGTTGCGCTGGGCAAACAGGCTGGGCAGTCCGGCTACGAATCGCTGCTGGCTGCCGGTCTGGTGAAGCCGCCTTTACTTGATCTTGCTGCGTGACGGTGGCTTATGCTTGCATACTTTCCGAAGATCTATCCCGGTGAACTGCTGTACAGCATGCTTGCCCGCTATCACCTGCATGTCGGCTCCCCGGGCACGATGCACACGCTGGACACGTTGTTCGGCAACCGCAAGGCCATCTCCACTTTCGACTTGCCCGGACATCTTCAGGTATTGACTGATCGAATTCCTCCAGAGTGCAATTTGAGCGTTGACCGCATCATCGACACGCTCACGCTGTTTCCCTATTTCACGGCGTTCGAACCACCGTCACTGCAAAAGAAGGTCCGTAGTGCAATGCGGAGCGGTACCATCAATGGGCTGCATGTACGCCTCGGACTGTCGGCATTTCGCATTGGACGGATCCAGCGGCTACGCTTCTGTCCGGTGTGTATTCCGGGGATGCAGGCCGCGCATGGTGAGCTGTGGTGGTGCCGAGATCATCAACTGCCTGGCATTCTGGTCTGTCCAGAACATGGTTGCCTGCTGCGGGAAAGCGCGGTCTCGTTTTCGCAATTTAGCCGTCACGAGTTCGTCGCTGCAACGCCGAGAAACTGTTCGCCACATGCTCGGCCCGTGGTGTCCGTGATGGATCATGCATGTTTGGCACATCTGCTGCGTCGTGTAGCTCGGCGTAGTGCCGATTTATTGTGCGGTCCACCGGCTCCTCGTACCTTGTCTCGTTGGACTTTGTTCTATCGCAGCCATATGCTCGAAGTCGGTTTGGCCAAGTCGATTTCGACGATGGATCAGCACCGTTTTGATAGTGAGTTCCGCAATTTCTATGGCGGCGTACTGGATCTGTTGCCCTCTGTGATGGACGGCGGTGATTTTGCCGGTGACTGGCTAGCTTCAATGGTACGCAAGCATCGCAAAGCCAATCATCCTCTGTATCACGTTCTGCTCCAAGATTTCCTGGCGCAGCGGGAACGGCAGGTGTCGCCGTTCGGTGCTGGACCGTGGCCTTGCATCAACCCGCTGGCAAGTCATAGTTCACAACCGTTAATCAAGACCCTCACCCAACATCGCAACCGTGGCAACAGGGTCGGCGTGTTCTCCTGCACCTGCGGCTATGTCTACACGCGGTGTCTCAACTCGCAGACGGGTGAATTGGGGTTGCCTCGTTTTCTGCACTACGGGCCACTACTGGAGCCTGCGTTGCGTCAACTCGTGATGGCCAGCACTGGGCTGCGAAAGGTCGGCCGATCCTTGCGGCTTGATCCGAAGACCGTGGTGCGTTTGGCGAGCGAGTTGGGCGTAGCGGTCTCGTGGAAGCCGAGGCCATTCGACAAGACTCTGCGGGCGATGCCCAAAGTGGCTGCGCAATCTGCGCCTCCTTTATCGCACGCGACCCATGCGATATCAGCGAGTCGCGACATGTCAAGTCGAACCCGCCGTGAATGGGCGGAGATTGATCGTGTCTGGGCTGCAAAGCTCAGCGCAGTGACCGACATCGTTCGTGCGGAGACGCCGCCTGTGCGTATCACTGTTGCCGAACTGGAGCGTCGAGTCAACCAGCGTGGCTGGCTGCTAAAGCGTCGGCATCGCTTGCCGCAGACGATGGCATTCTTGGAGCGGGCCGTCGAGATCACCAAGGACTTCCAGCTTCGCCGCATTTATTGGGCAGTCGCCGAATTGGAGCGGTGTGGCGTTCAGGTTAAAGCCTGGCAGATCATGCGCAAGGCGGGCCTACGCTCAAACAGCCTGGGGAGAATCAATGCAATCCTCGATGCGGTGCCCATCCTTTCGCGCAGGGCAGCATGAGCCGTTTGTTTCTCCGACAGCTTGCCAAACTCGGCCCTGAACATGTCGAGTTGTACTGGCTCGCAGGTCTTTGTGAGGAAAAGAATGCTTGGTTCGTCCGCACAGTAATGCGCGGCGTGGAGTCGAATCGGTATAGCATGGTTTCGTTGCCGATAGGTTTCTCCCCGTTACTTTCGCTGGGGCATGTATTTGCGGAAGGTGAGATGCTGTCATTGCCTGCACGCGGCATATTCGGCAGCGCGACAGTCATGGATGTGTCTGACTACGAGGAAATTACCTCGGCTGATATCCCACCAGGACTTTATCCATTTGGTGGCAATGGAGGCGGCATCCAACGACTGTTCCGGTATAGCACGGCGCAGGGTGAGGTCTTGATTCCCGCCATCGAGCTGATCCGCTACCTTTTTTTGCACAACCGCACGCTGGCGAACGCCGTCATACGCCCCGGTGCATTGAACCTGCTGTTTCATCCTGAAGTTCCAGGATATCAACGGAAGTTGACGTTGCGTTTTTCATCGCGAATACCCAAGAGCTGCCTGTCGCGCCAATTTGCACAGGAGTTCGCTTGGATCGCGCTCGACCCGGACGCGCGACGCGCTTGGGATAGCGTCTGTCTAAAAAGCCATGGCAAGCAGTATGTGACCTTCGCGCCGCCTCCGCTGAAGGAGTCAGTATGGAAATTTAGAGGTATTCAGCATGGTAACCAATGGCTGGTGCTCGAACTCCTGCATCTAACTGGCAAGAACCACCCTTGCGACGAGTTGCACTATGGTCACCCTTCTATGAAGGAGGTTATCCGTAGCATGGGTGAAAATGGCGATAAGTCAGATCCGGATTCCGACAACGATGACAGTGACACGTCGAGGGAGCACGTCGTCTACGACTACGAACTTGACGATGGGCAGGAGGGAGCCACAGCAGGAGGCCAGAAAACGACCGATGTTTATTCCAAACAGTCCGACTTTGACAAGATCATCACAGTTGAGAAGTTGCTGATCAAGTTGGACAGGCCGGGCGGCATGCAGACGAAAGTAATCGTGTCCACAACGGGCACGCGCACCGAGATACGCAAAACTATCAAGGTCAGCTCGGGTGAGCAAAGTCTCAGTGCAAAGCTGCCACCGATCGAGTTCAATCTGCTAATGCCGGCAACATGGGATTGCATCGGTGACCTGGAGGCACTGGCCGGCACGGTGAGGCATATGGCGCATAGGCTGCCTCAGGTTCGTTTCGCGATGTCACTGTGTCAACTCAAGGCGGGTCGGGTGTTTTCGATGGCGAATCGAAAGCCGCGGGTAGGGCTTGTGGTGACAATAACGCCACCAGATAATCCTCCCATCGTGCTGCTGGATGTGGAGCGTACTGGCGATGTCGCACTGTCTCTGGTTGCACTGCGCTTCCACAGTCATGCAACGTTTGATATTGTAGAGGCTTCGGTGAAACGCGCTCTGGATGGTTTGGTCGATGGCAGTGGTCATTGGGATCATGAAATTGAGCGGGAATTGACCGGCGTGTGCGCCTGCGAGCGATTACCCAAGATGCTAACCCCGAGGAACAAGGCTGATGCATGGGGACAGACGGCATTATGGGCGGTGAAACTGCTACGCAGATTGGGTCTGGAGGTCGCACCCAGTGATTTCAAATCAGGATAGAACTTTATTCTGTGTGTTTGATGCGCATGTGGGAACAATTAATGTAATCAAGATAGAACTCTTTAATTCTGACAAAAACCACGCGTTAATATAGATCAACGGCTTAGCAGCATTTTAGGATAGAACTTTATTATTCGCGAACAGGAAAAACGATGTTAAAAAAATTATTTGCAGCCATTCTATTGCTGGTATTGGCAGTTCCTGCCCTGGCAGAAGAAACCCAAAAACCAGCCGACTTCAGCATGCTCGGCTTTTGGGACACTTCATATAACGCAGATGGTGATAAAAGCACCGGTCCAGGGCGGATCATTCACTCGTCCGAAGTAAAAAAAGGAATCTACGTTAATGCCGAAGGGGGATGGCATTCCAATTACCCGCAAGCCGCACAAATTATTAAAAACCTACTGGTCGCAAAAGGCTTCAAGGTTGCAGATAAACCGGAGGATGCGGACATCGGGTTGGATGTAAATGATTTAGGATTTGACTTCTCTGAAGTCTCGACTGGAGAAACTACATTAGTTTCAGGAAATCATATCGCGACGGCAGTAATAAGCGGACTTGCAGTCATTGTTTCGCCATCCAATATATTGCAGGCGGCTTCAAACTTAACCGGCATGACATCGCGTGGGACTAAGATGATAAACGCAGTGTTCGTAGATGAACCAACATTAACCGGCAGAAAAAAACTAGATGGGAAGAACGGGTTACTAACAAGCACGAAATTCACATACCAGTCCAGCAAAAATAACGCACAGGTCACAACCGAAGTCTTTACCGCTTACGCCACAAGGCTGGTCAATAACAACTTCATTGTTGACACAAAAGCGGAAGACCAGGCAAAGTCCGTTGATGCGACAACCCAAGCGGAACCAGTCCAGCCAGCCTCAGCCGTTGCACCAGCACTGATCGCTACCGCCACGGAAACCGCCCCAGCATCTGCTGTTCCATCCGCAAAATGAAACCGCTATCCTCCGTTCTCAAAAGCATGGTGTTGCCGTTGGCATTGCTTCTATCCTCTCAAGCATTCGGATGGGGCGACGAAAACACCGCCGTGCTAGCTGTCGCTCAGGCCAAGCAGGATCAAGACACCGTGATCAACGGGGTCGATGTTTCCTTGGTCTATGTGGGGAAGCAGGGCGACTGCGATGCGGTGGGG
>JABEVF010000014.1 GCA_013043965.1 Gallionella sp. | reverse complement strand
TTAAAAACAATGCCGAGGCGATCCACTATGCGATCACCTACCATTTGGTAGGGACACCCTAATGAAATAGGGGTGGACTTCCCTGTTATTCAAGGCATTGCAACAGCCACATTGCCCGACAATCGCGACAATCTATTCATTGTCCTGAGTCATGAGCAGCCAACTTTCTAATCCGTCCGAGATCGCCCGCGAAACCTTAAAAACCCTGGCGCTGCGCAAGATCCCTCCTACCCCCGACAACTACCGCAAGATTTACGCCGAGATCGGCAACACGCCGCCCGAGGAGAGCAATGGTGCGCAACAGGTGCTGCACAGCATCGCTGACCTGCTGGTCAAACAGTCAGGCAAGCCGGCCCTGGTCGGCAACCAGCTACAAAAATCCCTAGCCTCCAAGAACTGGCAACATTACCTCTCGGAAGTCGAAAAAGTTCTGCCAGTCGCCAAGGCTGGCGCCCCCCTCATTCCATCCTGGTCTGAGCTGATCCGGGACTTGCTGCGCCAAATTGAAACCCAGCACAAGGGATTGACCATCACCCGTAAAAAAGAAGGATTGGAAACCGTGCTGACCCGGTTTGCCGCCAACCCTGAAATCCTGTTTGAGAAATTACAGGGGTTGCTGCGCTCCTGGACGGGAACGCCGTCATCCGCCGCCAGCCCCGCAGACATGCTGGCGGATATTCCCGATGCGGCTGCCACGTCAAGCAGCATGCCGACCGCCACAACAACCGCATCCTCCGGCATCCCGAGCGGCAGCGACACGCACACCCAGCTTCGTGAATTGCTCGCACAAACGCTGGAAAGCACACTGAGCGCACAGCCGGAATTCAGCGCCGAGGTCGATTCCTTCGCCCGGCAAATACGCGCCGCGACCGACTATGATCAGATCACCAAGATCGCCAAACAACTGCGCAGCTTCTGGCTAAAGGTCGAATTGCGCGGTGGCGACAAGGTCAAGATACAAGAGGGTCTGGTGCGCCTACTGAGGTTGCTGGTCGAGAATGTTGGCGAACTGGTCGAAGATGAAGAATGGTTGCACGGGCAGGTCGCCACGCTACAGGAAATCGTGGCCAACCCCATCGACAAGCGCGTCATCGCCGATGCCGAGCGCAGCCTGCGCGATGCCATTATCAAGCAGAGCCTGCTTAAAAAAAGCCTGAACGACGCGAAAACCACGCTCAAAATATTGATGACTTCCTTTATCGATCGTCTGGGCGATTTGACTGAAAGCACCGGCGACTATCACCAAAAAATCGAGGGCTACAGCCAGAAGATCGGTAAGACCAACAACATCACCGAACTTAGCCATATCCTTCATGACATCATGCAGGACACTCGTGTCATTCAGGCCAGCGCACTGCGCTCCCATGAAGAACTGCTGCGCACGCGGAAACAGGTTCAAGAGTCCGAAGACAAGATCAAGCAGCTCGAACAAGAACTGGAACAAGTCAGCGAGCTGGTGCACGAAGACCAACTCACGGGCGCGCTCAATCGGCGCGGCTTGGACGAGGCCTTTGAGCGCGAGGCCACCCGTGCGGACCGCAACGAATCGCCGCTATGCGTCGCGCTGCTCGACATAGACAACTTTAAGCGTCTCAACGACACCCATGGTCATCAGGCAGGAGACCAAGCGCTCATCTATTTGATCAACGTGATAAGAGAGACGTTGCGTCCCAGCGATACGGTGGCACGTTACGGCGGTGAGGAGTTCGTCATCATTCTTCCCGATACCGACATCGATAATGCGGAAATCACGATCAGTCGGCTGCAACGTGAGCTCACCAAAAAATTCTTCCTGCATGAGAACGACCGTATCTTGATCACCTTTAGTGCCGGCGTTGCATTACGAGCACCACAAGAAGACCAGGAAGATGCCATAGGCCGTGCCGACAAGGCGATGTACCAAGCCAAAAAAGCCGGCAAGAACCAAGTGGTAATAGCCCAATAACAGGACGCAGCTAAAATCAATCATGACTAACGCCCAGTCACAGCAACAAACTGCGATTTCTCAACTTTTACACCAGGCCGTCACTCAGCATCAGGCCGGTCAGTTACATGAAGCAGAAACATCCTACCGTGCCATTCTTGAAATCTACCCTAAACATTCTGAAGCTAACCACAACATGGGCGTGCTGGCCGTACAGAGAAAGCGATCCGCAGAAAGCCTGCCCTATTTCACGGTAGCACTGGATGCCGATCCAACACGCGGGCGATACTGGCTGAACTACATAGATGCACTGTTACAGGCTGGCCAATTAGAGAGCGCACGGCAGGTACTGGCACTTGCCCAACAGCAAGGATTGCATGGGGATGCGGTCGACTCATTGGCGGGGCGCTTGCAAGCGTCTGCCCAACTCGCCGGACAGAACAACACTATCCTCCAGCAAGCAGCCAATAAAAAAATTAATCCAGGCAAAAAGCCTTCCCTGCCACAAGGCAAGAATCCCAGCCAGAAAGAGATCAATACGCTGGTGGCGCTATTCAACCGAGGTTGTTTTGCAGAGGCAGCGGCACTCGCCCAAACGATGACAGTCCGTTTCCCCCGGCATTGGGTCGGCTGGAAAATGTTAGGCGTGGTGTTTAATCAGATGAAGCGCAGTGCCGACGCACTCGTGCCTATGCAAAAAACGATAGCATTCTTACCCGATGATGCGGAGGCACACAACAATCTGGGTATCACCCTGCAGGAGCTGGGTCGGTTGGACGAAGCGGAAGCCAGTTACCGACAAGCTTTGCGTATCAATCCGGGTTATGCGCATGCGCATGGCAATCTGGGTGTCGTGCTCCAAAATCAGGGACGCCTAAACGAGGCCGAGGCCAGCTACCGGCGGGCGATACAAATCAAACCGGACTACGCCAAAGCGCACTGTAATCTGGGCGCGATCCTTCATGATTTGCGCAGATTGAACGAGGCCGAAATCAGTCTGCGACGGGCGCTGCAATTAAACCCTGACTACGCGGAAGCGCACAGCAACCTAGGTATCACCCTCCAGGATATCGGGCGGTTAGAGGAGGCAAACGCTAGTCACCAACGAGCAATACAAACCGATGTCAATGTCGCCGATGCGCATTTCAATCTAGGCAACAGCCTGAAGGCGCTGGGAAAACTGGAGGAAGCAGAAGCCAGCTACCGCCAAGCTCTGCAAATCAATCCCAATCATGCCCCCACGCTTAACAACCTTGGCACCATCCTGCATGACATGGATCGTCTAGATGGAGCCGAAGCCAGCTACCGACGGGCGATACAAATCAAACCGGATTACGCTGAAGCGCACAACAACCTGGGCAGCACGCTCAATGCCTTGGGCCGCACACATGAAGCCGAAGCCAGCTACCGACGGGCGATACAAATCAAACCGGATCTTGCCGAGGCACACAGTAATCTAGGCAGCGTCATGCACGACTCTGGTCACCTTGAAGAGGCAGAGTCCAGCTTGCGACGGGCTTTGGCACACAAACCTGATTTTTCGATGGCGCACAGCAATCTGCTGTTTTGCATCACAGAAAATTCGACCGTTGACGCGCAGCAATTATTTGCTGAACACTGCCGTTTCGGCATGCAATTCGAGTCCCCTTTGCTTCGCAATCATCAACCGCACACCAATTCGCGTGACCCTGAACGATGCCTGCAAGTTGGCTTCGTATCCGGTGATTTTCGTAATCACGCGGTGGCTTCCTTTATTGAACCGCTGCTAACGTATCTGACCAAATATCCGCAGTTGTCACTCCATGCTTATGCTAACCACGCTGCCGATGACGCGATTACCATGCGATTACGAAAAAGTTTTGCGCACTGGCATCCTATTTCCAGGCTGCCCGATGCCACCTTGGCAGAAAATATCCGCTCTGATGGCATCGACATACTGATAGACCTGTCCGGGCACTCGGCAAAGAATCGACTCACCACATTTGCCCGAAAACCGGCTCCGGTGCAGCTTAGCTGGATAGGCTATCCTGGTACCACCGGCCTGAAGAGTATGGATTACTTTGTGACAGATCAATTTTTTCTGCCACGCGGAAAACTCGATGAGCAGTTCACAGAAAAGATTGTGCACCTGCCGGCCTCAGTCCCTTTCTCACCAGACAAGAATGCCCCACCGGTCACCAGGCTTCCTACCCTCAAAAACGGCTATGTTACCTTCGGCAGCTTCAATCGTATAAGCAAGCTCAGCCGCTCGGTCATAGCCCTGTGGTCGCAACTCTTGCGCGCGTTACCTGACTCTCGATTAGTGTTGGGTGGCATGCCGGAAGACAGCGACTTTGAAACACTGGTTGGATGGTTCTCGCAGGAAAAAATTGCACGAGAACGTTTAGATTTTCATCCACGTAGCGATATGCACAGCTACCTTGCACGATATCAGCAGGTGGATGTCTGTCTGGACACGTTCCCCTACACCGGAGGGACGACAACGCTTCACGCCATATGGATGGGCGTGCCAACAATTACGCTGGCAGGCAACACTGCGGCAGGTCGGTCCGGTGCCTCTATCCTTTACAACCTCGGATTAGAAGAGTTTGTAGCTTACGATACGACAGATTTCGTGCGTAAAGGCTTGTATTGGGCGGGCAACCCGGCAGAACTATCCAATATCAGAGCGGGCTTGCGGACGCGCTTCTCGGAATCAGCGATGAGTCGACCTGATTTGATTGCGGCAAGCCTGGAGCGTGCCTTGCGCATCATGTGGCAACGCTGGTGTGCGGGTTTGCAGGCGGAGCCTTTCGGCGTAACCCAGAATGAAATCACTGATGCGCAGCGGGAGCATGGTCAATGACAACACCTCAAAAAACGTCACCGATATATGTGACGCAGCCCTTGCTGCCGCCACTGGAAGAATTTATTCCTTATCTGCAAAGCATATGGGATAGCAAGTGGCTAACCAACAATGGCCCCTTCCACCAGCAGCTGGAACAAGCGTTGTGCGACTACCTGGGTGTCAGACACGTTGCCTTATTCACCAGTGGGACCGTCGCACTCATCACAGCCACGCAAGTCTTGCGTATCACCGGCGAAGTGATTACCACGCCCTATTCATTCGTTGCGACGGCCCACTCCCTGCTGTGGAATGGCATCAAGCCGGTATTCGCGGACATAGACCCGATCACGCTCAATATCGACCCCGACAAGATTGAAGCTGCCATCACCCCACAAACCACTGCAATCATGCCGGTGCACTGCTACGGACATCCCTGCGATGTGGACCGCATCGAAAAAATCGCCGACAACTACGGGCTAAAAGTCATCTACGACGCGGCTCACGCCTTTGGCGTGCAAGACCATCGCGGCAGCATACTCAACCACGGCGACCTTTCGGTGTTAAGTTTCCACGCCACCAAGGTTTTCAACACTTTTGAAGGCGGGGCGATCATTTGTCACGATGCCAAAACAAAGCAACGTATCGACCACTTGAAAAACTTTGGCTTTGTGGACGAGGTGACCGTAGTCGCCCCTGGAATCAACGGAAAAATGAGCGAGGTCAATGCAGCCTTTGGCTTGTTGCAACTGAAAGGAATTGATGAGGCTCTGCAGAACCGCAGAGCCGTTGATGCGCGTTACCGCACAGGTCTGGCCCGCATCAGGGGGATACGCTGCCTGCCTGATGCGGGTGAGAAGATGGCCAACTACGCCTACTTCCCGATACTGATCCAACCCGATTATCCGCTTAGCCGTGATGCCCTGTACCAACACCTACAGGATAACGGTATTTATGCGCGCCGCTATTTCCACCCATTGATTAGTGATTTTCCTATGTACAGGGGCATGTCATCAGCGGCACATTCGAATTTACCGGTAGCGCGCAAGGCCGCGAGCGAAGTCATTTGCTTGCCTATTTATCCGACCATATCGAACGAACAGATAGATTGTATTCTCGATATCATTGCCGGCGAAACTGGCGCATGAAAACCATCGCCATCATGCAACCCTATTTCTTGCCCTACATCGGGTACTTTCAATTGATGGCGGCCGTGGATAAGTTTGTGATATTCGATGACGTGAATTTCATCAATCGCGGCTGGATAAACAGGAACCGTTTGCTACTGAATGATGTTGCCCATACTTTCACTGTGCCGCTGCACAACGCCAGTCAGAATAAGCTGATCTGCGAGATTGAGTTATGCGATGACCAGGGCTGGCGGAAGAAATTCCTGCGCACGATCCAGCATGCGTATGGAAAAGCACCCCGTTATGCACAAGTTTCAACCCTGTTGGGAAACCTGGTTAATTACCCAACGATCCGGCTTGATGAATTTCTGCTCAATAGTCTTCGTGAAGTAGTGAGTTATCTATCCTTGGAAGTGGAAATCGTTGCCACCTCACGTATCTATCAGAACACAAATTTGAAAGGCCATGAACGTATTCTGGATATATGCAGGCGAGAACAGGCTGACGTATATATTAATCCGATTGGCGGTCTAGATTTATATGATGACTCGAGTTTCTCTAAGCAAAATTTGGCACTACATTTTTTGCGTTCCCGTCCGATAAGCTATCCACAAGGTCAAGCTGCACACCTTCCGTGGCTATCAATCATTGATGTGCTCATGTTCAATAAACCGGCCTCTGTTCGACACTTGCTCACCGAGGTGGATTTGATATAAAGGCATAGCTTGCAACAATGGAAGGCTGGCCAGCAAACGCTAATTTTGTCAGAAGGCACCAATCAGATGCAATTAACTAACCATGCGGAAAACCGCCTACCAGAACCAGCAATTCTGGTGTTCCCTGCCACTCATCCGGACGGGCAGCAATATTTCGAGATTGCTCAAGAGCACGATGATCGGATCGTCGCTGCTTCATCGACATGGGATGCAGAACTGTCCTGTCAAATGGGGGAGTTGCTCATACTGCCATATGTAGACGAGCCGTCCTTTCCCGCGCGCTTTCTGGAACTGGTAAGAACTAGGAACATCAATCGGATATATTCGCCCGTGGCAGCCGTATATTCATGGCTTGATCGCTTCATTTCGGAAAACAAGCTGCCGATACGCCTAGTCGGTAGCTCACCGATCAAGAGAGAACTGGTCCGCTTTGACAGATTGATGAGCAAAGTGACAAGGTCTAGACGATTCATTGATGAATGTGCCGGTGGCACATGTGATCTTAGTGATATCGAGATTGCTGCCGTATTCCGTATGGCCAGCCATATATATGGCGAATCGAACGAGCACAAAATTGCAGCAATGATGGCGATTTTTTGCAGCGCGCCAACAGGCGATGTTATCGAGATCGGCTCATTGGTCGGAAAATCAGCCGCGGTATTAGCTTTGCTGGCCAAGCGCTATCAAACTGGCAATGTGCTGGCTATCGATCCCTGGCAAGCATCTGCTGCCACACAACACGATTCGCCCTATACAGTAAGAGTTGGATTAGTCGCAGAATGGGACTACGAGATGCTGCCACAAGATTTTGCCATCAACACATTGCCTGTCGGTCTTGGCAGCTTTAATTATCTGCGCCAGGAATCCGTAACAGGATGCGCGCTATTCCAAAAGACACTTTCGGTGACCAACTCAACCTTTGGCCGCGTGGACTACCAAGGAAAGATCGCCGTCATGCATATCGATGGCAACCACGACTATGCCCAGGTAAAGCGTGATTGCGAACTCTGGTTGCCGATGATGGTTAAGGGCGGATGGCTGATCCTGGATGATTATGTCTGGATACATGGCGATGGGCCACGCCGTGTTGGAGACACGCTCCTGGAACAACACGCGCGCGACATCGAGCGAGCGTTCGTTTGCGGAAAAGCATTGTTCATTAAATTCAATTAGACGCAACTTTGATGATTGTTAGAACTAATCATTGTTTGGCAAAACAAGCCTTAACGACATTGACGGGGGAGATTAAATGCGCAGAGTCATTATATTCGGGTTGAAGGATTATGCAGAACTTGCGCATTACTATCTTGCGCATGATTCGTCGGATGATGTAGTGGCATTTTGTGTCCATCGCGCCTATCTGCCAGCAGACCAGATGTTTCTCGGTTTACCAGTCATACCGTTCGAGGAGGTCGCCAGCATATATCCCCCCGGCGATTATTTTTTCTTCGTTCCTATGTCGCCCAAGGCGATGAATCGTGACCGCGAGAAGATTTATCTTGCCGTTAAAGACATGGGGTATCAATGCATAAGCTATGTAAGCAGCCAGGCAACGACCTTTGGCAACGAAATTGGTGAAAACTGTTTCATTCTGGAAAACAACACCATTCAGCCATTTACCAAGATCGGCAACAACGTCGCCCTGTGGAGCGGCAACCATATCGGCCATCACGGCATCATTCGCGACCACGTTACATTCACCTCGCATGTCGTGATGTCCGGACACTGCGATATCGGTGCCTATAGTTTCTTCGGCGTAAATTCAACCCTGCGCAATGCGTTAAAAATTGCAGAAGGCAGCTTTATTGCCATGTCTGCAGCGGTAGTAAAAGATACTGAAGCATGGGCGGTATACAAAGGGAATCCGGCCATTAAAATGGACATTCCCAGTACAAAAATGAGGTTTTAAAAACGGTTAGCGCATCTTTCCATATTAATTTTTAAGCAAGTTTCAATAATCACAGGGTGGTATTTTGACCTATCCAGACCATAAAGAGCTCGACACCCAAGCCGCATCATTTTTTCAGGGTGGGCACATGCAAGATACGATTGCGTCTTGTCAAAAAATACTTGCGCGAGATCCAGAGAACTTTGCTGCAACACACCTGGTAGGAAAGGCCGCCAAGCAACTGGGGCAACACATGCTGGCTGAGAGTTTCTTTCGGGCGGCACTCGTTATCAAACCAAATTCCGTCGAGGCTCTTTCCGATCTTGGTCTTGCTCTGATGTCGCAAGGAAAGCTGGACGAATCGCTTAGCTACCACTTGCAAGCGCTGGGCCATGCTACGGACTCTCCAGAAACTCACTTTAATATATCTACCGTTCTTTTTGACCTGGGGCGGATGCAGGAATCCTTGCAACATTGCCGGGCCACATTGTCGCTGCTGCCCGCTTCCGTGCCCGCGCTTGTCCGCATGGGGATGATTCATTACAAATTGGACGAGCTGCACCAGGCACAAGAAAGTTTGAATAGTGCATTCCTTCTTGCCCCTGATGATGTTTCGGTATTAAGCCTCCGCATCTTGATAAAAATTAACATAGGTCTGCCTGACGAAGCCTTAACCGATGTGGAGAGTATCTTGTCCCAACATCCCGGGGATCCGTTTGCGGTCTCGATGCGCAGTGCGATTGCCCGGACGCAGGACTGCTCATCCCCCAAGGATGCTTTGTACAATGCCGGCCTAATTGACCTTGCCGAATCGCTGGCGCGTGATGAATTAACCGCGGTCGATTCGGTCCAGAATCATAATTTCTTACTCAAGTGCTACCTGGTGAACAGCAAGCACTCGGCGCTTGATTTCCTTCAAGAATGCAGGGAATGGTCCAAAGAGCACGCGCATGAGGAATTGCTGCCACAGCCAAAGGAGTTCAAGAACAATAGGAATCCAGATCGACGCCTCAGGCTGGGAATCGTTGGAGACTACTTCGCAGGAGTGATTGGCGCATACACGCTCTTACCTTTCTTCAAACTGTACGACCGCGACAAGCTTGAGGTGTATTGCTACAACTTCGGCCCAGGCGGGGAATATATTCAACCAGTTGTCGACCATTATCGTGATATCAGTCAGTTATCAGGTGAAGATTTTTTCAAGCTGGTTCGCCATGATGTCATTGATATCATGCTGGACATCAATGGCAGAATCCGCACCCCGAATTACTTTGAAACCCTGCTCAGGCAACCGGCACCTATCCAAATAAACTGGTACAACTTACCCGGCACCATTGGCGTGAAGGCCTTCAATTATGCGATTACTGATGACTATTGCGTCCGCGATGGCGAGGAAAGCTTATTCGTAGAAAAAGTAATAAGAATGCCGACAGGTACGATTTGCGCCTGGGATATGGGCGATCCGCCAGTTGTCCCACCCCCACCTATAAAACGTAACGGGTATGTCACTTTTGGATGCTTTGGCGATTTCTTCAAGGTTAACGAGACTGTGCTGAACGTATGGGCCGATCTGCTCGGACGAGTCCCCGGTTCCCGCCTGTATTTAAAATCGAACAATTTGCGGTTATCTGCAGAACGAGAAAGAGTATCCGAGTTTTTCAGACAACGCGGCATCTCCTCAGCAAGGCTGATGCTGGAAGGCCACTCAAGCTACAACCAAATGAGAAAATGCTATGAGCAGGTTGACATCGCGCTGGATACCTTTCCCTACAGTAGCGGTTCAACGACAATCAATGCGCTTTGGCAAGGGGTGCCAGTTGTTGCGATTGACGGCAATGATTGGCGAGGGAGAAGCACAGCCGCGGTTCTCGCGGGATGCGGGTTAGAAAGATTTGTCGCAAATGATGTTGCAGGCTATATCGATTTGGCATGCATGCTTGCGGCAGACTCGGCTCAGTTGCTTGATTTGCGAGCTAATCTGGGTATGTGTTTCAGTTTTTCCCCGCAATCAAGAGTCGGAGAATTCGCCCGTCATTTCGAGGACAAATTGAGAGCAATCTGGCATGACTGGCTTAATAATTCGCACTAGGCATTTATATCTCCCGGTGACGGGGTGCGGATCAATTGAATAACTTTATACATGGGTAAGGTATTGCTGATATGGCTTGGCTAAAACGCGGACTCGTCTTCAATCCCGGGTTACACGCACCGTGGATACATACGCATGCTCAGGTGCCGACTGCATTTGAGATGGATGGGTGCATACGAGTGTATTTTGCTGGCCGCAACCAGGGCGGCAAAAGTTTTATAAGCTATGTCGATCTCGACAAGACCGATCCGACCAAGGTCATGGACGTTCACGACAGGGCACTGATAGCGCTGGGGAAAGTCGGCAGCTTCGACGACGAGGGCATGATGCCCAGCGATTTGGTGGAATATCAGGGACGTATCTATTTGTATTACAGTGGCTGGAATCAAAGGGTAACGAGCGCTTATCACAATACGACGGGACTGATCTTTAGCGATGACGGTGGTGTTACATTCCATCGGTCTTTTGAAGGGCCAATATTGGATCGGATTCCCACTGAGCCCTATATGGCTGTCACACCAACGGTGCTTATCGAGGATGGTTTATGGCAGATGTGGTATGTCTCCGGAACCTCATGGGAGTTGATAGCGGGAAAATACGAGCCAGTTTATGTGATCAAGTACGCGCATTCGGCAGACGGGATCTTCTGGGTACGACCGGAAGGGGTGTGCATCAAACCCAATCACAATCTAGAAGCATACTCACGCCCCTGTGTCGTGAAAGATGGCAGCCTCTACAAGATGTGGTATTGCTTCAGGGATAGCATCGATTTTCGCGGCGGCTGCGGCAGTTACCGCCTCGGTTATGCGGAGTCGGCAGACGGGATAGACTGGCATCGGATGGACGACAGTATGATCCTACAAGGCGCGGCAGGAGACTGGGAAAGCGACATGCAATGTTACCCCTATGTGATCGATGTCAACGGCTCCAGATATATGTTCTACAACGGCAATGGATTTGGGCGCAGTGGTTTCGGCGTCGCCGAATGGGTTGAATAATTGTTGCTCTTTACATAGATCCGCCGCTTGGATTTTTTGACGACATTGAATGAGAACTATGGAAAAATCATCTCAGCAACAAGAAGCCTCGTATCAGATCGAAACCACCGCGTCCAGCGAGCAGCTCGCCTTCAGGGGGAAGTTGCAGGAAGCTTTTGTCAACAGCCCCCTATCTGTCGAGGACAAACTGTTCAATATCGGCCTGTATACCCGCAGTTCGGTGCTAGTGAAATTCTTGGTGATGAGCGAGATATATCAGCGTATCTGCCCGATACCCGGTTGCTTGATAGAGTTTGGGACATGGTGGGGGCAGAACTTGGTATTACTGGAGAATCTGCGCGCCATTCATGAGCCTTTCAACAAGCAGCGCACCATCATCGGGTTCGATACGTTTGACGGCTACACCCCCTTGAGTGACCGCGACAAAGAGAGTGAAGTATGGAGCGAAAACTCATACAGCACAGGCAAAGATTATGTCGAATATTTGCGTAAATTGCTGGAGAGTCATGAAGGATGCAATGTGCTCGGGCATGTACGCGGACGCCATAAATTAATTGATGGGGATGTCAGCCAGACTGCACCAAAATACTTCAAGGATCACCCTGAAACGATAGTCGCATTCGCCTATTTTGACATGGCGCTATACCAACCCACCAAGGCGGCATTGGAGGCCGTCAAGCCCCATTTGATCTCGGGAAGCGTCCTGCTCATGGATGAATTGACCTGGGATGAATCGCCGGGGGAAGCAATTGCATTCAAAGAGGTATTCGATCGGGATGAAGTCACCATCGAAAAATGTTTGCTCTACCCATCCAAGGCGATCATCACTATTCGCTGAATACCAATCCCGAACCCATTCTATAAGCAGAAATGACATGTCGACATTAACACCCAGAGAGCAGTTCAATCGAGACGGTTTCTATATCGCGCGCAATCTTATTGGCTTAAAAGATGTCCTGCCGGCCAAAGAAGGGTTGCGCAGGTGCTTCGCCAATCAGCTAACCCACCTTGGCGCAACGGTTCAAGATGGAGATATATTCAGCACCATGCTTAGCCTCCACAAGAAAGACATAGGAAGATACAGGAAGCTGGTTGGAGCACTTTGGCGCAAGGCTGAAGTATTCGATTTGATGCACCACAGCAACATCATGACATTCCTGCAAAAACAATTTGGCTGGGAAGATATCTTTGTCCCCGGTGGTCAGGTAGTGCATATCATGTCGGGTGAATTAAAGATCCCAGACGGCTACTTTGGCTTGATCCCTCACCAGGACTACCCTTCTGTCCAGGGCAGTCTTGACGGGGTCGTGGTCTGGGTTCCCTTGGTGAAAGTTGACCGAGACAACTATCCATTGGAAGTGCTCCCCGGCAGCCATCTGTTTGGTCTGTTGCCATCGAAACAGAATGGAGATTCGACTTGGGAGGTGATCGACGAACGATGCATGGCAGAAACATACATACCGATTGAGGTCGATGTCGGAGATGTCGTCTTCATGTCCATGTTCACGGTGCATCGCAGCTCTCAGCAAGGAAGTGTTGGACGCCTGAGGCTGGCCGTTTCGACGCGCTTTGATAATGCCAGCGAGGAAACGTTTATTGAGCGCTGCTATCCGACCGCATACATCAGAACCGTTCACAGAGAGCAATATTCCAAGGGATTCCCAACAATAGAACAGGTTACCAAGGTCTTTAAGGAAAATTGACCCCATGCCCATCATGTGGCGTTCTTATTCCTCCAAATTCCTCCAACTTGGCATCCCTCAGGATCATGAATGAGAGATAGCCTGGATGTGCACGGCCAGATGACGGCCCGCACCCGGAAAACCAAAAAATCAACTTTCACCCTAAAGTTTTTCTCGGCCTTACCGATAACTGGAATAACCGCGGTTGATGTGCAGCAAAAACCAACGTAAACGGCAATTAAGCCGGACATAAACCCTAGTTATAAGGAGAATTATCATGGCACAAGTCATCAACACGAACGTTGCAGCCCTGTTCGCCGGCGCCGCACTGAACACCTCAGCCAATGCACTGCGGACCGCCCAAGAGCAGCTGTCTTCAGGCCTGCGCATCAACAGCGTTGCAGACGACCCTACCGGCCTGGGTATCGCTACTGGATATCAGAGCCAAATCAACGGCACCAACGTTGCCATCCAGAATGCCAATAACGGCATTTCAACCGCACAAATCAATGACGGATATGCGGCGCAGATGACTGCCAACCTGCAACGCCTCTATCAAATCGCGGTTCAACTGGGTGGTACGGCTTCCGGCCCCGAGACGACGGCTCTGCTTGCAGAAAACGCTCGTATCGCTGCCTTGACCACCGCTACTGGAGCCGTCGTCGTGAACGGCAGCGGAGGTACCGTGACAGGCGTAGGCGTGGCCATTACGGCACCCACCGCCACCACGGTTACCGGCATCAGCGCGAACATCACTTCGGTCACCAACTCACGCCAACTTTATGGTGCGGACATCGCGACATTTAATTCTGCTGTTGCTGTTATGCAGACCACTTCGGTGAACTTGTCCGCTTCGTACAGCCGTATTATGGACACTGACTATGCGGCAGCCACGACAGCGATGACACGCAACAACATCCTGCAACAGGCCGGAACAGCGGTCCTGGCCCAGGCGAACCAGACACCGAACACCGTAATGACTTTGTTACGTTAAGCAAACTAACGAAGCCCCGACCTGCTTGATTGGGTCGGGGTGTCGAGCAAAGGAGAGGTCAAATGCTCATCCAAGATACCAGCGTCGCCGTTCCAGTCGCGCCACCAATCCCCGCTATGGGCTATGGTGCGCCAAGTATCGCGCCAAACATCGCAAGCCCATCGAACAACCTGTCGCCTCCTGACCCATCGCCCGCGCAATTAAGCAGTGCCGTTGGTAGCCTGAACCAAGCGATGCAGCAGTCGAATATCAGCCTCGCGTTCAGCGTGGATACCACCACAAAAACCCCCATCGTAAGTGTGACCGACTCGGCAACCGGTCAGGTGGTCGCGCAGTTCCCCTCAAAAGTCACCTTGGCGATCGCACAAGCGATAGATCAAACCGAAAAGCGGCAAGGTCTGTTATTTAATCAGAAAGCGTAGGAGACCGAACATGTCAACCTCAGTTGCCTCATCATCCGCCCCGGGCACAATTGATGTCCAGTCGCTGGTGTCCCAGTTGATGGCGGTTGCCAAACAGCCTATCACCGCGCTCAACACGCAGATCGGTACTGAGCAGACACAACTATCCGATTTCGGCACCATCAGTGGAATGGTCTCCAGTCTGCAAACCGCAATCACCAACCTGAATATCTCCGCTGTCGTAAATAGTGCCAGCTCATCTAATACCGCAGCCGTCACCGCAACGGCTGCCAGCAATGCGGTCGCTGGCAGCTATTCCATGAATATAACCGCGCTGGCACAATCGCAAAGCCTGGTTTCTGCTGGACAAGCCAGCAGCAGCACGGCGATCAGCAACGGCACCGCAACCACGGTCACCTTCGCTTTCGGTACCACCAGTGGCACGACCTTTACCTCCAACGGCAGCGCCACGAAAAGCATCACCATCGATAGCACCAACAACACCCTGTCGGGTATCGCATTGGCGATCAACGCAGCCAATATCGGCGTGACCGCAACCATCATCAATGACGGCAGCGCCACCGCACCGTATCATATTGCCCTGACATCAAACAGCACCGGCGCCAGCAACAGTCTCCAGATCACCACCTCAGGCGGAGACGGCACCATCAACACTCTGCTGGCCTATGATCCAACGGGGACCATGAACATGACCCAAACCGTTGCGGCGCAAAATGCCAGCTTCACTTTGAATGGCATCGCGATCAGCAGCGCGTCGAATACGGTAACGAACGCCGTCCAAGGGGTCACCCTGAGTCTCGCCAGCCTCACTTCATCACCTGCCGTCGTGACAGTTGGACCGAACACGCAAGGGGTAACTGCCAATATCACATCGTTTGTTACCGCATACAATGCATTATGGAACGAACTGCAGACCGTCTCGTCCTATGGCACGGCCTCTACGACCGGCGGTGCCACCACCGGGGCGGGAGACTTGCCCGGCAACAGCACGATACGCATGATGATGGATCAAATGCAGAGCGTCCTGGACACAGCGACCACCCCGGCGGCGGGCGGCAGCCTGAGCTATTTGGCCCAAATCGGCGTTGCTCTGCAAACCGATGGAACGCTGTCAGTCGACAGCGCGACATTAAGCAATGCGCTGACCAGTAACTTTAGCGATGTCAGCAACCTGCTCACCTCGGCAACTGGTGTCGGCACCAACATGAACACTTGGGCGAATGCGGTTCTTGCGCCGGGTAATGGGTTGATACCCAGCGCGACGACTGCGATCAACTCCACCATTACCGACCAGCAGAACAAGATCACCCAAATGACCGCGCAAATGACCGTGCTGCAAGCACAATATATACAGCAGTACACCAACCTGAACATGCTGCTGACCAGCATGAACAGCACCAGCACTTATTTGGCGCAACAATTCTCAAGTTCTAGAAACTGATTAAGGATCCCCCATGAATGCTCACGATGTCATTAATGCCTATACCAAAGTCGGATTCGAATCCAGTACCGTTGCTGCCGATCCTCATCGGTTGATTTTAATGTTGTTTGAAGGCGCGCTTAAAGCAATCAGCAATGCAAAAGGCGAAATGCAGCGTAATGATATTGCAGCAAAAGGGAAATCGATCACTCATGCTATCCGGATTGTCGGCGAAGGCTTGCACGCCAGTTTGGACAAGACAGCGGGAGGAGCGCTGGCACAAGACCTATCGGCACTATACGATTACATGGTCACGCGCCTGTTCAATGCCAATGTGAAAAATGATATCTTTGCATTGAACGAAGTCTCCCATCTGTTGACCGAGCTAAAAGAGGCCTGGGAAAATATCCGCCCCCATCACTCTCTCCCGGCCATGCAGACCCAAGCAAGCCCCGACTTGCAACTGGTTTACGCGAGAGGATAAGGCGATGAACGGATATCAAGCTATCAATAATTACGAATCACTATCCGTACTGACCGGCAAGATGCGCGAAGCGTCTATGCAAGGCAATTGGGATCAATTGATCGGCCTCGAACAACAATGCAGCCAGCATATCGAAGCCATGAAGCCAGTCGATGCCGTTGTCGCACTGGATGAAGCGGCTCGGCAACGCAAGATACATCTGATCAAGAGGATCATGGCCGACGATGCCGAGATTCGCAATCGTACCGAGGGATGGATGGAGCAATTGCAGAACATCATGAGTAGCAATCACCAAGAACAACGCTTGCAGCATGCGTACACCATCAGATATTAACCCCCCATTACGTCATGAGCGATGCTGCCCGCCAACCTGATCAATGCACTGCAAGTATTATCACGCTCGGACAAACCACTCATCAAAGTCGACACCCCGAACCCCAGCCTAACAATCGAGCCTGGGCAACAAATACAGGGTACGGTACAGTCGCAGCTTAGTCCGGGGTTGTTCAAAGTTATCGTCGCGGGGCAAAGCATGCAAATGCGTCTCCCCGGCAATGTTCGCAGCGGTGATGTGCTCGATCTGCAGGTCATTGCCAACAGTCCCCGGCTGACTTTCAGCGTTATTACTTCGGACGCCCCGATTTCGACCCACGAAGAGATCGGCGCGATGGCACGATTGCTCGCCGATCTTGCGCAACAACCCATCGAAAATCCGGTCGCCCGACAGCTGGGCAAGACTGCAATTTGGCAGACTCCGTTGACAGCACCGGACAGCAAACAACTCGCCACCGCCCTGCGCGATGCTTTGGGCAACAGCGGCCTGTTCTACGAGTCACATCAAGCGCAGTGGGTACGCGGGGAACGCAGCACGGCGCAGTTACTGGTCGAGCCACAAAATAAACTGGCAGATAAATCCGCAGCGCAACCCGGAGCAAGCCTGGCAGGCCGGACCAGCGAGCCAAGCCCATCGGCCTTTTCCACGGCGCAAAACAGCCCGGTGGCCGACGCACAAAGCTTGCCGGTTAGCAAAGAGCTATTACCCCTGGTGCAGCAGCAACTGCATGCCCTGGAAACTCATCAATTGACCTGGATCGGTCAAGTCTGGCCCGGACAGGATATGCAGTGGAAAATTCAGGGGCAGCCAGAACATCAAAGCTCACAGCAAGACGCGCGCCAGTGGAGTACCGAGGTGGAACTGGCTCTGCCCAGGCTCGGAGAGGTGCATGTCAGACTGGTTTTTTCCGCGAGCGGGCTAGCGCTGACAATGCATGCGGCGGATTCCGCAACGGTCGCATTATTCAATCGCTCGATGGAGAGACTTCAGGCCGCACTGGCTGATGTCGATATTCCATTAACCGCTGTCGCAGTGGCAAAAACATGAAGCAACCGCCACTCACGCCGCAACAATATGCCGTCGCGATGACCTACGGAAATTTCCCGGACGCTCCCAAGGTCGTGGCCAAAGGGCGCGGCCTGATCGCGCAAGCCATCATCGAGCGCGCCAGGCAACACGGGATATATGTGCACGAATCCGAAGAGCTGGTGGGTATGTTGATGCAAGTCGAGCTGGACCAACAAATCCCCCCGGCACTTTATCTGGCGGTCGCAGAACTGCTGGCCTGGTTATACCGGTTGGAGCATGCCGATAAGACCGCTATTCCCCCCTTTACAAAAATATAGTTTTGTTATCATCCGACGCGCAATTCAGCGACCGCACCACAACGATACGGAACGATAAGATGGAAAAAGACATCACATTGAAAGCCAGAGTTTTTTCCGACGGATCCGATGATCGATACTGCATCACCTCGAGCAAGGAGATAGCGCTTACCTTGCGCAACATCGCCGAAAAAAGAAAACCTGTGGCGCTATATTACGGTGGGGCAAACGAGTTTATTCTGACTACACTACTGGGCGTTGATAGCCATGGGCTGTGGCTAGAACAAAGCAAAGACCACGCGGCCAACCAGAAGATTGCAAACGACGACCGCCTCGTTGTCGTCGGATCGCATCACAACATCAAAATCCAATTCCCTGTGTACCGGCCCGTCCTAGTGGAATACCAGAGTCATTCGGCATTTTTTCTGCCCCTCCCGGACAAATTATTCCGCTTGCAACGGCGCGAGTATTTCCGGCTGATGACCCCTGCCCTCAGCCCGTTGAAATGCGTGATTCCCGGCACCGACCAGAACAGCAATCAGCTACGCGAAATCACTATCATGGACATCAGCGGTGGCGGCATCGCATTGACTTGTGCGGAAACCGACACCGAACTGGTGCCAGGTAAAAGCTACCCCGATTGCCGTATCAATCTCCCCGAGTTTGGCACGATTATCGGAACTATAGCGGTGAAGAACGTGGCCGTATTGACCGATGCGGAAGGGAAAAGTTACAAACGCGCAGGTTGTGAATTACAGGATCTGGATAATTCGTCCATAGTATTGCTGCATCGTTACGTGCTGCACTTGCAGCGCGCCAAATAACGCCTCCGGTAAGGCATTAGCCCGCCACTGACATTACACCTGCATGTTCATGATGTCGTTGTAGGCCTGCACGAACTTATTCCGCACCTGCACCGTCGCCTGGAAATTGATATCGGCTTTTTGCATGGCAATCATGGTGTCGCTCAAACTGACTGAGTCATCCCCCATCACGAACGCTTTTTGCATGGATTTGGACGCGGTCTGCGTTTGCGCCACGCTATCCAATGATGACTTCAGCACATTCGAAAAATCCACTTTAGGTGCCTGCGCCGTTGGAGCTGGCTCGCGCAAACCCGCTTGCGTAGCAGCGACCCGCATTTGCGCCAATAGATTATCTACCGCAGATATACTCATATCGCCCCCCTTTTTTAGTCATCGCACAATAGTCCTTAATACAAAACGTGCTAGCCCGGAAAAGCATCGGAAATATCCTCTTATTCCACATTTCGAATCCCCCGCCGAATCTGATAATGCCGACACTCAATGGCTTGAATAGGCGAACCCAGCGCGAATATCATGGCAGAACAAGCAAGCATTCCAGCAACTGGTTTGAATCAACTTAACCCCAGGCAAATGATCAGCATTGCGGTTGGGGTAGCCGCCCTGATCGCACTGCTGACCAGCGTATGGATGTGGGGACAGACACCGGACTATCGGGTGCTATACAGCAATATATCCGATCGCGATGGCGGAGCCATCATTGAATCGCTGCAACAACTGAACGTCCCCTACAAGTTTGCCGAAGGCGGCGGAGCCCTGCTGGTCCCTTCCAATCTGGTATATGAAACACGTCTTAAACTCGCCACGCAAGGGCTGCCCAAGGGCGGAACGGTCGGGTTCGAGCTGATGGAAAACCAGAAGTTCGGCATCAGCCAGTTCGCCGAACAAGTCAACTACCAGCGCGCGCTGGAAGGCGAGCTGGCGCGCTCGGTACAGAGTATTGCCGCAGTACAGGGGGCGCGGGTACATCTGGCTATCCCCAAACCCACGGTGTTCGTCAAGGAACAACAAAAACCGAGTGCATCTGTAGTGCTGACCCTGCATCCGGGGCGATTTCTCGATTCGGCGCAGGTCAGTGCGATCGTCCATCTCATTTCGAGCAGTGTGCCGGAGATGTCCGCCAAGAACGTCACCGTCGTCGACCAAAGCGGGACGCTGCTGAGCGCCAATCACGACGGCATCGGCAATGAAGGATTGGATGCCAGCCAGCTCAGATATATCCAGCAGATCGAGCAAAATTACGTCCAGCGCGTGGAAGCCATCCTGACTCCTATGGTCGGCGCGACGAATGTGCGTGCGCAGGTGACTGCCGACATCGACTTTTCGCAGACCGAACAAACTGCGGAAATCTATAAACCCAACACAGACCCCAAAGACAGCACGCTACGCAGCCAGCAAAGTGTCGAATCATTGAATGGCAGCTCGTCTGCCAGCGGCGTCCCAGGCGCATTGAGCAACCAGCCTCCCGTGCCCGCGACCGCACCGATCGTTGCTCCGGCAGGCAGTTCCGTACCAGCTGGCACGAGCAACCCCACCAGCGTGCACAAGGAATCCACGGTGAATTATGAAGTGGATCGCACCATACGCCATACCAAGCTGCCGGTGGGCACGATCAAGCGTATCTCGATCGCCGTGGTGGTGAACAACCGCAAAGTGACGGATGCCAAAGGTCAAGTTAGCCTCAAGCCTTTGTCCACAGAAGAAAAGACACAGATCAACAACCTGGTCAGCGATGCCGTGGGCTTTGACCAGAGTCGCGGCGACACGCTGAACGTGCAGAATGTAGCCTTTAACGACGAGAAGGAGATCACACCGGAAGTCCCATTATGGAAACAGCCAGACACGGTCGATCTGGCGAAGAATTTGGTGAAATATCTATTGATCGCCGTGGTGATGCTGTTTGTTGTGTTTGGCATCATCAAACCGGCATTGAAACCTTTGTTCTCCCGTCCGAGCGAACCGGTAAATGCTGCTCCCGCATCCGGTGAAGCGGGGGTTCCGATAGGCGGCGCACCAGCAGCCCAATACGCGATGAATGCCGCCGCCCCTACTGTACAGGCTTATGAACAAGGCTTGCAGGCAGCGCGACAAATCGTCCAGCAGGATCCAAAAATCGTCGCCAGCGTGATTAAGGAATGGGTGAACGGCAATGAGTGACGGCATTGAAAAAAGTGCGATTTTCTTGATGACGCTCGGCGAAAGCGAGGCCGCCGAAGTGCTGAAGTACCTCGAACCCAAGGAAGTACAGAAGATCAGTTCGGCGATGGTGACGTTGAGGAACATCACACGCGAACACATCGCTCAGGTGTTCCACGACTTTTTGCTGTTGGTATCGAGCAAGACCAGCCTCGGCATGGATTCGAATGACTACATTCGCAGCATGCTCACCAAGGCGTTAGGCGATGACAAGGCGGCCAGCTTGCTGGATCGCATCATGCACAACAGCGACACCAGCGGCATTGAAAGCTTGAAATGGATGGATCCAGGAGCCGTTGCGGAAATGGTGGGCAATGAACATCCGCAGATCATCGCGACCATTCTGGTTCATCTGGAGCCTGACCAGGCGGCCAGTATTCTCAAAATGCTCACGGATCGCACCCGCAATGACGTGCTGCTGCGCATCTCGACGCTGGATGGCGTGCAACCCTTGGCGTTGCGCGAACTCAACGATGTATTGAGCCGACTGATGTCCGGCAGTAGCTCCGGCAAGAAAAATCTGCAAGGCGGCGTAGGCGCGGCGGCTGAGATACTCAACTACATGGGGGGGACGCTAGAGTCGGAAATGATCGAAAACGTCCGCAACTACGATCCCGAACTCGCGCAAAAGATAGAAGACAAGATGTTTGTATTCGAAAATGTGCTGGAAATCGATGACAGGGGAATACAGCTCATTTTGCGTGAAGTTCAATCGGAATCTTTGATCGTCTCGCTCAAGGGCGCAAGTGAAGAACTGCGCGAAAAAATCTTCAAGAACATGTCGCAACGCGCGGCCGAAATGATGCGTGAAGACCTCGAGTCAAAAGGCCCGGTCAAACTCAGCGAAGTGGAAGCCAATCAAAAAGAGATCCTAAAGATCGTACGTCGCCTGTCGGACGAAGGCCAAATCGTCTTGGGTGGCAAGGGCGAGGAAGCGTATGTCTGATAGTCCGGCACACAATCCTCGACAAGCTGCCGTGGGCGGTACGGTCATCCCGAAAGAACAAATGACCGCATATCAACGCTGGGAGCTGTCCTCATTCGACCAGTCGGGTGGGCTAGGAACCGGGATACCGGCTCTCGCCACGGTCGGGGAGCAACAGCGCATCCAAAAACAAGCCCGCGACGATGGTTATGCCAGCGGTCACGCCGCAGGGTACGGTATCGGTCATGACGCTGGTTATGCCGCCGGGATTCAGCAAGCGCAATCAGAAGCCTCGCGCATCCATCACCTCCTGCAAAACGTGCAGGAAGAACTGAGCCAGATGGAGCGGCAGGTAGCGCAATCGCTGCTCGATCTGTCGCTGGCCGTCGCCCACAAGATGGTGCGCGAGACCTTGCTGGTCAAGCCGGAGGTCGTTCTGGAAGCCATCCGGGAAGCCATCGGCATCCTGCCACAGTTCAACCAGAACGCTCATTTGGTTCTGCACCCCGAAGATGCCGAGTTAGTACGCAAGCATATGAATGACGAACTGGCGCACGCGGGCTGGAAAATATTTACCGATGCACAAATCCAACGTGGCGGGTGTCTGGTAAAAACCGCGCATAGCGTTATCGATGCGACCACCGAAGAACGCTGGAAGCGCATTCTGCAGTCCGTCGGACAGGATCATTCATGGCTAGTCTAGGCACTCACCACACCCGCTGGGATAATTTCCTTACCGTGAGTCGCGAATATGTCACGGACTGCAAACCCATGCAGGCGAGCGGCCATCTGACCAAAGTGACCGGCCTGATCATGGAGGCCGTGGGGTTGAAAATGCCGGTGGGCAGCACCTGTGCGATCCATTTGCCGAATTGCATCGTGGAGGCGGAGGTGGTTGGGTTTTCCGGTGAAAGACTCTTTCTGATGCCGGAGAACAACGTATATGGTTTGCTGCCCGGTGCGCGGGTGATGCCTATCGAGCACGCACATCCGCCCGGCCTGGATGGAAAACGCAAAGCCAAGCGCCGCATCGCCGATCAGGGCAAACATCTGCCGGTGGGCGACATGTTGCTGGGCCGAGTGTTAGACGGGGCCGGGAAACCGCTAGACCAGTTGGGCCCGTTGCTGGAATCGGAGACCGCATCATTGCAAAGCCGTCCTTTCAACCCGCTGGAACGCGCCACGATCGACCAGACCCTGGATGTTGGTGTCCGCGCCATCAACAGCCTATTGGCTGTCGGGCGGGGCCAACGCATGGGATTGTTTGCCGGCAGCGGTGTGGGGAAAAGCGTGCTGCTCGGAATGATGGCGCGCTACACCAGCGCGGATGTGACCGTCGTGGGCCTGATCGGCGAACGCGGCCGCGAAGTCAAAGAATTCATCAATGATATCTTGGGCCCGGAAGGACTGGCACGTTCGGTCGTGGTTGCCACGCCGGCGGACACGTCGCCATTGATGCGTTTACAGGGCGCGGCTTACGCCACCACCATCGCCGAATATTTTCGCGATCAGGGCAAAAATGTCCTTTTGATCATGGATTCTTTGACCCGATATGCGATGGCACAACGCGAGATCGCGCTGGCGGTAGGCGAGCCGCCCGCCACCAAAGGCTACCCGCCATCCGTATTCGCCAAGCTTCCCCAATTAGTCGAACGTGCGGGTAACGGTCTGGAAGGGAGCGGCTCGATCACCGCTTTCTACACCGTACTGACCGAGGGTGACGACCAGCAAGACCCGATTGCCGACAGCGCGCGGGCAATTCTGGATGGACATATTGTGCTGTCGCGGCGTCTGGTCGAACAAGGTCATTACCCGGCCATCGACATCGAAGCCTCGATCAGCCGCGTCATGCCGCATCTGGTCACGCCGGAACACCTGGCACTGGTGCAACGTTTCAAGCACACATATTCGCACTACCAGCGCAACCGCGATCTGATCAGCGTCGGCGCATACGTCAACGGCAGTGATCCCTTGCTGGACCAGGCGATCATGATGTACCCGAAAATGGAGCATTTCTTGATGCAGGGCATGTTCCAACAGGAGAACTGCCCGGACAGCATCGCACAACTTTACGCACTGTTCGCCACCCCAGCCTAACTCGCAGACCATGTCCAAACAATTTTCTTTGCAATCGCTGATGAATCTGGCCCAACATAAAAATGAGTCGGCCACGCGCGAACTCGGCCAACGCAACAAACAGCAACACGACGCGCAAGAAAAGCTCGGCATGCTGCAACGATTTCGCAGCGACTATCAGACACGCTTGCAGGCCGCATCACAAAACGGCATGAACCCGGCCGAACTGCGGAACTTTCAGGAGTTCATCAATAAACTGGATGAAGCCATCGCCCAGCAGAGCAAAGTTTTGGCGCAGAGCAAAATTTCGGTGCAGGCCGGTCGCGGCGAATTCGATTCCACGCAACGCAAGCTGAAATCGTTCGGCACGCTGCAACAACGCCATCTCGACGCACACAAAAAGACCGAGGCAAAAGCAGAACAACTCATACTGGACGAACATACCGGGCAAATCGCGGCCCGGCGCATCACCGAAGGCCAGCACGATTGAACCGGGAGAAACCATATGACCAACATCACTACCGCAAACAAGTTACCCGTATCGACGATTGCCGCCAAAGCCACCTCTGGCAACGCTGCGGCAAGCACGCCAGCTGGCGCATCGTTTGGCGCGTTGCTGGCGCAGCAGGCCGTTGACAGCCTGGCCAGCACCGGCGAAACACCTCCGGTATTGATCGCACATGAAGCCGCAGCCCAGGCAAAAAAAAACATCGACCCAGGCAAGATCCTGAGTGATAAGGCTCCTACCACACCGAATATGCCGGCCGACCTTTCCGGAAATACAATCGCGTTGCTGCAACCTTCCCAGGGAATTCGCACGCAGATCCCGATTTCGCCCGAAAAACCCACGACCGCAAGCAAAGCTCAGGACAATAAGAATCCTGTCGCGCAGAGTATGCCAGCTGATCTGCCGACAAATATGATCGCGCTGCCACAACCCGTCCAAGAAACTGCTACCCAGATCGCTAAGCCTGTTCTGCCTGACAAGACCAATGGCTCAAGCAAAGTTCAGGACAATCAGCATCCTGTCGCACAGAGCATACCGATAGATATTTCCGGGAATATGATCGCGTTGCCACAACCTGTGCAGGAAATCCACACGCCAGCTGCGGAAGCTGCATCCATCGGTGCCGACACAGTTAAGGGTGCGATCACCAAGCCCGTCATTCGTGACCTGCCCGGAAAACCAATCGATACAAGTGCTGCCAAAGACACCCCCGCAATCAGCAGGACTGATGTCGCCCTATTTGGCATCAGACCAATCGAGACAAAACCTGCGGCTGATGGCACTCAGCCCTCGGTGCCGCCGGCGCAAAACCTCGCGATGCTCCATACCCAGAATCTACCGGGCAGCATGCCGTCCACCGTGTCGGGCAGCTCAAACCTCCCCCAACAATCGATCTACTCGCCATTGGGCAACAGCGGCTGGGCCAACGAGTTCTCGCAAAAGATCAGTTGGATGAGCACGGCCCAACAACAGACAGCGGAACTGCATCTGAACCCGCCTGATCTGGGCCCCTTGAATGTGGTGTTGAAGATATCTGACAATCAGGCCACAGTGGCCTTCACTTCACCGCACAGCGCGGTACGTGAAGCGGTAGAGAACGCGATGCCTAAACTCCGCGAGATATTGGCCGATAACGGAATCACCTTGGGCAATACCACGGTCAGCGACCAGCCCCAACAACAGAACGGCAACACAGCTGCATTTAGCGGCCAGCAATCTCAACACAGGAGCGGGCCCTGGGCAGATCAAGGCCCCGCCCAAACGGATATTTCCGCGCGACCAGTTTCGCAGAACAAACCGGTGCAAAGGCATAACGGCATGGTGGACACCTTTGCCTGAGTTGAAAGCATAAAGGCCGAGCTGATGGGAAACATCGGCCCTAATCGCTTTATTGACCACAATCTTTTTTTCTCATAATCGCACCGTAAACTAAGGAATCAGAAAATGTCAAAAGCTGAAAAACCCGCTGCCGCAGACGCACCCAAGAAAAGCAAAAAGATGCTGATTATCATCGTCGCCGCAGTTCTTCTGCTAGGGGGCGGGGCCGCGGCGTCCTTTTTATTGAAACCTGCACACGCACCCAAAAACAACGAGGCCGCAGCAGAAGAATCACATCCCGAGGTGCCACCCAAATATGTTGAACTGGGTACGTTCACCGCCAACCTGATCCACGAAGAAGGTGATCGCTATTTGCAAATCGCGATTTCGCTCAAGATAAGCAAACCCGAGCTGGAAGAAAAGATCAAGGCGAGCAATCCGGAGATCCTGCACCGCGTGAACATGTTGCTGCAAAGCAAAACCCCTTCTGAACTTGCCACGATGGCAGGCAAAGAAAAACTGGCCAGCGAGATTAAAACTCAAGTCGAATATGTCCTGGGAATCCGGAAAATGGCTCCGGTCACGACTCAGGAAACCGCTCATGTTTCAGAACCGGCAGCTGTGCAAAACGAAGTCTTATCCGCCGCATCCGAAGTAAAGCCCGTTGCGGAAGGCCCTAAAGTGATCGATAGCGGGATCACCGAGGTGCTGTTCACCTCATTCATCATTCAATAGCGACCATGAGCGAATTCCTGTCCCAAGACGAAGTTGACTCGCTGCTCAAGGGGGTGAATGGCGAGGCCGATGATGCGAATAAGCATACCGATTCGACAGAGGGAATTCGCCCATACAATCTCGCTTCGCAGGAACGCATCGTACGCGGGCGCATGCCCACCATGGAAATCATCAACGAGCGTTTTGCGAGATTATTCCGCATCGGGCTATTCAACTTCATACGCCGCACACCGGAAATATCGGTAGGGCCGGTGCGCGTCCTGAAATTCGGCGAATTCATCCGCAATCTGCATGTGCCGACCAATCTGAACCTGATCCAGGCCAAGCCGTTGCGCGGTAACGGCTTGTTCATTTTCGATCCTAACCTGATATTTCTGGTGGTGGATAATATGTTCGGCGGTGACGGGCGCTTCCACATGCGCGTGGAAGGCCGCGAATTTACCCAGACCGAACAGCGCATCATACAAAAAATGCTCGAGGTGGTATTCGAGACTTATGGCAAGGCATGGGAAACCGTCCACCCTCTGGAATTCGAATTTGTACGCTCTGAAATGAACCCCCAGTTCGCCAACATCGCCACGCCCAACGAAGTGGTGATCGTAACTTCCTTCGACATCGAGCTGGGCGGCAATGGCGGCGCGCTCCATGTCTGCATGCCCTACTCCATGCTGGAACCCGTCAAGGATCTGCTCTACAGCACCATGCAGGGCGAACACATGGCGGTCGATAAACGCTGGCTGCAGCTGCTCTCCAAACAAGTGCAATCCGCCCACATAGAGCTGGTCGCCACATTGGGGATAGCCAACCTGACGGTGGAGCAAGTGCTGAAGTTCCACAGCGGCGATGTCATCCCACTGGAAGTTAACGAGAACATCACTGCATCCGTGGACGGGGTGCCGATGATGGAATGCAAATACGGTGCATTCAACAATCAATACGCGCTAAAAATAGAAAAGATGCTCACGATCAATGAAGGAGAAACCCATGTCTGATGCAACCACCAGCCAAGTCGCTGATCATGGCGATACAGCGGCTGACGACGCGATCACCGCCGACGATTGGGGCGCGGCGATGGCCGAACAGGCCTCCACTGACAGCACCCCAGCCGAAACCGCCAAACCGCATGTGTTCGAACAATTCGGTTCGGCCGGCGGCATGACCACACAAAACGACCTCGACATGATCCTGGACATCCCGGTACAACTTTCCGTTGAACTGGGTCGCACCAAAATGCCGATCAAGAATCTGCTGCAACTGGCGCAAGGCTCGGTGGTGGAGCTTGCCGGGATGGCGGGTGAACCATTGGATGTGATGATCAACGGCTTCCTGATCGCGCAGGGTGAAGTCGTGGTGGTGAACGACAAACTCGGCATACGCCTGACCGACATCATCACACCCTCGGAGCGCCTGCGCCGCCTGAACCGCTGATATGAGTACATTCATTCGCTCCCTGCCGGTCGGCATCACGCTGGCAATCTGTTCGCCGGCCTTTGCCGACGTGGTGGCTCATCCGCCCTTGCCTTCGCCTGTCGCCGCAGTCGGCTCGGGCAGCATCCTGCAAATCATTTTCAGCCTGCTGCTGGTGTTGGCGGCCATCGTATTGGTAGCTTGGCTGCTCAAACGCATGAATCTCACCCGGCAAGGCCCGGGGAATCTTTTGAAAGTAGTCGGTGGCGTCTCGGTCGGTCAGCGCGAGCGTGTCGTGCTGGTCGAAATCGAAGACACCTGGCTGGTCATCGGGGTCGGCCCCGGCCAGATCCGCACCCTGCATACCCTGCCGAAATCGGCCTTATCAAACGCCGTCATAGCCGATACGCCGCAAGCCATCCCGTTTAATACCTGGTTAAAAAAATTCATCGAGAAAAACAATGCAGCGTAATTTTCTTATTTTAATCGCCGCTCTGATCGCACTACTCAGCGGCACTCAAAGCGCCTGGGCGGAAGTCGGTCTGGCAGCCATCACCAGCACCCCTTCGGCGGGTGGCGGACAGACCTACAGCCTGAGCCTGCAAACCCTGCTGCTGCTCACGTCGCTGAGCTTTCTGCCCGCGATTCTGCTGATGATGACGGGCTTCACACGTATCATTATCGTGCTGTCCCTGTTGCGCTCCGCCATCGGCACCCCGTCTTCACCGCCCAATCAGGTGTTGATAGGCCTGGCCCTGTTCCTGACTTTCTTCGTGATGTCGCCGGTGCTCGACAAGATCTATACCGAGGCCTATCTCCCTTACAGCGAGAACAAACTCAATCTCCAGGATGCGATGGATAAAGGTATCGTCCCGCTCAAGACCTTCATGCTGCGTCAGACCCGCCAGACCGACCTCGCGTTGTTCGTCAAGATATCCAACAGCGAGCCGCTGCAAAATTCGGAACAAGTACCTCTGCGCATCCTCGTCCCGGCCTATGTGGTGAGCGAATTGAAGACCGCGTTCCAGATCGGCTTTGTCATCTTCATACCCTTCATGATCATCGACATGGTGGTCGCCAGCGTGTTGATGTCTATGGGTATGATGATGGTGTCACCGGCGGTTATCTCGCTACCCTTCAAGTTGATGCTGTTTGTCCTTGCCGATGGCTGGAACCTATTGATCGGCTCATTGACGCAGAGCTTCTATACCTGATCATGAGTCCAGAATCCGTCATGACATTGGCGCAGCAGGCGATCGAGGTGATGCTGATGGTCTCCGCGCCGATGCTCCTAACAGCCTTGGTGATAGGACTACTGGTCAGCATCTTTCAGGCCGCCACGCAGATCAACGAGATGACGCTGTCTTTCATCCCCAAACTGCTGGGAATCTTTGCGGTGCTGATGCTCACAGGGTCTTGGGCAATCGGTATGCTGGTCGATTATGTTCAGCGGCTGTATGGCAATATTCCTTGGATGATAGGATGATTAGCTTCACCAGCACCCAACTGGACGCTTGGCTGGTGGCATTCGTCTTCCCTTTTGCACGCATCCTCGCCCTGATCGCCAGCTCTCCGGTGTTAGGTGACAAACGAATTCCGGTAAGAGTCAAGATAGGACTTTCCATCTTGATGTGCATACTAATCGCCCCTACTCTTCATGACCTCCCAGCGGTTGCAGTCGGTTCACCTCAAGGGCTGTTGATTCTGATACAGCAAATCATCATCGGCGCGGCGATGGGTTTCACCATGCAGATAATCTTTGCATCGATAGAAATGGCGGGGGATCTGGCCGGGCTACAAATGGGGTTGGGATTTGCAAGTTTTTATGATCCGGTCAATGCATCCCAGTCCTCCATCATCTCGCAATGGCTGAACATCGTCGCCTCACTCGCCTTCCTCGCGCTGAACGGGCACCTGTTTATTATTGCCGGGTTAGCGGATAGTTTTCAGACGCTACCGATCGGCAGCATGATCACAAGCAAGGGCTTTTATGGGATCGCCAGCTGGGGAGGAAATATCTTTGCTTACGCGCTGCAACTATCGCTGCCGCTTCTGGCGGCATTGCTCATTACCAACCTTGCCCTCGGCATTCTGACCCGCGCCGCGCCGCAACTTAATTTGTTCGCGGTGGGTTTCCCCATCACATTAACCATCGGCTTTATCGTGCTGCTGCTCATGACACCCTATTTCGTGCCATTGCTAGACAAACTAACCCACGATGCAATCGACACCATGCTCAATATATCCAACCATAGCCATTGAACCAGCGCCGTCCCTACATATAGGTGAACAACGATAGGCCAGACACTTGAACGAAAGATTTCTGCGCGGCCTGCAACGCAAGCTGCTGCTGGGCTAATGTGGTAGCCGCTTGGGCGAAGTTCGTATCCTGAAGCTGGGATAGGGTCTGCTGATAATTCAGTCCGAGACTGCTTCCTGTCGCTTGTGCCGCTGTGATGAGATTCAAGTTCGTGCCGACGATAGCTTCGGCATTGGACACACTGCTGATCCCGGCATCTAGATTGTTTACTGTATTAGCAATATTCAGCGTGGCGGCCGGTGTGTTCAAGGCCGTGACGAAATCGGAGATTGTTTTGAATATACTGACATTGCTGCTCGGCGCAACCGTGAACGTATCTCCGTTGGCTGGCGCGCCCTGAATGTTGAACTGCATCCCGTCAAAACTGATGGCTTGCCCGCCCACATAGGCATTCCCTGTGGAAAGCACCGTACCCGTCGAAGTATTGGTCACGCTGTAGGTCGTCGATCCCGCAGCCACGCTGAAGGCGACACTGTAATTGTTCCCAGTCAGTAGTGCCGGATTTACGACGCTCCCCTGGCTAGCCACGCCCGTACCCGTATTGGTCGCCGCCGCCTGCGTGACGAACGTGCCATTGCCGTTTTTCACGCGCATGAATATATCCGCGCCCGACAGCGTCGTGCCCACCTGCAAGGAGCTGCTGACCTGGGTCTTGGTTTGCCCGCTATCGCCAAAATACGCATAGCCCGCTGCCGTGTTGGAAATAGGCTGCGTCTTGGCCTGGAATCCCGAAAACAGATAATTCCCCGTACCGTCGGTACTGTTCGCCAGGCTGACCAGCTGCTGCAGCTGGCCGTTCAAGCTGGTCGCAAGACTTTGCCGCTGGTTGGTCGTGAGATTCGTGCCTGCAGATATCATTTGCGACCTGATGCTTTGCAACGAGGACGTCACGCTCTGCAATGTGGTACCCATAATCGACAGGGTACCCTGTGCCGTCGTGCTGTTTGCTGCGTATTGAGTATTGGTCGCGTTGGCCTGGGTCACGGCAAGAGCTTGCGCCGCCGCCGCCGGGTCTATGGACGGATTTATCAGCCTCACGCCGGTGGCGAGCTGTTGCTGAGTCTGCATCAAGGCTGCTTGCTGCTGGTTCATCGTCGCGACATTAATGTCGTAGATCATACTGGTACTGATACGCATCACCCACCCTCCTATCTTAAGCTCAGCAACGTATCGAACATGGTGTTAGCGACCTGAATGGCCTTACCCGCAGCCTGGTAGGCACGCTGGTAACGCATCAGATTGGCCGCTTCCTGGTCAAGGTTGACGCCCGATACGGATTGTTGGGTTTGCACCAGCTGGTTGACCATCGTAGTTTGGGCTGTGCTCGCCTGAGTGACCGAACTTGTCGTGTTGCCGATTTGCGCAACCAGTTGGTCATAAGCCCCCTGAAAACTGACCGTGCCTCCTGACAAAGTATTCTGCGTTTGCAATCCGGCCATCAGCAAGGCATTGCGATTATCCCCTGTCGCATTGGTATTCGATGCAATGTTGAACACATCCCCGGTAGCCGGGGTGCCACTTATCTGCACCGTCCAACCGTTATAACTGATGTTCTGTCCGGACGTATAGGTTACCGTTCCGCCGACCGCCGGCACGGCACCGGTCACGGTGTAAGTGGTGGGGCTGGTAAAACTGATACTCACCGGCTGTTGTAGATTGGCATTCGTTGGGGCGGGAGGATTTACGCTACCGCTGCTGATGCTCGCGCTGCCGGTATTATTCGATGACGCGCTGGCAAGTATCGGTACGGCGGCAGCAATCTTTGCCGGGTCTGTGATCGCGACCGAAATATTCTGCGCACCCATGACGGTTGGACGGATCAAAAAGGTATCTCCCGCGACGACCGCACCGGACGACAAATTCAGCGTGACCCCGTCCACTGTTTGCGGCATGGCAGAAACATTCGTGACGGCATTATCCGACAAGCGCGTCAATGTGTAGCTGCCGCCGCCATTCGCCTTCAACATGTAGTCGCTGGTGGTTAATGCGTTCGGGTTCGTGATGCTTGCCGAGATGACTGCGTTCCCGGCGTTATTGCTTGCACCGTTGACCACGGGTGCAGGGACGTTGAAAATATTACCGCCCAGCGCTCCGTTCAAATCTTGCCCCAACTGGTTCTGCTGGTTGACACTGGAGGCAATACCGATCGCCACCTGCCCAAGCGTATTGAGTGCAGGGTTCAAACTCTGGTCCCGAAATGCCAGCAACCCACCCAGCGCCCCACCCTGTATCCCGCTCTGCTGCAGCGGGATCGTGACGCCGTTCGCCGTATAGGCCACCTCGCTACGGCTCGGATCGGCCAACGACGGAACCGCCTTTAACCCGTAGGATTGGTTACCTACCACCAATGACTGTCCGCTGGCGACAAAGACGTTGTAGCTGCCATCCGATTGTTTGACGACGGTCGCTTTGATCTGCTGGTTCAACTGGTTAATCAATTGATCGCGCTGGTCCAGCAAGTCGTTCGGAGGCTGCCCTGCTCCCTGCGCCTGCACGATGTTCTGGTTCAAGGCGGCGATCTGCTGCGCCAAGGCGTTCACGGTTGCGACACTCGTGCCGATCTGACCGTTCAGGCTGGCACTCATACTGGTTAGTTGCTGGCTAAGTGATTGGAACTGTGCCGCCAAAGACTGCGCGCCACTCAATAGCGACTGCCGCGCCGGGGTGGAAGTCGGCGAAGTTGCCACCGTATTCACAGCATTGAAGAATCCCTGTATTGCCGGCGACAGACCTACGGTCGGACTCCCTATCATATTGTCGATTTGCGTAATTTGCGTTTGATAGGTGCTCAGTTGGCTGGATTGCGCCTGCCCCTGCAGAATCTGCGTATTTAGAAAATCGTTGTATACCCGCTGAACGGTACTGACATTGGTACCCTGTCCGATATAACCGGAACTGGTGTATTGCGCTGCATTGGCGGTTTGCACGATCTGCTGCATGGAATAGCCGGGCGTGTTGGCATTGGCAATATTGTGTTGCGTGGTCGCCATGCCAGCCTGAGCCGCGTTCAATCCGCTAAGACCGATACTAAAGATACTGCTCATCATCTAATCCTTTTCTGCATCAGAGTCACCGACACGAACGGATTATCGGCACCTTGTGGAAATTCTTTAACCTAAACTTCACTAGCCGGGGATATTCAATCTTCCCATAACCTGAACCAGTTTATCGGCATAATTGGGATCGGTGGCATATCCGGCTTTTTGTACCGCCTGCGCCATTCCCGCCGTATCACCGCCTTGCTGCAACACCGGCGCATAGCGCGGGTTGCTGCTTAACATATGCGCGTAGTCGTTGAATGCCTCATCATAGGAAGAATAAGCGCGGAAACTCGCGACCTGTTTGGTTGATACGCCGTCCTGATATTCGGTGGTCGTCACGTTGGCGACTTTTCCATTCCAGTTCGCACCGGCCTTGATACCAAACAGGTTATAACTATTGCTGCCGTCCGCCATATGTATCTCGCGTTTACCCCAGCCGCTTTCCAGTGCGGCCTGCCCCAGCATCAGTTGCGCTGGGATACCGCTGGACTGGCTGGCTTGCAAGGCATGAGGCAGCATGCGATCCATGAAATTTTTCTGGTAATTCGCGCTATGCGCGGATGGCAAGGCGTTTGCCGGGGATATTGGGTCCCGGATCGGGGGTTGAGGGGTTAGCTTCCCGCCTGCCGCTTCCAGTTGGCCACCCCCCGTCGGTGCGCCAGCATTACGGCTCAGTTGCCTGACCATCATGTCGGCCAAACCGACACCCTGCTTGGCCATGTTCTGCGCGAACTGCTGATCCAGCATGCCGGTGAACAGCTTGGTCTGCTCGCTGTCGAACATGCCGTCCTGCGGAGTGGCCTCACGCATGCTCTTGAGCATCATAGTCATAAACACCGATTCAAACTGCTGCGCAGCCGCTTTGAGCGCCTTATCCGGCGACTGTTTGGCCTGTACGCGCAATTGCGCCAGCGACTGCCCATCCAGCGCCAGCTTACCCGATGTTGCCGTTGTGTCTGGCGGGGCGATCATTTAGATGACCTCCAACTCCGCATGCAATGCGCCTGACGATTTCATGGCTTGCAGGATCGCCAGCAGATCCTGGGGCGTTGCGCCGATCGCGTTCAGCGCCTTGACTACCTCACTCAACGACACCCCTTTGGGAAGTTGTACCAAACCGCCCTTGTCCGATTTTACGTCTACTGTCGTCTTGTCGACCTGCACCGTCTTGCCGTCAGAGAACCCATTCGGCTGGCTCACGGCACTGTCGGTATTGATCACTACCGTCAAGTTTCCGTGCGCGACGGCGCAAGTATCCAGCGTCACCGCCTGGTTCATCACGACAGAACCGGTTCGGGCATTGATGGTCACTTTGGCGATGCCTTGCGCGGGATTGACTTCCAGATTCTCGACCCTGGAGATGAACGCCACGCGCTGCGAGCCCGCAGGGGCGCGCACTTCGATGAGCCGGCCATCCTGTGCCGACGCGGTGTCCGGGGCGATACGCTCATTAATGACCTCGACGACACGCGAGGCAGTGGTGAAATCATTCGCCTTTAATTCCAGGTGAATAAAATCCCCCTGGCCCAACAACGTGGAAACCGCACGCTCCACCGTCGCGCCGGACGGCAATCGTCCCACGCTAAGATGGTTCACCTGTACCGACGCGCCGCCAGAGGATGCGCCCACCCCGCCGACCAGCACGTTACCCTGGGCTATCGCGTAGACCTGACCGTCCGCCCCTTTCAACGGGGTCATCAGCAATGTCCCGCCTCTCAGACTCTTGGCGGTACCGAGAGAAGATGCCGTCACATCCAGGGTCTGGCCGGGTTTGGCGAATGGGGGAAGCATGGCGGTCACCATCACCGCCGCGACATTCTTGAGTTGCATCGTGGTGCTCGCACTCGGTGGCAGATTCACGCCCATCTGTGTCAGCATGCTCATGACGCTCTGCACCGTAAACGGAGTTTGCATGGTTAAATCGCCGCTGCCGTCCAGGCCAACCACCAGACCATAACCTATCAGTTGGTTATCGCGCACCCCCTGGATGCTGGCTATGTCCTTGATGCGATCGGCCGACGCGCCGAACGGAAGTGTCAGAAAAATCAGCAGCGCAACAATCTGTTTCATCACATTACACCCCGTTAGAACGGCAACACCGACTTGAAGAATCTGCCCAGGAACCCCAGGCTTTTCGTGTCGTTCATCACTTCACTCATCGCGCCCGCATTCTTATATTCCAGATGCACGTCGGAAACCTGGGTGGACAGCACGACATTATTGGAAATCGTGACTGGGTTAACCACGCCCGAGAAACGGATGAATTCATCACTCTGATTCAAGGCCACCTGCTTCTCCCCGCTGACCAGCAGATTCCCGTTTCCCAGCACTTCAATCACGGTCACCGTGATCGTCCCGTTCAAACTCTCGCTCGCCGCACCCACCCCAGTGTTGGCCGAACTGTTTTTGCTGCTGCCGTTGATGGCGAACGGATTGAGTAGGGATGCGGCACCTCTGGTGATGCTAGGCGTGCTCGAGTTGGCGCTACTGGCGCTGGTAGAACCTCCGCTGGCCTGCCTGCTTCCGCTGGTCTGCTCCACCAGACTGACGGTCAGGATGTCGCCGACGTTGCGCGCGCGCTGATCCTCGAACAGCGGCCGCTCGTTCACTCCGGCGTGAAAGATCCCGCCGTCCGACGTCGCGACCAATATTTTGGCAGGGGGTTTTGCGGTCATGGGTTGATGGATGCTGGTAGGCGGTGTCATCGAACACCCTGCCAACACCACCAGCGAACCCAGCAGAACCTGTCTAAGCGTATCTAACATAGCCTGCCCCTTACATCTGCGTCAGCTTCTGCAACATCTGATCGGAAGCCGTGATCGCTTTGGAATTGATCTCGTAGGCACGCTGCGTCTGTATCATGTTGACCATTTCTTCCACCACGTTCACGTTCGAGGTTTCCACATAGGTTTGATTCAAGGTCCCGGCACCGCTGGTGCCCGGCACCATGACACTGGGCGTCCCGGATGAGGCGGTTTCCTGATAAAGGTTGCCGCCCATGCTCTGTAACCCGGTCGGGTTGATGAAGGTCGCCAACTGCAAACTTCCGACTTGCACCGCTGCGGCCACTCCCTGTTGCGTGACCGAAACCGTGCCATCACGCCCTATCGTCACACTGGTCGAATTGGCAGGAATAGCGATGGCGGGTTGCACCGGATAGCCGTTGGAATTGACCAGATTTCCCTGGCTATCACTCTGGAATGAGCCATCCCGGGTATAGGAAATCGTCCCATCCGGCATGAGTATCTGAAAAAAACCGGCACCCTGAATCGCCACATCGAGCTGGTTCCCTGTCAACTGGAGATTGCCTTGCGTGAAAATACGCTCCGCAGCCACGGGACGCACCCCGGTACCTAGCTGCAAGCCGGACGGAATCTGGGTTTGCTGCGAAGACTGTGCGCCGGGTTGACGTATGGTCTGGTACAACAGATCCTCGAACACCGCTTGCGAACGCTTGAAACCATTGGTGCTGACGTTGGCCAGATTATTGGCAATCACATCCATCTGTGTCTGCTGGGCATCCAATCCGGTTTTTGCGATCCATAAAGAACGTATCATGATCTTGACCTTTCAAATTTACGCCACGTTAAGAATCTGGGTGGCTTGCTGCGCATTGCTGTCCGCACTCTGCAACAGCTTCATCTGCATATCGAATTTTCGGGACAACGAAATCATATTCACCATCGCTTCCACGGGGTTCACATTGCTATCTTCCAGGCTTCCTGGAACGATGTTCACCGTTGCATCTGCGGCAGCGGCCTTGCCGCTGTTCAGACGAAACATGCCGTCAGCACCACGTTCAAGTTGACCGGCAGGCGGATCCACCAACTTCAAACGACCGACCACGACCACCAAGTTGGGTTGCATACCGCTGGGCACGGTCGAAATCGTGCCGTCTTTGGCAATGGTCACTTCGGTATCGGGAGGGATCGTAATCGGGCCTGTGTCCCCGAGTATATTCAAGCCCCCTCCGGTCTGTAACACCCCGTTGGCTGTCACTTGCAAATTGCCGTTTCGCGTATAGGCTTCTTTGCCATCAGGTGCCTGTACAGCGATCCAACCTTTGCCTTGCACCGCCACGTCCAGCGAGCGCCCGGTCTGATGCAGCACCGCCGGCGTAAAATCAGCGCCGACAGTCGAGTCCACCACAAAGGTGCGCGTTGCCAAACCTTCACCGACCAAAGGAACCGCGCGGAACGTGTTCAGCACAGCCCGAAAACCCGTTGTATTGGCGTTAGCCAGATTTTCAGACACAGCCGCTTGTTGCTGCAGCACCTGCGAAGCACCCGTCATTGCGGTATAGATCAGCCTGTCCATGACACCTTCTCCCTGATATGTGAGGGTAAGCGGCGAGTATCAACCACTCTTCCTACTTCCTACTTCCTACTTCCTACTTCCTACTTCCTACTTCCTACTACCTACTACCTCAAGTTAATCAGCGTTTGCGCCAACTGGTCTTGCGTCTTGATGGTTTGGGCATTGGCCTGGTAATCGCGCTGTGCGGTGATCATATTGACCAATTCCGATGTCAGATCCACGTTCGAGCTTTCCACTGCACCGGATTGCAACACGCCCAAACTGGCAGAACCGGGTACACCAACGAGGGGCGCACCCGATGTGGCGGTCTGCGCCCATTGGTTACCACTGAGCGGTAACAAGCCCTGCGCATTACTAAAGTTAGCCAGAACTACCTGGCCCAGGTTCATGGTCTGCCCATTGGTGTAACTACCGACAATCGTGCCGTTCGGACTGGTATTGAATCCGGTCAACTGCCCGGTGGTATAACCATCCTGCGTCAAACTATTCACGCCGAAGGCCGTACCATATTGCGTGGTGCTGCCGAAGTTAAAGGTCAGTGTTTGCGTGGCCGCGCCGGGCGGATTGAATGTGGCGGTGGCGGTGGCGGCTGAGGCGAGCGTGCCGTTGGTATTGAACGTCAGAGTGCTCAATTTTCCTGGCAATGCGGGAACGGAAGCGCCATCCACGGTCAGATAAGTGTTCCATGTTCCTGATGGTGCATTGGTCGCCGTTGGCGCAACGGGGCCGACGGCGGCGGCGGCGGCGGGGGTCACGGTGAGCGTTGTGGCATTCGACACTCCGCTGATCGTATATACCACCCCGCCAACGGTGAGGGTGTCACCGGCGGCAAGACCTGCTGTCGAACCTAAGGTCATGGTAGAAGAACCCGCTGCCATGCTCGCATTCCCCAGCGGTGCAAGAGGCAGGGGCTGCTGCTGAAAATACATGGTAGACACGTGACTGTTACCCAGACTGTCGTAAATCGTTGTCGACGTGGAATTGTTGTACGAGGTCGGATCCAGCGGGTTGAAAACTGCCGTGCTCGGCGCGGTGGCGTTCGCACTCAGATTCAGGCCGGCTGCCACATTGACGGTTGATTTAGGCGCCAAGGGTGCCGCAGAGATTTGCAAAGGAGCCGGATTTCCCGGCAGGATGGCCCCGGTTGTACTGACCGGGTAGCCCGTCAACTTCAATCCCTGACTATTGACCATAAAGCCGTTTTGATTGAGTTGGAATTGGCCGTTCCGGCTGTAAGAGACCGTACCATTATTGTCCATACGATAAAAGCCGTTGCCATTGATCGCCATATCCATCGTATTGCTGGTCACCGTGATCGTGCCTTGCGAGAACTGTTGTGCAACCGTCGCCACCGTCGTACCGGTACCGATTTGCAATCCGCCCGATCCCACCAGACTGTTTGCGTATACATCTGAGAATTGCGCTTGCGATTGTTTGAAACCCACCGTATTCGAGTTCGCCACATTGTTGCCGATGACGTTTAAATTCTGTACCGCCGCATTCAGCCCGCTCAGTCCTTGATCAAAAGCCATGATGCTCTCTCCTTGTGTTGCACCAGCTCAAGCCGTTGCGCTGGTGGCTTACCCGTTGCGGGCGTTGATGAAATGACACCGTTTGATATCTACCTGATTTAAAGAATCTGCTGCACTTTAGAAATCGGCACTAGACCGATTGCGCCAACATTCAAGTTAGCCCCTGAACTACCCGGTGTCACGCCGTCCACCACCCCATAAGCCAAGGCCGTTGCGGCGACATTGCCGCTACCCTGGGTGGCCGTCACGGTAAAGTTGTAGCTTCCACTTGGCATCGTTGCTCCCGTCGTATCGGTGCCATTCCATTGCCAAGCTTGCACACCTGCTGGCATCGCACCCAATTGCAATGTAGTCACCGGATTACCCGATGCATCCGTTATCGCGACTTGCACATTGCTTGCGGATTGAGACAGATTCAGCCCTCCAATCGCGCTACCATTCGCCAGACTCAGTGTGTGGCCTGGTGTGAGCACCCCATGCCCTATCATCGATGCGGCTTGCAAAGATTGGGCGGAGGTGACGCTGCTGTTTAATGCCTGCAAGGTCGTATTCGTTTGGCTGATCCCTTCGATAGTGCTCAATTGAGCCATCTGGGATGTCACTTCGGCATTGCTCATCGGGTTCATCGGATCCTGATTCTGCATCTGCGTCACCAATAACGTCAGGAATGTATTCTGGATACTGGCCGCTGAAGGTGCGCCCGAAGATGCGGCAGATGAATTTGTAGCACCCGACGCACTGGCACTCCCGTTCAGCGAGCTGAACAAGGCTGCCGAACTACTACTTTGTGTGGCATTAACCATGATATTTCCCTTTCATTATTGACCGATGGTCAGAGTTTTAATCAACAGGTTCTTTGAGGTATTTAATACATCCACGTTATTTTGATAAGAACGCGAGGCGGAGATCATATTCACCATCTCATCCACCACGTTCACGTTCGGCATCGCAACATAGCCTTGCGCATCCGCCATCGGATGTTTGGGGTCGTACACCATTTTCATCGGAGAGGCATCATCGACCACCGCTGACACCTTCACGCCCTGTGTGTCGCCGCCCATCGGAGTGGCGCTAAATACCACCTGTTTGGCGTGGTACGGCTGACCGTTCGCACTGGTGGTGCTGTCGACATTCGCCAAATTGCTCGCCACAACATTCAAACGCTGTGACTGCGCTGTCATCGCCGAACCGGCCACATTGAAAATATTAAATAGCGACATGGTTTACCCCGTTATGGAAAGCATGATTTGTTTGATGTCGTCGGTGATGAATCTCACACTCGTCTCGTAGCGCAATGCGTTATCGGCAAATTGGGCCCGCTCGACATCCATATCCACGGTATTGCCATCCGCACTCGGCTGCACTGGTCTGCGATACATCGCGGGTGAGCCCATGCTCGAATCACTGGCCGAACCACCCAGATGCGACACCGAGGTTTGCGCCACCGGCAATGTCGCTGAGGTCCCGGAGAGTGCCTTCTGCAATGCACCCGCAAAATCGATGTCCCTTGCCTTATAATTGGGCGTATCGGCATTCGCGATATTGGAAGCCAGCAACTCTTGGCGTGTCGTCCTTAGATTCAATACCGTCTGCTGGAAACGCAATGCATCATCCAACTTGTTGATCATCTTGCCCTCCTGTCCACCTGCTGCTACTCACTCAGGTGGCATACTACGGCGCGGATATTTTTTTTATCTGCCGAATAAAGGCCAATTCCTGCTTCAATTCCGGGCTCTCCACCCCTTCCTTTTAGGCGCACCGCAACGCACAATGCAGGCTATGAGAAAACTATTCCTGATCCTTTGTCTGGCCGTGCAAAGCACGCAAGTCTTGGCTGCCGCACAAGACCATCAGATACTGCGCGATACAGTGGCCGCTTTCGTGCAGCAACAAACCGCTGCCTTGCCTGGCAAGACAAGCTATCAGGTCGATGAAATAGATCCTCGTCTGGTTTTGTCACGGTGCGACAGGCTCGAACCCTTTTTGCCGTCTGGTAGCCAGTTACTGGGTAAAACCTCGGTCGGTGTGCGCTGCGCCGAAAGCCATGGCTGGACTATCTTCGTTCCGGTACAAACCAAGATCAGCCTCGACCTGTTGGTCAGCGCGCGGCAATTGCCCGCAGGGTATGCGCTGCATAAAGAAGACCTTTCCACCCGGACCGTCGAAATCACTCAGGCCGGTGGGATAACAGACCCCAAACAAGTGATAGGCAAAGTCCTGCGCTATGGCATCAGTGCCGGACAGGTTCTGCGCGAAGACATGCTGCGCCCACCGTTTAGCGTGATGCAGGGACAACCCGTGCAACTGATTGTGCAAGGCGGCAGATTCAGTATTCGCAGCGAGGGAGTGGCGCTGGGCAATGCCAGCGAGGGGCAACTCGTCAAGGTCAGGAATAGTGCCGGCGGGGTCGTGAGCGGTCTGGCGCGGGCAAATGGCGTAGTTGAGATAGCACCCTGAACTTGGCCACGCAGTTGTGCTCGCCAAGCACATACGCTATAAAGACGACTACCCCCTAAAGTTTTCCGTTTTTATACCGATATACAGGTCAACAGCCCGAGGTAAAGGCAATATTAGACTGAGAGGATCAACGTGAAAATAGATAAACCTAACAAACCGCTGCCGATCAGCCCCATGGGGGAAAATTCATCCCGCCCGGGCACAAGCAAAACCAGCCAGCCGGCGGCCCCATCGCAATCCGGCAGCACCAGTGTTTCGCTGGGTTCCACGGCCACACAACTGCACAGCATGGAAAGCAGTATGGCCGGCACACCCGTCGTCGATGCTAACAAGGTGAACGAGATCAAACTAGCCATCAGCCAGGGACGTTTCCAGGTGAATTCCGGTGTCGTCGCCGACAAGCTGCTGGAAACAGTCAAAGCGTTGATCGGCAACAACAAGGGTTAAGGGTTTGAATCAGGATATCGGCATACAAATGCTCGCCTCTCTGACGGCTGAACGCAACGGATTGCGCGACTTCGTCGGCTTGTTGGAACGAGAACAGCATGCCCTGGTGGAAAACCTCAGCGACCAGTTGTTGGACTTGGCCGAACAAAAATCTGCTCGCGCGCTGGCATTGACCGGACTCATCGAAGCCCGCCACCTCGTGCTGAAGAACAACCTTCCCGAACTCAGCGCGACCGCCATCCAGACTTGGCTGCAAACACACAACAAAACAGCATGGCCGATCTGGCAGGAAATCCGTGGGCTGGCCGAGCGCGCACGGCAACTCAACCAGAACAGCGGCGAATTGATACAGATGAAGCTGCGCTATAACCAGCAGGCTTTGACGGTACTCGGCAACGCCACCAGCAAAGCTAACCTGTACGGCCCGGATGGGCAACCCGATTTTTCATCGAGCAGCGGCAAACCGATAGCCAGCGCTTAGCCTTTAGGGAGGTGCCGGAAGGTTGATATGCTCGGTATCGGGAGACAGTACCGTAATGCTGACGCGCCGGTTTTTGGCACGATGCTCGGGGCTGTCATTGGGCACCACCGGTTGATTCGATGCCATACCGACTGCTGACAGACGCTGCGCGGGCACACCATGATCGATCAACATCCGCACCACGCTGCTGGCCCGCGCCGAGGACAACTCCCAATTGGACGGGAACAACGGCGTGCTGATCGGCACATCATCCGTGTGGCCCTCGACTTCGATAGCCTGATCTTCCCGGCTCAACACGATAGCCACCCGATGCAGCACCTCCGCCGCTGCGGGTTGCAACTCCGCCTCACCCGGCCTGAATAAGGAACTCGCACTGATGTCGATCACGACACCGCGTTTGGTTTGATTCACGCTGACCAAACCTTGCGCGACCATCGCTGCCATGACCTGGTTCAGGCCATCGGCTATAGCCTTGGTCCGCTCCTGCAGCTTGCGCTGCTGCTCGCCGAGACGCGCGGTGCGCCTGTCCACCAAAGCCTTGAGCATCTGCTCCTGCTTGTTCGGAATGACCGTGGCTGAAGCCGAACTGGGTTGGCTGGTGAACGCGATACTCAACGAATCGCTGAACAGCTTGTACTTTGACTCGTTCACCGAAGAGATGGAGTACATCACCACGAAGACCGCAAACAGCAACGTGATGAAATCCGCATAGGAAATCAGCCAGCGATCCGGGTTGCTATGCTCGATGCGTTTCTTCCGGCGTGCCATGCTATTCGATATAACCTTGCAATTTAAGCTCGACCAGACGCGGGTTCTCACCGCTGGCGATAGCCACCAGGCCGTCGACGATCATCTCGTATATATCCGCCTGGCGCATGATGATGGCTTTGAGCTTATTCGCCACCGGCAGAAAGAACAGGTTGGCGAAGGCCACGCCATATATCGTCGCCACGAATGCCACCGCGATACCCGCGCCCAATTTGCTCGGTTCAGCAAGGTTCTGCATGACATGCATCAGACCCAGTACCGCACCGATGATACCTATGGTGGGAGAATAGCCGCCTGCCGCCTCCCAGACGCGTGCCGACTGCCAGCGCAATTGCTCCCATCTGTGTATGTCCACGTCCATCACTTCGCGGATCTTTTCGGGGCTTGCCCCATCCACCAGGAGCTGCAACCCTTTGCTCAGGAACGGGTCGCTGATGCTGGGGATATGCGCTTCCAAAGCCAGTATCCCGGACCTGCGCGACAACGCGCTCCATTCGGTCAACTGGCTGACCAACCCAATACCGTTCAACTTGGGCTCGACGAAGACCCACCCCCCCATCCGGATCGCCGTGGTGAATACCTTCATCGGGCATTGCACCATCACCGCGCCTAGCGTTCCGCCGAACACAATCAGAAAAGCGGTTCCCTGAAACAGGATAGCAAGACCGCCGCCTTCCAATAGCTGTCCGGTCATGATGCCGGCCAAGCCGATCAACAACCCCAGCAGAGTAAGCCTATCCATTGGTATGGCCCTTCAATGCGCTACGCAGGCGCGCCACCGCCTGACTGTGCAGCTGTGAAACGCGCGATTCGCTCACGCCCAGAACCACGCCGATCTCGCGCAGATTCATCTCCTGCTCGTAGAGCATGCCCATCAACATGCATTCGCGTTCGGGCAAGTTCTCGATCGCATGCATCAATTCCCCCCTGAAACGCTCATCCTGCAAAATGTCCATCGGGTCGACATCGTGACCGGATGTGAATTTCTCGAAGAAATCCTGCTCGCCCTCATCGTGAAAGTCCTCGTAATACACCAGCTGCGCACCGCGCGCTTCCTGCAGCTTCTGCTGATATTCATCCAGCGGGATATTCATCTCTTTGGCGATCTCGGTTTCGTTCGGCGGCCTGCCCAGCTTTTGTTGCAAACGGCTGATGGCCACTTCGATATGGCGCATATCGCGGCGCAAACTGCGTGGCAGCCAATCTGCCTGGCGCAACTCATCGAGCATCGCCCCCCGGATACGCTGTGTGGCATAGGTCTCAAACTGCGCGCCGTGCAGGTCATCATAACGGCTCGCCGCATCCAGCAACCCGATCATGCCCGCCTGGATGATGTCATCGATCTGCACGCTATAGGGCAGCCTGGTCATCAGCTGATGCGCGAGCCTTTTCACCAGCGGCGCATATTGTCGCAGGCAGTAGTTCTTGTCTTTTAATCCGTTAACGGTATACATGCTCTAGTTCACCACTTGTACCATTTTCCCGCTGCGCATCTGCTTCATCAGGTTTTGCATCATCGACGAAATGCCGCCGGCCGGTTCGCTCTGCTCGATCGGCAGGTGCAGGAACCGCTGCGCCAATCCCGCATAAGCCTGGGCGGACAATGAAGCCGGAAAAGCTTCCACCACGGGCCTGCCCAACTGGGTGGCGCGTTTGAGTTTTTCATCGAGCGGGATATAGCCAAAATATTCCAGTCGTGCGGCAAGATGACGACGCGCCACCCCGGCCATATTATCGAACACGGTCATCGCCTCCCGGCTGCCGGCGACCCTGTTCACCACGATCTCGAAACGCAACCTGGCATTCTCCAGGGCCAGCCGTTTGATCAGGGCATAGCTTTCGGTGATGCCGCTCACCGTCGCATCCACCACCACCAGCAATGACACACCCGTTGCCAAACTCGACGATGGCGCGGATGGGCTCGCCAGCAGCGACGCATCGACCAGCATCACGTCCACCCCGGTGCTCGCCTCGGTGAGTGCCTGTTCCAGTCGTTGTTGCTCGATCGTCTGCAACCGGTTCAACGCGCTCATGGCGCGTGCCGCGGGTAATATCGTGAAACCCTGCGCGCGCAGCACGGCCTGTTGCACCGCACACCGCCCCTGTGCAACATCCAGGAGATCACGCGGCGCAGACAACATCAACCGCTCCAGCAGATTATTCGGCGCGTGATTTTCGTCCAGCACCAGCACATCCTTACCCGAACGCGCCAACGCGGCAGCCAGATTAATCGTCATGCTGGTACGACCCACCCCCGCCTTGCCTGCAACGACGGTGACGATCCGGGTCTCGTTGCCGACCAGCAGGCGGCGCAACCCCTCGGCCTGATCCCATCCGTGTTCAGAACGCATATCCCACCCCGCTTTCCGCCATGGCGGATTTTCCCGCAAAGGCAGGCGATCCGCCTCCAGCCGAAGACGGGGCAGAATTGGCCCCGCCCCCCGCCATCAGGATTGGGAAATCCAGTTCATGGATGGTAAAGGCTGTCATCTGCCCGGCGGGTTTGATGGCGCGATGCAACAGGTAATCCAGATTGGCTGGATGCAAATCTTCCGGGACACGCTGTCCATTCGCCATGTAGTGCATCACCAACCGATGGCGGACCGCCACATCCAGCACCGCGCCCAGATTGACCGCCTCATCCAGCTTGGTGGCGATGCAACCGGTGACTTGCTTGCTGTGATACATGCGCACTACATCTTCCAGCGTGTCGCCCGAACTGGTCGAGTTCAACAGCAACAGTCGTTTCACACCGGCCGCATCGAACATCTCATTTTGATCGGCCACGCGTTCATCGCGCTGCCCCATGCCCACGGTATCGATCAACACCAGATGCTTATGGCGCAAGGCGGACAGCGTCAGGCGCAGATCGTCGGTATCTTTCACCGCATGCACCGCCACGCCGAGTATCTTGCCGTAGATCTTGAGCTGTTCGTAGGCACCGATCCGGTAACTGTCCGTCGTCAGCAAGGCGACTTTGTCGGCGCCGTAGCGCACCACCGCGCGCGCCGCCAGCTTCGCGGTGGTGGTGGTCTTGCCCACGCCGGTCGGGCCGATCAGCGCGTAGACTCCGCCTTGGGTCACGATATCGTCAGATTCCCCGGCGACGCGCAAATTGCGTTTCAATACTTGTTTTATCCACGACTCACCCTGCTCTTTTCCGGGCGGCATTTTGTCCATCAGCTGCCCCGCCAGCAGGGCGCTGAATCCCGCGTTGAGCATTCTGCGCAACAACCCGGCCCGCTGCGGGTCGGCCCGCTGCACATCGTTCCATGACATGGCGGAGATCTGCTGCTGCAACATGCTGTGCATGGATTTGATCTCGCCCAGAATATCCTCGTTGCCCGCTGTGGGCGGCACGACAGTTTTGACCAATTGCGCTTGAACTTCCGGCATGGCGGGTCGCCCGGTCGACGCGGCGAATTTTCCCGTCATCCGTGCGATATCCTCATTCCCCAAAGCGAGGATCTCGACCCCTTGTTCGGTGCTGCGGTTGGACAGGATGACCGCGTCTTCGCCCAGTTCGTTGCGGATCTCACGCAGTGCCTGACGTGCTGTCGGGGCGATGAATTTTCTGACGCTCATGCTCTGCCTCCTACTGTTGCGGTGACTCGTATCGTCTTGAAGTCCGGTATCTCATCGTGCGAAATCACCCGCAATTGCGGCACGGCACGCTTCAAGAAACGCGCCAGCAGATCGCGCAGTTGCGCGGGAACCAACAATACCGTTGGCAATCCCAATTGCTCTTGTGCCTGTGCGGCGGCGCGAGTCTCGCGCAACACGGTATCGGCCAGCCCCGGCTCGATACCGATGCCCTCATGGCTGGATTGCATCGCCTGGATCAGGATGTACTCCAGCTCTTTGTCCATGCCTATCACCTGTAGCTCTTGCGCGGCGGGATAAAACTGCTGCACGATGGCCGGACCGAGTGCGACGCGGACCAGGCCAGTGAGCTGGTAGGCATCCTGTGTTCGCGCGGCATTCTCCGCCAGCGTCTCGACGATGGTGCGCATATCGCGTATGTGCATGCCTTCGTCCAGCAGGTTCTGCAACACCTTTTGCACCGTGCCGAGCGGCAGCGCCTTGGGTACCAGATCCTCGGCGAGTTTGGGCGCGACCTTGCCGAGATGATCGAGCAATTGTTGCACTTCCTGCCGCCCCAGCAACTGCGAAGCCTGGGTGTTGATGATGTGGCTCAAATGGGTCGCGACCACCGTTCCGGGATCGACCACGGTGTAACCCATGACCTGCGCTTGATCGCGTAACTGGCCGTCTATCCATACCGCGGGCAGACCGAAGGCCGGATCGCGTGTCTGTGTGCCAGCCAGCTCACCGGAAACCTTGCCCGGATTGATGGCCAGGAACAGGTTGGGGTAGGACTCGCCGCTGCCGACTTCCACGCCTTTGAGCGTGATGCGGTAACCGTTGGGACGCAGTTCCAGATTGTCGCGTATGTGTACGGCGGGCGGCAGGAAACCGATGTCCTGGGTGAATTTCTTGCGTATCCCTTTGATGCGGCGCAGCAAGTCACCATCTTGCGCCTTGTCCACCAGCACGATGAGGCGATAGCCGACTTCCATACCCAGCACATCCACTTGCGCGACATCCTCCCAACTCGCATCGTTGCTCTCCGTCATCGACAGCGGCAGCACCTCGGCCTGCTCCTGTTTGGCGATTTTTTCGCTTTTTTGGGACAGGTAATATGCCAACCATGCCATCGCCCCGGCCAGTGACAAGAAAGCGAAATGCGGCATGCCGGGTATCATTCCCATCATGCCGATGATCGCACCGGTCAACATGATGATCTGCGGCTGCTTGAACAACTGCCCGACCAGTTGCTGGCCTATGTTTTCATCGCTGGACACCCGGCTTACCACCATACCGGCAGCCGTGGAGATCACCAGAGCCGGGATCTGGGCGACCAGACCATCGCCTATGGTCAGCAAGGTATAGTATTTCGCGGCCGTGGCAATATCGAGGTTATGTTGAAGCACACCGACGATCAAACCGCCGATGATGTTGATCAGCAGGATGATGATGCCGGCCACGGCATCGCCGCGCACGAACTTGGAAGCTCCATCCATCGCCCCGTAAAAATCCGCCTCCTGGGATATTTCGGCGCGGCGTTTGCGCGCGACATCTTCACCGATCAATCCGGCATTCAGGTCGGCGTCGATCGCCATCTGCTTGCCCGGCATCGCATCCAACGTGAAACGCGCGCCGACTTCGGCGATCCGGCCCGCACCTTTGGTGATCACCACGAAGTTGATCACCACCAGGATCGCGAACACCACGATGCCGACCGCATAGTTGCCGCCAACCAGAAAATGGCCGAACGATTCGATCACCTTGCCCGCCGCATCGGGGCCGGTGTGCCCTTCCAGTAACACGACACGGGTCGAAGCGACGTTCAACGACAAGCGCAGCAAGGTGGTGATCAGCAGGATGGTGGGAAAGGCGGCGAAATCCAGCGCCCGCGTCGTGTTCATGCTGACCAGCAGCACCATCACGGCGATCGCGATATTGAAGGTAAACAGTATATCCAGCAGAAATGGCGGCAACGGCAACACCATCATCGCCAGTATCATCACAATCAGGACTGGGCCGGCCAGGCTGCGCAGATT
>JABEVF010000103.1 GCA_013043965.1 Gallionella sp. | reverse complement strand
CCGAATACAGCGTGCGCGGCATATTGGCCGACTATTACGCCACCCCGGATACCTGGGCGATCCCGTATGCGTTCGATCGGGTATTGCGGTCGATCAACCGCTGGCTGTTGGCGCAGAGTTTTTCTCAATACGATGCCCACCGTCTGGTGAGCACGCTCAGTGCGGTGGCATTGCGCGGCGATAGGTTCGTGGTCGCGCATATCGGCGACAGCCGGGTCTATTTGTTGCGCGACCACAAGTTGCGCCAGCTAACGGCAGATCATGTCTGGGATAAACCCGAGATGCAGCATGTGCTGAAACGCGCGATGGGGCTGGATCAACATCTGGTGCTGGATTATCTGGACGACGTGCTGCAAGCCGGTGATATTTTCCTGCTGGTGTCCGACGGGGTATGGGAAGTGCTGGGGGACAAGGCGATGCAGGCTTTGCTCGATGCGGCGCAGGAACCGCAGCAGATCGCCGACAAGCTGGTCGAGCAGGTTGCCGCGAAAAAAGGGCAGGATAATGCCACCGCAATGGTACTCAAGGTGCGTCGTCCGGGGGGCACCAATCGCCATTATGCGAGTGTGGAGGCCAAGCATCTTGCCGTGCCGGAGAGGTTGAAAGCGGGTCAGATACTGGATCAGTTCGAGGTGCTGGAGTTGTTGCATGAATCGCAAAATTCCTTGCTGTACCGGGTAAGGCATATCGCGACACAACAACAGTTGGTACTCAAGACCTTGCCGCCAGCTTTGCGCGACGATCTGGCCAGCCGCGAGGGATTACTGGTCGAGGAATGGCTGGCCAAGTCCATCGTGTCACGCTATTTCCCGCAAGTGTTGCCGCTGTCCGGCAAAGAGCGCCATTCCCTGTATTATGTGATGACCTTCCATGACGGTGCGACGCTGCAACAGCATCTGCAGCACGATAGACATTTCTCGATCACCGATGCGGTGCAGATCGGCATTCGGCTGGGCAAGGCATTGGGCACGCTGCATCGCATGAACATCATTCATCGCGACATCAAGCCGGACAATATCCATCTGGATAGCGAAGAAAAGTTGCGCCTGCTGGACCTGGGCGTGGCACTCAATCCTGCGACGATGCGTTCGGAGGGGCGGCCGGGCACCCCCAGTTTCATCGCACCGGAATTATTCTCCGGTGAGCAGGCTTCCTGCCAGAGTGACCTTTATGCGGTGGGTGTTACCCTGTATTACCTGCTGACGCGCAAGTACCCTTATGGCGAGATCGAACCCTTCCAGCATCCGCGCTTCACTGAGCCGGTGCCGCCCACGCGCTATCGTCCGGATATCCCACAATGGCTGGAAAATATTCTGCTGAAAGCGGTCGCCAAAAACCCCTCGAAACGTTTTGCAACCGCCGAGGAATGGGTGGTCTCTCTCGGCAAGGCCGAATACGCCGTCACCGTCCCTTATCGGCAGGCACCTTTGACCGAAAGCAACCCGATGCTGCTGTGGCAGATGGGTCTGGTGATTTCGGTGCTGATTAATTTGTTGCTGTTGTTTCTGTTGCTCGCCGCTTAGTTTCAGCCACGCATCAACGCTAACCTCGGCGCACCAAAGTCAGTCATTGCGCACCAAACAGATGCGGATATTTGTGCATATTGCCCAATTAAAGCGGCCAATTCGCATTGGCACAGGAATTGCTTTATAAATCTTGAGAAGATTTTCTGACCCAACGGCGGGCGGAAAGTGAAACGAAAATACCGACAAAGGCGTCGTTCCGGCATGGGTGCTGGGCGACGCTTTTTTATTGTGAGCATGGCATGTGCCAGAAGCGGGCGAAACAAGCCAGCTATGCAGCAATCAATGTCGCTCATTAACTTGGCTCGCTATCGAAAGTCATCATGAAAATCGAACTCGTGTATTTCGGCCGCTCCAGTGAATTCTTGATGATGACATCGGAAAGTATGGTCATACCAGAGCAGAGCTGCACGCTCGGACAAGTGCTGAATAGATTGCGCGAACGCGGCGACAGATGGGCGTATGAACTTGATGACAGTAATGTGATATGCACGGTCGATCAAAGAGCAGCGATACCGGCCGAGGTTATCGCAGACGGTGATGAGATAGGGATTTTTTCGAGGATATCTTTGTTCGAGATATGAGCAGAGATACTTTGACGCAAGCAGTATTTTTTATTGTGAGGGGTACATGATGACTACAAAGAAAACCAGGCTGGTCGTGATCGGCAACGGGATGGCGGGCATACGCACCCTCGAAGAGTTGCTAAAAATGTCGCCGCACGAATACGAGATCACCGTGTTCGGTGCCGAGCCGCAACCGAATTACAACCGTATTTTGTTGTCTCCGGTATTGTCCGGCGAGATGAAATTCCAGGACACGGTGCTCAATGATTGGAGCTGGTATGACGACAACCACATCACGCTACACTCGGGCAAGCTGGTCACAAAGATTGACCGGCATCGCTGTGTGGTGGAAACCGATGATGGGTTGTCGGTGCCTTATGACCGTTTGTTGATTGCCACCGGCTCGAATCCCATAGTCTTGCCTGTACCGGGTGCGAATTTAGAGGGCGTGATTGCTTATCGCAGTATCGATGACGTGGAAAAAATGCTGGCGGCTGCTAAAACGGGCAAGCGCGCGGTCGTCATCGGCGGCGGTCTGCTCGGCCTAGAAGCGGCTAATGGCCTGTCGCTGCAAGGTATGGAAGTATCGGTGGTGCATTTGTGTGATTGGCCGATGGAACGCCAGTTAGACAAGGTCGGCGGTGGGCTATTGCAAATAGAATTAGAAAAACGCGGCTTGAAATTCTTTATGGCGCGCCAAACCGAATCTATTCTCGGCACAGACAAAGTGACGGGACTGCGCTTCAAAGATGGTAAAGAAATCGCCGCCGATTTGGTGGTGATGGCAGTCGGTATACGACCCAACATGGCTTTGGCCAAATCCGCCGGCATTCATTGCGAGCGCGGCATCGTCGTGAATGACACGATGCAGACCTACGATCCGAAGATCTATTCGGTGGGCGAGTGTGTGCAGCATCGCGGCCAGACTTACGGCCTGGTCGCGCCTTTGTTCGAGCAAGCCAAGGTGGCCGCCAATCATCTGGCCGAATATGGCCGGATGCGTTACGAAGGGTCATTGGTCTCCACCAAGCTCAAGGTGACCGGCATTGACCTATTCTCGGCGGGCGACTTCAACGTCGCTTTGGGCGATGAAGAGCTGCTGCTGCAAGATTCGGCGCGTGGGGTGTATAAAAAACTGGTGCTGCGCGACAACAAACTGCGCGGTGCGGTGATGTATGGCGATACGGTCGATGGCCCGTGGTACTTCCAGATGCTGCGCGACGGTACCGACATCAGCGAGATGCGCGAACACATTCTGTTCGGACAGGGGCATCTGGGCGATTCGGGGCGCGGCGGTGTTTCCAGCGTGGCGAACATGCCCGATTCGGCGGAAATCTGCGGCTGTAACGGCGTGTGCAAGGGCGTGATCGTCAACGCCATCATCGAGAAAAAACTGTTCACGCTGGAAGGGGTGCGCGCGCACACCAAAGCCTCCAGCTCCTGCGGTTCGTGCACCGGACTGGTGGAATCCATTTTGGCGAATACCCTGGGCGGCGATTACTCGACCAAATCGAGTAAAAAACCGATTTGCGCATGTACCGAACTGAGCCATGAAGAAGTCCGCGAGGCGGTTACCAAGTTGAAGTTGAAAGTGCTGCAGGACCTGATGAAGGCATTGAGCTGGAAAACGCCCGATGGTTGTCACATTTGTCGCCCGGCATTGAACTTCTACCTGTTGTCTGCCTGGCCCGGCGAATACCAGGATGACAGCCGCTCCCGTTACATCAACGAGCGCGTGCATGCCAACATCCAGAAGGACGGCACGTATTCGGTGGTCCCGCGAATCTGGGGCGGCGTCACCTCGCCGTCCGAGTTGCGCTCCATCGCCGACATCGCGGACAAGTACCAGGTCCCCACCGTCAAGATCACGGGCGGCCAGCGTATCGATCTACTGGGTGTGACGAAAGAGAACCTGCCCAAGATGTGGGGCGATCTGGTCGAGGCAGGGTTCGTGTCCGGCCATGCTTACGGGAAATCACTGCGCACCGTGAAGACCTGCGTGGGTTCGGAATGGTGCCGTTTCGGCACACAGGATTCCACCGGGCTGGGCATCAAGGTCGAGAAGATGACCTGGGGTTCATGGACACCGCACAAGTTCAAGATCGCCGTGTCCGGTTGCCCGCGCAATTGCGCCGAGGCCACCATCAAGGATTTCGGCGTGGTGTGTGTGGATTCCGGATATGAAATCCACGTGGGTGGCAACGGCGGTATCAAGGTGCGTGTCACCGATTTCCTGTGCAAGGTCGCGACCGAAGCCGAGGTGATGGAATACTGCGGCGCGTTCATGCAGTTGTATCGCGAAGAGGCGCATTACCTGGATCGTACCGCCCCGTGGATAGAGCGAGTCGGCCTGGCTTACGTGAAACAGCACATCGTTGAAGATGCGGCGGGTCGTGCCGAGCTGTATGCCCGCTTTCTGGAGTCACAACGCTATTCGCAGGATGACCCGTGGAAGGAACGCGCCGAAGGCAAGGATGCGCATGAGTATGCGGCACTCGCCACCATCGAATAAAGGAGAACGGAATGAATAACTGGATACAAGTCGGGCATCTGAACGACATTCCCCGCCAGGGATCGCGAGTTGTAAAAACATCGGATGGGGAGATCGCGCTGTTTCGCAGTCTGGACGATCAGGTGTTCGCGTTGAACAACCGCTGCCCGCACAAAGGCGGGCCATTGTCGCAAGGCATCGTGCATGGAAAACGCGTTACCTGCCCGTTGCATAGCTGGGTGGTCGATCTGGAGACAGGGTCGGCGGTCGCACCGGATGTGGGCTGCGCGCATCGGCATGAAGTGCGAGTCGCGCATGAGGCGGTGTTTCTCGATTTGAATCCGGAGCGATGCAAAGTATGAACGCGCCCGGCCTGATCGTTGGGAGACCTGCGGGGTGTGGCGGCGGGCGTTTCTTATGAATATGAGAACGCGATAGCTCTTGAAGTCGATTATTTGCCAGGGAAAGTGACCATGTATCTCGATACGATCCAAAAGTTTGCAATAGCAGCAGAGACTAAAGCCGCGTCGACGCGTGCTTCGATGCCGGCATTTTTTGTTGCCGCGATGATGGCGGGAGCTTATGTCGGCTTGGCCATCATCCTGATCTTCAGCGTCGGCGCGAAGGCCGATCCGGCTTACCAGAAACTCATCATGGGCGCGTCTTTTGGCATTGCGCTCACGCTGGTGGTGTTTGCCGGTTCGGAGTTATACACGGGGCACACCATGATCATGCCTATCGGATGGTTGCGTCGCCGGGTTGGTCTTGCGGATGTTGGCCGGGTCTGGGCGATCGGGTGGTTCGGCAACCTGGCAGGCGCGGTGTTATTGGCATTGATCTTTGTCGCGGGCGGCGGCGGTGTGCTGCTTGCAGATGGCGCGCCGCTGTTGTTCAAGGTCGCCAGTGCCAAGATGAACGCGCCCGCAGTCGAGTTGGTGATGCGCGGGATACTGTGCAACTGGCTGGTGTGCCTGGCCCTCTGGATGGCGGCTCGCACCTCAAGCGATACAGCGAAACTGGGGATGATCTTCTGGTGCCTGTTTGCATTCATTGCCAGTGGCTATGAGCACTGTATCGCCAACATGACGATCTTTGCCATCGCATTGCTGGCTGACCATCCGGATACTGTCAGTCTGGCTGGCATGGGACATAATCTATTGTGGGTAACGCTGGGCAACACGATCAGCGGCACAGTTTTTATGGCTGCGGCCTACTGGTTTGCCTCGGGTTCATCCACGGCCATTAACACAGCGGATGTAACTGCTGGGAACGTTGCCACTAATTTAGAAAGTTGAGTATGCCGAGCATGGGTTATCCCGCAACCGCACGCACCACTTGCCCTTATTGCGGCGTGGGTTGTGGAGTGACAGTGGGTGTCGCGCCCGATGGTGTTAAATTGTCGGGTGACACGCTGCATCCGGCGAATTTTGGCAGGCTATGTTCCAAGGGCTCGGCACTGGGCGATACGCTGGATCACGAAGGGCGGTTGCTGTACCCGCTGGTCGATGGTCAGCGAACTTCATGGGATGAGGCGCTGGGTCAGGTCGCGCGCGGTTTCAACAAGGTCATTGCCGAGCACGGGCCGGATGCGGTGGCATTTTATGTTTCCGGCCAGATATTGACTGAGGATTACTACGTCGCCAACAAGCTGATGAAAGGTTTTATCGGCAGCGCGAACATTGATACCAATTCTCGCCTGTGTATGTCTACCGCCGTGGCCGCGCACAAGCGCGCGTTTGGTGCGGATGCCGTGCCGGTATGCTATGAAGATATCGAAGAGGCCGACCTCGTGGTCCTCGTCGGCTCCAACTATGCGTGGGCACATCCGGTGCTGTATCAGCGTCTGGCGGCGGCGAAGAAGGCTCGCCCCGAGATGCAGGTGGTGGTGGTCGACCCGCGTCGCACCGCGACTTGCGATATCGCCGATCTGCATCTGGCAATAGCCCCCGGAGCGGACGCTTATCTGTTCAATGGCCTGCTGCATTATTTGCGCCGCGAAGACGCACTCGATTTGCCTTACGTCGAGGCGCATGTGGAAGGCTTTGCGGCGGCATTTGCAGCGGCGCGCGCCGTCAGTTCCATACCCAAAGTGGCGCAGGCGTGCGGCGTACCGGAGACCCAGGTCAGCGAATTCTTTCGCCTGTATGCGCGCACCCCGCGCACCGTGACGATATTCTCGCAGGGCATCAACCAGTCTTCCAGCGGTGTGGACAAAGCCAACGCGATCATCAACGTGCATCTGGCGACGGGACGCATAGGCCGTCCCGGTATGGGGCCGTTCTCGGTGACCGGCCAGCCGAATGCGATGGGCGGGCGCGAGGTCGGCGGCCTGGCCAACCAGCTGGCAGCGCATCTGGATTTTTCCGATGCGGAGAGCATTAATCTGGTGGCGCGTTTTTGGAACACATCACGCATCGCGCAGGCTCCCGGCCTGAAGGCGGTGGACATGTTCCAGGCGATCGCGGAGGGCAAGATCAAAGCGGTGTGGATCATGGGGACGAACCCGGTGGTCAGTCTGCCGGATGCGGACAAGGTGCGTGCCGCTTTATTGGGATGCGAGCTGGTGGTGGTATCCGATTGTGTGCAACACACTGACACCACGGCCTGCGCCGATATTCTGTTGCCGGCGATGGGCTGGGGGGAAAAGGATGGCACGGTGACTAATTCCGAGCGGCGCATTTCGCGGCAGCGCACCTTGCTACCCGCAGCAGGCGAAGCGCGAGCGGACTGGTGGATCATCACGCAAGTGGCGCAGCGCATGGGCTACTCCGAGGCCTTCCCCTATACCAGACCCGCGCAGATATTCCGCGAACATGCGCGGCTTTCCGGTTTTGAAAATAGAGGCGAGCGCGCCTTCGACATCAGTGGATTGGCGGAGCTGGACGATGCCGGATACGACGCGTTGCAACCCGTGCAATGGCCGGTCAACAGCATGTCGCCGGATGGCACGACGCGCCTGTTCACCGATGGCAGATTCTTCACCCCGAACGGCAAAGCACGCATGGTGGCGGTTGCGCCGCGACTCCCCGCCATCGCGACGGATGCTGATTTCCCGCTGGTGCTGAACACGGGCCGGATCCGCGATCAATGGCACACCATGACCCGCACCGGGAAAGTGCCGCGCCTGAATGCGCATTTGTGCGAGCCGTTCGTGCAAATTCATGCGACCGATGCCCAGCACCAACAACTGCAAGACGGCGAGCTGGCGCGGCTGACCAGTCGTCATGGCACGATGCTGGCGCGCGTGCAAGTCAGCGAAGACCAGCGTCCCGGCTCGGTGTTCGTGCCTATGCACTGGAACGATGCCTTTGCGAAATCCGCGCGGGTGGACGCGCTGGTCGCGCCGATCACCGACCCGATCTCAGGTCAGCCCGAATCCAAACACGCACCGGTGCGGGTCGAGCCCTATCGCCCGGCCTGGCAGGGTTTCGTGTTGAGCCGCACCCGACTGGACCTGGCCGATGCCAGCTACCGGGCGTGCACGCTGGGCTCTGGCTATTGGCGGCACGAGATCGCGGGGGAAGTGTTGCCGGACGTGTGGCGTGATTGGGTGCAAGCAGCAGCGGGTAACATTGGTGCGCCGGCAAGGCTAGTGGATGCCCGGCAGCCTGGTGGCCACCCTTCGGCTAATTGGATCGAATATCGTGATGCGGCGATGGGACGTTATCGCGCCGCCTGTTTGCAAGATGGGAAACTGGAAGTCGTGTTCTTCATCGCGCCAGATCAGCGTTTGCCCGAGCGCGAATGGCTGGGCAGTCTGTTTGCTCAGCCGCAACTCGCCGCTGCCGACTTGGCCGGATTGCTGTCTGCCCGGCCTCCAAAAGGTGCAGTGTCCGATACCGGACGCATCGTGTGTGCGTGCAACAGCGTGGGTGAGAAGACCATCCTGCATGCGATCAAAGCGCAAGGTTTGCAGAGTATCGAAGCGGTGGGGCAATGCCTGAAAGCGGGGACCGGGTGCGGTTCGTGTGTACCCGAGATTCGCCGCCTGTTGGAGTCGGCGAAGAAGTAGGGCGGAAGCGCGCTTGTAAAGACCGGTTCAACAGGCTATTAGCACCGGATTGAATGCCTTGGACATCAGCATCACACGGTCGCCGGGCTTGAGGCGTTGCGCTTCGTCGGCGGTGGCGATCACGCGGACGATCTGATTGCCGACCAACAATGTGACCGCGAACACGACATCGGCTGCGTCTATGGCAAGGATTTCTCCGGCGAAGCTGAATTTTCCGCTGGGCTGACTCGCACCGAACACGTCGGCGGGCGAACCATCCGCAACGATGCGGCCCCGTTCGAGGATGAGCACGCGTTTGGAAAGCCGATACACCTCGCTCACGTCGTGGCTGACCATGATGGTGGTGAGCCCGTAGTGGCGTTGCAGGCGCAGCACTTCGTCTTGCAGACGCAGTTTGGTTTCGTGATCGAGTGCCGAGAAAGGTTCGTCGAGCAGCAGCAGGCGCGGTTCGGCGGCCAGCGTGCGCGCCAGTGCCACACGCTGTTGTTGTCCGCCGGAAAGGCTGTCGGACTTGCGATGTTGTAGTTCACCCAGCGCCATGATCTCGATCAGTTCCGACACACGCTGCTTATTTGTGCCTTTGCGCAACGCGAATTCCAGATTGCCGCGCACCGTCATATTGGGAAACAGCCCGTAGTCCTGGAACATGTAGCCGACGCGGCGCTGTTGCACGGGCAGTTTGGTCTGCGGGGCCGACCATGTCTGGCCGTCGACGCGAATCACGCCCGAGTCCGGTTCGGCGAGCCCGGCCAGGCAGCGCAGCAGGGTGGTCTTGCCCGCGCCCGATACGCCGAACAGCGCGACGAATTCGCCTTGTGCTATGTGCAACTCCACTTCGAGAGAAAACTCGCCTTGCGCCCCCAGCAGTCGCTTTCTGATGTCGACAGCGATCATGTTGAGCCGACCCGCATGACCAGTCTTTTGTTGAGCAAATACACCGCGAGCAGGATGGTGAAACACACGCCGAACAATACCAGCGCGTAGAAGTTCGCCGCGTCGTAGTTCATCGCCTCGACTTCATCGTAGATGGCGATCGAGGCGACCCGGGTCTGTCCCGGCATATTGCCGCCTATCATCAGCACCACGCCGAACTCGCCTATGGTGTGCGCGAATGCGAGCACCACACCCGCCAAGAGCTGCGGCTTGATGTTGGGTAACAGCACATGCAAAAAAGTCTGCCAGCGGCTCTTGCCCAAGGTGTAAGCGGCCTCGCTCAAGCCGGGCGATAGGCTCTGAAATCCGGATTGCACCGGATGCACCAGGAAGGGAAAGCTGAAGATCACCGAAGCCAACACCAGGCCAGAAAAGCTGAACACCAGCTTCAATCCGGCGATGTGTGCCATCCAGGCACCGAACCAGTGGCTGGGGCTGAACGCGAGCAACAGATAGAAACCCAACACCGAAGGCGGCAACACCAGCGGCATGCTGACCAGCGTTTCCAACACGGGTTTGAAGCGCGTTCTGGTTTGCGCCAGCCACCACGCGCAGGGGATGCCGATGAGGCACAAAATGAATGTGGTGACGGTTGCGAGCTTGAAAGTGAGCAACAGAGGTTGCCAGTCATAGCCCATCGCGCACCTCCACCAACGACACTTCGTTCGCTTTCACCAGCGCCTCGACTTCGTCACCGATGTGCAGTGCCAACCGGGTCGCCGCACGGGTGGTGATGATGCTGGTCAGCGTCTGACCGTCACGATCCAGCAGCACCTCGCACAAGATATCGCCGCGCCGTATTTGTCGCACCGTGCCGCGAACGCGATTGCGCAGACTAATCTGGCCCTCAAGGCCTTTCGCCAGCGAGACCTCGGTTTCTTTGAACAATATCGCCACCGTGTTGCCCACCTTGAGATGCGGCGCGCTCCGGGGTGTTTCCAGCAGCATCGCGGTGTAAGTATCCCGCCCGGAGATCACATCGACCAGCGAGAGATGATCGTTGGATTCGATGGCGGTGATGGTGCCTGTCAGGCGGTTCATGGCAGGACGTATCCGTACTTCGCCAAGATGGCGCGTGCTTCGGGGGTGAACAAATAATCTGCAAACCTGCGCGCGTTTGCGGATTGTGGTCCCGCGCTGTGCTTGAGTACGACCACCGCTTGCGCGATCGGCTCATAACTGCCCTTGGGAACTTCCACCCACTTCCCTTTACCCGCCATCACTGGCGCGATCACGACAGACTTGGCGATGAAGCCGATGTCTGCCGCGCCCGAGTCCACGAACTGGGTGGTCTGCGAAATGCTCTCGCCATACACCAGCTTAGATTCGACTGCCGCATCAAGTTTCGCGCTGGCCAGAGCCTGCATGGCCGCCCGCCCATAAGGTGCGAGCTTGGGGTTGGCGATGGCGATCTTTTGTATTTTCCCGTCGTTCAACAATCTCAACCCTAAGCCCGAGTCAAAATCTTTTTTTGTCCACAGCACCAGCACGCCGTAGGCATAGACCCTGGGTTTGGTCTCCGCCAGGCCAGCTTTGAAGAGCGCTTCGGGAGTCTCGCTATCGGCTGAAATGAACACGTCGTAGGGCGCGCCGTTCTTCACTTGTGACGCGATCTTGCCGGTCGAACCCGACACGCTTTGCACTGCTATACCTGTTTCTTTGTTGAATCCGGCGGCCAGTTCATCGTATGCGTATCGCACGTTCGCGGCGACCGCGATGGTAAGTGTTTCGGCATGTGTCATTGCGCTACAAAATAGTAATAGCGTCACGGCAACAAGTCTGCGTAGTGTTTTTACCATGCGGATTTTCATTCAGAATGACGCTTGAAATTTTTCGACATCATTTGGCGTGCGTCGGGCGGAATGTTTGGCATTGCTCGGGATCGGATTCCAGTCGCGCACCTGCTATCAGGTCGATGCAATAGGGGACAGCAGGGAACACGGCATTCAGGCAGTCGGCTATCGCGGAGGGTTTGCCGGGCAGATTGACGATCAGGCTCTTGCCGCGTATCCCGGCGGTCTGGCGCGACAGGATCGCGGTGGGGACGAATTGCAGCGACGCGGTGCGCATCAGTTCGCCGAAGCCCGGCATCATCTTTTCGCACACCGCTGCGGTGGCTTCCGGCGTCACGTCGCGCAACGCCGGACCCGTGCCGCCGGTGGTCACGATCAAACAGCAACCTTGCACATCGCTCAATTCGCGCAGTGCCGCTTCGATCTGCGGTTGTTCGTCGGGGATTATTTTCGCCACTGCCTTCCAGGGCGAAGTCAATACGCGCGTGAACCAAGCATGGATAGCGGGGCCGCCTTTGTCCTCATACTCACCGCGACTGGCGCGATCCGAAATAGTCAAAATACCGATACGTGCAACGCTCATGCTCACTCCATCAATCCGAACTCTCCATCAGGAGCTTGTTCGGTTCTATCAAACTATCATTACCTCGCCACCCGTCAGTGCAGCGCGGATCGCGCGGTGACTGGTTCGGTACAGCAGACGGGTAGTCTTGCCGTCGCTTCGACAAGCTCGGGCCTTTGGGTTGACCGGGACGCGTTCAATCCCCTGAATCCCCCGCATCCTGTTCGCTGTTCCCGCCGTCTTCACCCTGGCTGGGGAATTCAGGCCCGCTGTCTTCCTGGTTGTTGGTCTGGACGTTGGGCGATTCACCGCCACCCGCATCGACGGACGGCATGGTTTGATCGAACGGTGGTGGATGGGTGTGACCGGCATCGTTGCCAACGCCCGGCTGTGGACCTCTGTAACCGTTGTTGCCAGTGCCGTCACTGTAAGCGGTCGTAGCGTAAAGAACCAGCGCACCACCGACCACAACGGACCTCAGAAACTGTGACTTGATCATAATTGTCTCCTCTTTGACCTTGCCGATTTTACGAGCAAAACGTCTTTAGAATGTTAAACATTAGCCAGCATGTCGCCTTTTCTGGATCACCAGCGCGATTCCACCGAGGATGGCTGCGGATGCCAATAGCAAACGCGGGGTGATCGGCTCGCCGAGGAATAGGATGCCGCCCAGAGCCGCAATGACGGGTACGCTGAGTTGTACGGTAGCGGCATGGGTGGCTTTCAACGCGGGTAGGGCTGTGTACCAAATGGCATACCCTATCCCGGAGGCCAGCGCTCCCGATGACACTGCGTACCAGAATCCGGCAGTATCCGCAGAGATGCCATTCAACATCACTGCGCTCAGTGCTGCCGCAATCGGGACGGCGCGCAGGAAATTCCCTGCCGTCACGCTGGTCGGATCGCCTGCACCCTTGCCGCGCAAAGAATAGACCCCCCATGCAACCCCAGCCCCCAGCATCAATACGGAACCGGACAGTGGCGGTGCCGCTAGGCCAGGCAGCAACAGAACAACAACTCCCGCGAGAGCCAACATCAGGCCAACGAGCTGTCGTTTCACCAGCCGCTCTCCTGTCCAAACGCCATAACCGATCATCGTCACCTGGACAGCACCAAAGAGCAGCAACGCACCGGTTGCCGCAGGCAGGCTCACATAGGAGCCTCTTGCAAAACTCTGTGTACGAGTTGAATTTATGAGCTAGAAAGCGGTAGAAGTGGGCCGCCATTGCTGGCAAGATCAAGGTTCTGAAGACT
>JABEVF010000102.1 GCA_013043965.1 Gallionella sp. | reverse complement strand
ATCGAAGCCATGACCATCCTGCGCGCCGACCCGGCAACCCGGCATATCCCGATCATCGCGCTGAGCGCCAATGCCATGCTGCACGATATCGAGAAGGGGCTGGGGGCGGGGTTCTCCCGCTATCTCACCAAGCCGATCCGGGTCGATGCGTTCATGAAGGCGCTGGACGAGGTACTGGGGTTTGCCGGCAACAGGGAGTGAAAAAATGAGGCGGGAGGAACGTGATACCCGAGTTCTACATCCGGCTTCGTCTCGCGTTTCAGGCCTCGCCCATCACATTCAGGGCGAAACACAGATCCTGCCAGGCCTTGGCTTTTTCCGACGGACTACGCAGCAAATAGGCGGGATGGTAAGTCACGACCAGCGGGATGCCGCGATAGTCGTGCAACGTTCCGCGCAAGCTGGCCAAGGGCACGTCCTCGCCCAATAAACTCGTCGCCGCGACCTTGCCCAATGCCACGATGAGCTTGGGTTGTATGAGTTCGATCTGGCGCGCAAGATAAGGCAAACACTGCGCGATCTCCCCCGCCGTGGGGTTGCGGTTATTGGGCGGGCGGCATTTGACGATGTTGGCGATATAGACCTGCTTGCCGCGTGCGAGCTTGATCGCGGCAAGCATGTTGTCGAGCAACTTGCCCGCCTGCCCCACGAACGGTTCACCCAGCGCATCCTCGTCCGCGCCCGGTCCTTCGCCGACGAATAGCCAGTCCGCTTTTTCATCGCCCACTCCGAACACGGTCTGCGTGCATCCGGCACGCAGACCGCACCGCTCACAATCACGCACTTGCTGTTTGAGCTCAGGCCAGGTGTTCGCGGCGATGAACGGCACATCCGCCGCAATGGGTAGTGCGGTATCTTTCAGCGTTAGCTCTTGGGGCTGTACTGTCGCAGCGGGCTTTTCAACAGGCGCGACTACCACTGAGGGTTCAGCGGCAGCGGCTTGTGCCACCGGCGCGCGCAACGTCCATTGCGGATAAAGGTTCAATTCGCGCAACATGGCTTCCTGCCTATCCATGATCCCTCCCCAGATTCTCGTCTATCAAGTCACACGCCATCACGAGCGCGTCTTCGCAACCTTGCGCGTTCCGGTAATAACCGCGACGCGCTCCAATTTCAATGAAGCCCGTTTTGCGATACCACGCGATGGCGGGTAGATTCGATACGCGCACTTCCAGAAAGATACGCCGCATATTATTCGCGCTTGCCCAGCGCATCTGGGCCGCCAGCATCGTCCGTCCCAGACCCTGGCGCTGCCGGCTCGCGGCGACCCCGATCGTCAGCAGTTCGGCCTCATCCAGCACCGGCATCAGCACCGCATAGCTGACGATCACGCCACCTGCTTCATCGACCATACAACGATAGCCGCCGCTTAAAGCATCGCTGAAATTTCCGCGCGTCCACGGATAGGGTTGCACCGCCTGCTCTATCGCCAGCACCGCGTCCACATCGGCCAGGCCCATGCTACGCATCGCGTTTCTTTGCCTGGGCGAGCTGTTCGCGCTCTACCGTTTTCAGCGCCACTTTGTCGCGCAGGTACAGCGGAAGTGCGAGTGCCGCATCCACGCCTAACCCTTGTGAAAATCCGGCAGAGGCGAACACCGCAATGGCTGCCGCATGCGGAATTGCCGCATCATCCGCGCCTTGCAGCCGTCCCGCGTAGCGCCGTTCCAAAGCCTCGCCATAGGCGGAAAAACCGCTACCCACACCGAGCCAATCCGTACCGAATACCGCAGGCGAATCTTCCGGCTTGCATAAACGCGGCGCGCTCACCGTGGCCCAGCCAGCCTGCTGCTTTTCATATGCCGCGTGATATATCTCACCCATGCGGGCGTCCAGTGCGACGATCACACGCGTATGGTTGGCGGCCTGCGCCAGGGCTTGCAAGGTGCAGACACCGATCACCGGCAAATCCGCACCCAAAGCCAGGCCCTGTGTCGCTGCGCAGGCGATGCGCACGCCGGTGAACGAACCCGGGCCGGCACCGAAGGCGATGCCGTCGAGGTCGGCCAATTTCACCTTCGCGTCGCGCAGCAGATCCGCCAGCATCGCGATCAACAACTCGGAATGTTTTTGCCCGGCCAGCTCGAAACGCTCGATGGTTTCCCCATCGAAATCAAGCGCGACCGAGCAATATTCGGTGGAGGTTTCGAGAGCGAGAATTTTCATAAATGAATTGCTATGGGGTAGGTCGGATGAGCGGCTTCATCGCGTTATCCGACATGAGCAGCACGACCGCCTGCGCCGCGATGCCCTCGCCGCGTCCGGTATAGCCCAGCTGCTCGGTAGTGGTCGCCTTCACGTTGACCGCGCTTTTCTCCACGCGCAGATCGGCGGCGATATGCGCCACCATCTGCGCGATATGCGGAGCCATTTTGGGAGCTTGCGCGATGATGGTCGCATCCACGTTGCCGACCCGATACCCCTGTTCGTGCACCAGATGCAACACTGCACGCAGCAAGATACGGCTGTCGATGTTTTTGAATTTCGCATCGGCATCACTGAAGTGATGACCTATGTCGCCCAGTGCCGCCGCGCCCAACAGCGCGTCACATATCGCATGCAGCAACACATCCGCATCGGAATGTCCGAGCAGACCTTTGTCATAGGGAATCTCCACGCCGCCGATGATGAGACGGCGGCCTGCAACTAATTGGTGAACATCAAAACCTTGTCCGATACGCATGACATCCTCTCTACCGTAGGGTGGACAACTTGTTGCCCACCATTGAAGACTACTGCGTGGGCATAACCAGCGACTTGGTTGGCGTTGTTTGCCAGCCTAGTCGAATGGCTAGAAGTTTCATCAAAAAAAACTTGCCCACCCTACTTATTTTTCTGATTCAACAACAATTCCGCCAGCAACCTATCCTGCGGATAGGTGACTTTAAAATTGGTCGGCTCGCACGCGACCAGCTTGGGTTGATAGCCCAATGCCTCGATCGCGGAAGCATCGTCTGTGACTTCTTTGTCTTGCTGCAAGGCACGAGCCAACAAGCCAGCGCGGAACATCTGCGGAGTTTGCGCCTGCCATAACTGCTCGCGGCTCTCGGTGCGCAACACGCGCCCCGCCGCATCGGCGCGTTTCAAGGTATCGGCGACCGGCACGGCCAGCAGGCCGCCCACCGCATCGTCACGCAATTCATCGATGAGTTTATGCAAATAGTCCAAAGTCAAACAAGGCCTTGCCGCATCGTGCACCAATACCCAATCGTCCGGCTCCAGTTCCGCCGCGAGCAAACCGCTCAACACCGACTCGGCCCGCGTCGCTCCGCCGCAATACAGCGGCTGTAACTTTGAACCGAAGCGCGAGACATCGTATAGCTGGAATTGCGTGTCCTCGGGCGACAACACCACGAACACGGTGCTGATCTGCTCGCACGCGCACAGCGTCGCCAGCGCGTGAAAGATCATCGGCCGACCCGCCAGAGGCAGGTATTGTTTGGGTGATTCGTGTCCCATGCGCGCGCCGAAACCGGCGGCGGGGACCAGGGCATGAAAGTCGGACACAGGCGCAATCTCCTTTTTGCTCAATTACAGGCTACACGCCTGTCGGCTCATTCCCACTCTATCGTGGCGGGCGGTTTTCCGGAGATGTCATACACCACGCGGTTGATGCCGCGCACCTCGTTGATGATGCGGTTGGAAACTTTGCCCAACAACTCATACGGCAGATGCGCCCAATGCGCGGTCATGAAGTCTTGTGTTTCCACGGCGCGCAAGCTGACCACCCATTCGTAGGTGCGGCCATCTCCCATCACGCCGACGCTCTTGACCGGCAGGAACACGGTGAAGGCCTGCGAAGTCTTCTCGTACCAGGACTTACCGTCGCTATCCTTAGTGGCGCGCAACTCTTCCATGAAGATGGCATCGGCACGGCGCAACAGATCGGCATATTCCTTTTTCACTTCGCCCAAAATACGCACGCCCAGACCCGGCCCGGGGAAAGGATGGCGATACACCATGCCGTGATCCAGGCCCATCGCCACGCCGAGCTCGCGCACTTCGTCCTTGAACAGTTCGCGCAAGGGTTCGAGCAATTTGAGATGCAGGCTTTCCGGCAGACCGCCCACGTTGTGGTGCGATTTGATGGTATGGGCTTTTTTGTTCTTGCCGCCCGCCGACTCGATCACGTCCGGGTAGATCGTGCCCTGTGCCAGCCATTTGGCTTGCGGCAGTTTTTTCGCTTCGCGCTGGAACACTTCGACGAATTCGCGGCCGATGATCTTGCGCTTCTGCTCGGGATCGCTGACCCCGGCCAGGCAGCCCAAAAATTCCGCGCTGGCATCAACATGTATCACTTTCACGCCCAGATGATCGGCGAAAGTCTTCATCACTTCCCGCGCTTCGTTCAAACGCAGCAAGCCGTTGTCGACGAACACACAGGTCAGTTGCTTGCCTATCGCGCGATGCAACAACACGGCGGCGACCGAAGAGTCGACCCCGCCGGACAGACCCAGGATGACTTCTTCGCTACCGACTTGCTCGCGTATCCTGGCCACGGCCTCGTCGATGTAATTCGGCATAGTCCAGTCTTGTCCGCAGCCGCAGATGTCATGCACGAAGCGATCCAGCATCGCCTTGCCTTGCTTGGTGTGCGTCACTTCGGGATGGAATTGCAGCGCGTAAAAACGCCGCGCCTCATCCGCCATCCCGGCGATAGGCGTGGTCGCGTTGCTGGCGATGACCGAAAATCCGGCGGGCAGTCTCGTGACCTTGTCGCCGTGGCTCATCCACACGTCTATCAAGCCGTGACCTTGTGCATTGGCCCTGTCCTGGATGTCGCGCAACAACGGCGAATGGCCTTGCGCGCGTATCTCGGCATAACCGAATTCGCGCACCAGCCCGCTCTCGACCGCGCCGCCCAATTGCGCCGCCATGGTCTGCATGCCATAGCAAATGCCCAGCACCGGCACGCCCAATTCGAACACGATCTGCGGCGCGCGCGGCGTATCGCCTTCGGTCACCGAGTTCGGCCCGCCCGACAGGATGATGCCGCTAGGCCCGAAAGCGCGGATGAAGTCGGCATCCACATCACAGGGATGCAGCTCGCAATAGACATGGGTTTCACGGACACGGCGCGCGATCAGCTGGGTGTATTGCGAACCGAAATCGAGGATGAGGATTTTTTTATGCATATATAGCTCGTAGCTGGTTGCTTGTGGCAGGTAGCCAACGGCGAAAACCGCTGACGCTTAATTCGTACTACTTAATTTTTTGTGTAAGCCGCGTAACATCTTCCCTATTTCGTCGGCATGTTCTTCCGTACTGTTCCAATCATGTTCAGCCAAATAGCCTAGCCGATGTGCAATCAAGAGCTGCGTTTCCAACTCCGCAAGTGAGCCTAATGCAATCGCAATAAATCGCGCGAAATCCCGATCTGACTGACGTTCTTTGCCTTCGGCAATATTCGAGGGAATCGAAATCGCAGCCCTCTGCATCTGACTAATCATTCCATACTGTTCATGCTTGGGGAACGTACCCAATAGGCGATAAATAAGCACGGTAAAGTCCACCGATTTTTGCCACACCAAAAGCGAACGGTAAGACTCTATCGGCACTGGCTACCTCCTACCCACTACTAGCTAGTAGCTACTAGCTACTAGCTTAATCAATATGGTAATTCGGAGCTTCCTTGGTGATCTGCACATCATGCACGTGCGATTCGCGTATGCCGGACGAGGTGATCTCGACGAATTCGGCTTTGTCATGCACGGTCGCGATATCCGCACAGCCCAGATAACCCATGCTGGCGCGCAGACCGCCCATCAGCTGGTGGATCACGGCCAGCACACTGCCCTTGTACGGCACGCGGCCCTCCACGCCTTCGGGAACCAGCTTGTCTTGATTGGCCTCCCCTTCCTGGAAATAACGGTCGCTGGAACCTTGTGCCATCGCGCCCAAACTGCCCATGCCGCGATAGGATTTATACGAGCGTCCCTGGAATAATTCGATCTCGCCGGGTGCTTCTTCCGTGCCCGCGAACAAGCCCCCCAACATCACCGTGTGCGCACCCGCCGCAATCGCCTTGGCGATGTCGCCGGAGTAACGGATGCCGCCATCCGCGACCAGCGGCACGCCCGACCCTTTCAGTGCGGCTGCGACGTTTTGTATCGCCGCGATCTGCGGCACGCCCACACCCGCGACGATGCGCGTGGTGCATATGGAGCCGGGCCCGATGCCGACTTTCACGCCGTCCGCGCCGTGCTTGACCAGGGCCAATGCGGCCGCGCCCGTGGCGATATTCCCACCTATGACCTCGATGTGCGGGAAGTTTTTCTTCACCCATTGCACGCGGTCCAGCACGCCCTGCGAATGACCGTGCGCGGTATCCACCACGATCACGTCCACACCCGCCTCGGCCAACAATGCCACGCGATCTTCCGTGCCGTCGCCCACCCCCACCGCCGCACCCGCGCGCAAGCGACCCAGCTGGTCTTTGGAAGCCAGCGGATGTTCATTGGACTTGAGGATGTCTTTTACCGTCATCAAACCACACAATTCGAACGCGTCATTGACCACCAGCACGCGCTCGATACGGTGCTTGTGCATCAGGTTGCGCGCCTCGTCCAGGCTGGCGTTTTCCTTGACGGTGATCAGGCGCTCGCGCGGGGTCATGATGTTTTGTATCGGCTGATCGAGGTTGTTCTCGAAGCGCAGGTCGCGATTGGTGACGATGCCCACCAACTGTCTGCCCTGCACCACCGGCAAGCCGGAGATCTTGTGTTGGCGCGTCAGGCTCAGCACATTGCGCACCGTCATCTCCGGCGTGATGGTGATCGGATCTTTCACCACGCCGCTTTCAAAGCGTTTCACCTTCGCGACCTTGGCAGCCTGCGCATGGGCAGACATGTTTTTGTGGATAATGCCGATGCCGCCCTCCTGCGCCAGCGCAATGGCCAGGCGCGACTCCGTGACGGTATCCATCGCGGCTGAAAGAATCGGGATGTGAAGACTGATGTTACGCGTCAGCTGGGTGTGCAAAGAAACATCGCGCGGCAACACATTGGAATAAGCAGGAACGAGCAGTACGTCGTCGAAAGTCAATGCTTTTTGAATAATGCGCATAATAATCCGTTTCGGCAAAGCGCGGATTATACGCATCCTGGCGGCACTGGTAAATCAGAGCCCGCGCGTCGGACTGAAAATCGGGTGCTACAGGGCGGCTTCGTTCGTTTCGCCGGTGCGGATACGGATCACGTGCTCGATGGAGGACACGAAAATCTTGCCGTCGCCGATCTTGCCGGTATGCGCCGCTTTGATGATCGCCTCGACAGCGACATCCAGCAATTCGCCGGCGACCACGACCTCAACCTTGATCTTGGGCAGGAAATCGACCACGTATTCCGCGCCGCGGTACAACTCGGTATGCCCTTTTTGCCGGCCAAAACCCTTGACCTCGGTCACCGTCAAACCGCTCACCCCCACATCTGACAAGGCCTCACGCACTTCATCCAGCTTAAATGGCTTGATCACCGCTTCGATTTTTTTCATGTCGCCTCCGGATATTATTTGGTTGTGCATTCGTTTTAAAACGGGGTGATTGTAGCAAGTTCGGCATGCTTATGAGCAAAACAATTAGTCCAATTCCGCATAAACGATGCGGATCACTTCCAGCTCGCTCACCCCGGCCGGGGTGCGCAAATTCGCCACATCACCGACGCGCAGCTTGAGCAATGCCATCGCCAGCGGCGAGACCCAGCTGATGCGGCCGCGCGCCACATCGGCTTCGTCCACGCCTACGATACTGTAGGTGTTCTCTACACCGCTGTCATCGCACACCGTCACGGTCGCGCTGAAAAAGACCTGCTCGCATTGCTTGCGCAGCGCCGGATCTACCACCTCGGACAGGTCCAGCCGTCTGCGCAAAAAACGGATGCGCCTGTCGATCTCGCGCAAACGTTTTTTGCCGTAGATGTAGTCGCCATTCTCCGAGCGATCGCCGTTCGACGCGGCCCACGTGATAGTCTTCACCAACGCTGGGCGCTCGACCTTCCACAACTCATCCAGTTCGTTTTGCAAGCGTCGCTGGCCTTGCGGCGTGATGTAATTCCTGACGCCCGCAGGCAGCTTTAATGCCGGCTCCAGCTCATCGTCATCGCTATCGGTTTCTCGTGTAAAGGCTTTATTCATAGCGGCTGATTCTACAGCAGGAACTGTCCAAAACTGAAACGCGGGTTCAACCTCAAAGCACTAAAATCTATACCCTTGAAGATAGGGTTTGGTCTTATACTCGCACCTCACTTCACCCCCCGCGAACCGACACCATGAACAGTCTTTTTGATTTTTCCCAACACCGCACCCCGTCACGCAGAAACCAGCGCGGCTTCACCTTGATCGAGATCATGGTCGTGGTCGTCATCATGGGCATCATGGCGGCCCTGGTCGTGCCCAAGCTGATGGGGCGTGCCGATGACGCACGCATCACGGCGGCCAAGCAGGACATCTCCACCATCATCCAGGCACTCAAGCTCTACAAGCTGGATAACCAGCACTATCCGAACACCGAACAAGGCCTGCAAGCCCTGGTCAGCAAACCCACCGGAGGACCTGCGGCGAACAATTGGAAAACCGGCGGTTATCTGGACAAACTGCCCAAAGACCCGTGGGGCAACCCCTACCAGTTCTTATCCCCGGGTATCAAGGGCGAGGTAGACGTGTTTTCTTTGGGCGCGGATGGCCAGCCGGGCGGCGTGGGTAACGATGCCGACATAGGCTCGTGGGACCTGTAAGCGGCATCACGTTTAGCCCCGTACACCGGGCTCGCGGCTTCACCCTGTTGGAGTTGCTGGTGGTCATGGTGATCGCGGGCATCATTCTGGGCATGGTGTCATTCAAGGCGATGCCCGACGATAAACAAGTCCTGCAACAAGACGTGCAGCGCATCGCGCTGTTGTTGCAGCTGGCACGCGACGAAGCCATCGTGCGCAACAGCCCCGTCGCCTTCGAGGCGGATGCCAACCAGTACCGGTTCCTTATCCGTGAAAAAAAGATTTGGCAGATGCTGCAACAAGACGATCTGCTGCGCGAGCGCAACTTCAAACGCGGCCCCGTCAGCCTTACCATGATCCCCATCCCCACAACCACGCCCCTGCGCGTCATTTTTGGCCGCGAACCCATAGACAAACCCTTCCTGCTCACGTTCACGGTGGGGGATGCCCATGTCGCGATCCGTGCGGACGGCATCGGTCACTTCGAGGTTGAATAACGACGTGTACAAACATCGCGGATTTACCTTGCTGGAAGTCCTGGTCGCCCTGGTGATCGTGGGCACCGCACTGGGCGCCAGCCTGCGCGCCGTGGGCAGCCTGACCCAGAACAGCGGCGATTTGCGCGCCGCCATGATGGCCACCTGGTCCGCCGAGAACCGGCTGACACAAATACGCATGGCGCAAGAATGGCCAGCCTTGGGCAAACGCCAATTCGCGTGCCCGCAAGATGAATTGGCGTTGCTGTGCGACGAGCAAGTCTTTGCCACGCCCAATCCTTTTTTTCTCCGCGTGGAAGTCGGTGTGTTTGATAGCCAGCACACCCGGCGCATCATCAAACTGACGCAGGTGGTGTCCAGTGCGCAATAACATCGCACCCGCCCAGCGCGGCTTGACCTTGGTCGAACTGTTGGTCGCCATCAGCATCCTGGGGCTGGTCGCGGTCATCGGCTGGCGCGGGCTGGACGGCATCGTGCGGGCGCGCGGTGCGCTAACCGCCGAGCTCGAACAAACGCGCGGCATGCAGCTTGCCTTCGCGCAATTGCAAAACGACTGCGCGCAGCTGGCCAACGCCTCCACCCTGTCCAATCGCCCCCCTCTGCAAACGCTGGCAAACCAGCTGACACTGGTACGCACCGTGTACGCGGACGACCAGCCCTCCAAGCTGCAAGTCATCAGTTATCGGGTCCAGAACGGGAATCTGACCCGCCGCGCATCGTCGGCCACGCGCGACTTGAACCAGCTGGATCAGCTGTGGCTCGCGGCGGTCAACGACACCGACACGACCCCTGCCGTACTGCTGCAAACCGGGGTGACCGCGATGTCGCTACGCGTCTGGTTGGACGGCAGCTGGCAACCCGGCATGGATGCGGCCGCGATGGCGAGTATGGGTAACGGGTTGAATCCCACGGGACTGGAGGTCGTGCTGAAACGACCGAACAGCGACAATGGCCTGATCAAACTCTTTCTGCTGGGGGCGGTATGAAACAGCGCCGCCCCACACCACACCAGCAACGCGGCGTGGCCGTCATCATCGCCTTGCTGCTCACCACGCTGGCGATCACCATCGTCGCGAGCCTGTTCTGGCAACAGCAGGTGCAAGTGCGTTTGATTGAGAACCAGCGCCTGCAATTGCAAAAACAATGGATATTGCTCGGCGCGCTGGACTGGGCGGGTTTGATTTTGCGCGAGGATGCCAAATACTCCAATGTGGACACGCTGAATGAACCGTGGGCCGCGCCGCTGGCAGAAACGCCGCTGGACCAGTATGTCGAAAACGGCAAGACCGACACCAGCAGCACCAACCTGTCGGGCACGATCAGCGATGCGCAAGCGCTCTTCAACTTGACCAATCTCTGCCCCAACGGCATCGTCGACCCGATTGCGGTCGCCACCTTTGGGCGGCTGCTCACCCTGTTGCAAATCGACCCCGCACTGGCCCAGACCGCGGCCAGCCAGATAGCATTGGCTCCATCGAGCAGCATGTTGCCGTCACTCGCACAACAAGCATCTGCCGTGCCTGCGACAGGCCTGTCGCAAAACGCCGCGCCGGTCCTGCCAACAACGCCGGTGATGGCCAACAGCAGCAACGCACAGGTCATGGGCTACACCCAGGTGGAAGACTTGCTCGCCGTGCCCGGATTTTCTCTCTCATTGCTGAACCAGCTCAAACCCTACGTGATTTTTTTGCCGGGCAGCACCCCGGTCAATATCAACACCGCATCGGCTGAAGTCATCGCGGCGATGACCGGCATGTCGCTGTCCAGTGCCGACACGCTGGTGGTAGCCCGTCAAACTCTCCCCTTCAGCGACCTCGCAAATGTTTCAAGCCGCCTGCCCAACAATGCCTTCAACGTGGCCAATATGTCCGTGAACAGCAGTTATTTTCTGGTCAACGCAAAAGTGCACATGAACCTCGCCAGACTGGATATGCAAGCCCTGCTCCAACGGATGGGCATCGCAACGCGGCTGCTGTGGATACGCGAGTTTTAACGCTCACGTTGCAAACCAAAAAATATCCGTGGGAGCGCAAAGTCGCGGAAACACCTCTGTGTGAGCTCGATTTAACCAACCACTTATTCATCGTTTTTTGATGGATTAGTGGAATGGCTATGCAAAGCTATCGGATGTCGTGCTGGAGTGGTGCGCACGGGCGAAGACCGGTGCACCGTTCGCCGTAGCTCGTAGGACTTTGTTGCAACACGTTGCGATCCCTTAAAACACAAACGAATTTAAGTATCAAAAAAACTGCCCGCATCAGCGGGCAGTTTTCATTTTGCAACCTTACAACACCCGTTTACTGGATCTTGCGGATTTCGTTGTTGCCCTGATCCACCACATACAAGCTGCTGCCGTCGGAGGTTATATCAGTAGGATAGTTGAACAATGCCGCCGCAGCCGCACCGTCTGTCGCACCCCATGTACCCGCCGTATTCGCCACACCCGTCAAGCTGCTCACCACGCCGGTGACGATCACGATCTTGCGGATTTTGCAGTTGCTCTGATCCACCACATACAGGTTGGTGCCGTCGGTGGTGATGCCATAAGGGCGATTAAACGTTGCCGCCGTGCCCGTGCCATCTGTCGCACCCCCTGCACCTGCCGTATTCGCCACACCCGTCAATATGTAACATCTTACTCATACTGAGCCTCTTGCAAAACTCCCCGTGCAGTGAAGTCAACGTGAAGCATTGACGCTACGCAGGTCATTTTTTCGTTGTTTTCATCGGCTCGCTTTGTT
>JABEVF010000101.1 GCA_013043965.1 Gallionella sp. | reverse complement strand
GATATTTGCATAACGTTTGTGGGTCTTAACCGGACTCGTCCAACAAACGGTTTAGGTCGTGGCTCGCTTCGCGATCACGACCTAACCTTAATCGTTGGAAAGGCGCTTTACGCGCAACCAGCGTACGCTCGAAGGCTGCAATCGCTTTTGCTATAGCCTCTGGCGTGACATCGCTGCCGAAAACATTGTTGAATTGCTTCTTGTAGGTAGGAATCGCATTCAACTTGGCGACCACCTCATCCATTGAGGTGGCCATTTCGCCGGGCGCAGTAATTGGGCCCATGTGACCAGCCAGACATCCAGTTTGCTCCTCCAGTGAGGCGGCGCGCCCATCCCAAAACTGGGAAGTATAGTAACCGGAATTATTCCAACTCGGTGCCCACCGACCAAGCTCGCCGCCATGCCCAAAGGCGCGAGGTGTAAGTGATCCGCCGCCAGCAGCAGGCAGATGACAACTTGCACAACTCATGGATTCATTTTTCGACAGCCGCATGTCGAAAACAAGTTGCTTACCAAGGGCTATCTTGGATGTTGACTGTAGATTGTCCTTTGGGATTTGAACCGCGGGCAACTTCCAGCTTGATAAATTTTCTTTGGCATAGGCTGGCAATGTGGCACCTAGCATAACTAACGGGAAAAAATAATGAATGGCTTGATGCGGTTTAGACGACATAATAATTCCTGTGTAATATTCCAGCTGACAGCCCGTGCCGGATCGACGGGAAGAGTAGGCAGTGTGCAAGGAAAACCTGCTTTCAGCAAATAGGTTTTTTGAATCGGCATAATAGGATTTATCTATCAACTTTGGATTTGTGTCTATTATTTCTAACCGAATCAAACAAAATTAGCCACGAGTTCGTCGTGGCCAATTTTTAAATACCCACTTTTTGCACAACCCTTTTTAAGGTTTTAATACCAGCTCTCTTGAAAATTGTGAAAACCTACAATAACAAAATTTAGACATCCAGATTTTTTACACCCAGCGCATTTTTTTCGATGAATGCACGCCTGGGCTCAACTACGTCACCCATTAGGGTGGTGAATATCTCATCGGCCGAGATAGCATCCTCAATACGGACTCTGAGTAAAATACGATTTGTCACATCCATAGTAGTTTCCCACAACTGTTCTGGATTCATCTCACCCAAACCTTTGTAACGCTGGATGTTTACACCCCGCTTGGCTTCTTCAAGCAACCACTCAATAGCCTGTTTAAAGCTGGTCACGTTACGTTTTTGTTCGCCACGAGAAATGTAAGCGCCCACTTTAATCAACCCATTAAGTATGTCGGCTGCTTGACGAATTTGCACATAATCACTCCCTTTAAGGAATTCACGATCCATGTAACTGACCGAATAGTTGCCGTGATACAGCTTTTCCAAACGCAGGCGATACCCCCCCCCTTCTTCGGAATCTACAGTGACTTTGATGTCGCCACCACACGCAGCTTCCAACAACTGTGCGCTGTGTTGCGCTTGTTGTATATCCTCCAACGAGAGCGCAGGAAGAATCAATAACGCGTGACTGGCTTCCGGCGCAGTGAATCGAGTCAAGCGATCTATCACAGCTTCGGCAAGAAAGTATTGTTTCGCAATCTCCTCCAGTGGTTGTGCTTGTATTGGGGTCGCATCCGCAGAAGGATATAGCGTGGCATTGTTTAGTGCGGACTTGAGCATATAAATTTTCATCTCTTGGTCATCCTTGAGATAGCGCTCATCTTTTCCCTGTTTAATTTTATACAACGGAGGCTGTGCGATGTAGATGTGGCCACGCTCGACCAGTTCAGGCATTTGACGATAGAAAAAAGTCAGCAGCAAAGTACGGATATGCGAGCCGTCGACGTCCGCATCCGTCATAATAATAATACGGTGGTAACGCAATTTATCTGGGTTGTACTCTTCTTTTCCAACACCCGTGCCAAGCACGGTAATTAATGTGGCTATTTCTTGAGAGGCGATTAGCTTTTCGAAGCGCGCCTTTTCTACATTCAAAATCTTTCCTTTAAGCGGCAAGATAGCCTGAAATTTACGATCACGGCCTTGCTTGGCTGAGCCACCAGCAGAATCTCCCTCAACTAGATACAACTCGGAAAGAGCAGGGTCTTTCTCCTGACAATCCGCTAACTTACCCGGCAAACCCATTCCATCTAACACTCCCTTGCGTCGGGTTAAGTCGCGCGCTTTTCTTGCCGCCTCACGTGCACGCGCCGCTTCTATAATTTTATTCACAATAATCTTTGCATCATTAGGCTTTTCCAATAAGAATGCGCCCATTTGTTCGGCCACCAGCTCTTCAATTACAGGACGAACTTCTGATGAAACTAATTTATCTTTAGTCTGTGATGAGAATTTAGGATCCGGCAATTTAACCGACAACACAGCGGTTAAACCCTCACGCATATCATCACCCGATGTTTCCACCTTGGCCTTTTTTGCTACTTGCTCGGCTTCTATATAACCGTTTAACGTCCTAGTCATCGCTGCACGCAATGCTGTTAAATGCGTCCCTCCATCACGCTGCGGAATATTATTAGTAAAACATTGCACGCTTTCTTGATAAGAGTCATTCCATTGCATGGCAATTTCTGCCGTTATGCCATCTTTTTCACCAATCGCATAAAATACAGTAGGATGCAAAGGTGATTTATTGCGATTCATATATTCCACAAATCCTTTAATCCCCCCGCTAAATGCAAAATTTTCTTCCTTTCCATTACGCTGATCTATTAGCGATATCTTTACTCCATTATTCAGGAAAGATAATTCACGCAAACGCTTAGCTAATATATCAAAATGAAACTCGATCAACCCAAACGTTTCTTTTGCAGCCAAAAAATGGACTATCGTTCCTTTTTTTATAGAGGAGCACACTTCTTTTAGTGGAGCAACCGGGTCACCATGGCAAAACTCCATAAAATGCTCTTTACCATCACGATGAATAGTTAGTTTCAACCATTCTGATAAAGCATTAACAACCGAAACCCCAACACCGTGCAACCCCCCCGACACCTTGTAAGAGTTACTATCAAATTTACCCCCAGCATGCAGAATAGTCATAATTACTTCTGCCGCAGAACGATTCTCCTCCTTATGGATATCGGTAGGAATACCTCGCCCATTATCACTGACACTAATTGAATTATCAGCATGTATAATCACACTAATTTCATTGCAATATCCAGCCAAGGCTTCATCAACCGCATTATCTACCGCTTCAAAAACCATATGGTGCAAACCAGTACCATCATTGGTATCGCCTATGTACATACCAGGACGTTTACGAACAGCCTCCAATCCCTTAAGTACTTTAATACTACTTGAATCGTAATCACTCATTAGTTTACTTTCTTGTTTTTTGTTTCACGTGGAACACCAGTTTCGCTTCGTTAGTAAATAATTATGGAGTAATTAAATTCTCATCGGCATAACAACATAGCGAAATTCTTGAATTTGACTTGTGGTGATCAGAATTGAACTGTTTGGATCCCCAAAAGAAAATGTCGCCAATTCACCCTCAATATTATTCAATCCATCCATTAGATAATTAACATTAAAACCAATATCAATTGCTTCACCATGATAGTTTATTTCAATTTCTTCCTGTGCCTCTTCTTGTTCGCTGTTACTACTGATAATTGTTAGTTTCTTCTCGGTTAAAACAAACCTAACTCCGCGAAATTTTTCATTTGAAAGAATTGCTGCACGTTGTAAAGCTTGTTGTACTTGAATTCGGTTCATTAATAAATGATTAGTATATTTAGGAATTACTCTTTCGTAATCAGGGAATTTTCCATCTATAACTTTTGTAATTAATGTTATCCCAGAAAAATCAGCTTTAACTTGTTGAGTAGAAAATTCAATTTCTACAGCTTCTTCGCTATCGTTCAATAGTTTACATAACTCAATAATTGCTTTGCGGGGTAAAATAATTTCGTGTTTTTCGTAATTTCCTTCTATTCCAATTGCATTGTATGCAAGTCTATGGCCATCTGTCGCGACCGCTTTTAATTGATTGCTTTCAATAATCAGTAAAACACCATTTAAGTAATAACGAACATCTTGCTGTGCCATTGCATATTGAATTGAAAGTAATAATGCTTTCAATTTTTTCTGGGTTAACAATATTTTTTTGGGGTTAAGTAATTGATTACTTAATTTTGGGAAATCTTGAGGGGGTAATGTTTGTAAACTAAATCGACTTTTGTTGGATTTAATCTGAGCCTTGTTGTCCTTGATTTCGATTGAAATTTCACTTTGGTCTGGAAGGATGCGAAGTATTTCTTGAAGTTTTTTCCCGCCAACAGTAATTGATAAAGGAGCGAGATCATCGTCTTGGGATATTACCGTTGTTGTAATTTGAATTTCTAAGTCCGTAGCTGTAAAACGAATCTTACCAGCTTCTTTTTCTATCAGTACATTGGAGAGTATAGGTAAGGTTTGTTTGCGTTCAACAATACCAATCACTACTTGCAAAGGCTTTAGTACGGTTTGTTTTTCTGTTTTTTTAATAAACATAATATATATACCTAATAAAACTAATAAGTGTTGTGTATTCTGTTTGTAACTCTAAATTTTATTTATATTCAATAGAATAAATACTGCTATTGGTAATATCTAACGCTGTATAACTATGTTAGTTAATGTTTATAATATTCCTTCAAGTCAAATAAATAGTACTTACCCATATTTCATTAACAACTTGACTACAGTTTTATCCTCTTAAAGTTTGTAATAATATTTTGTAATCTGTTCCAAGAGTTGTATCGCTTACCCTTAATTTCGCCATCATTTTACAGGCATGAATGACTGTTGAGTGATCCCTACCACCGAATGATGCGCCAATTTCTGGTAGGCTCATAGATGTTAATTCTCTAGTTAGGCTCATTGCAATTTGCCTTGGTCGTGCAATATTTCGAGTGCGTTTTTTAGAAAGCAATTCGGTTATCTTTATACGGTAATACTCTGCTACCGTTTTTTGAATATTTTCAATGGAAACTTGACGAATTTGTGCTACTAAAATATCTTTCAATGCTTCCTTGGAGGTTTCAACGGTGATCGCGCGTTTATGAAATTTTGCAAAGGCCTCAACCCTTTTTAATGCACCTTCTAATTCCCGTATGTTTGAGTTTACGTGTTTTGCTATAAAAAAAGCGACTGTGTCGTCAAGTTCGTACCCGTTCAAAGAGGCTTTTTTAAGTAAAATTGCTACACGCATTTCTAATTCTGGTGGCTCTATACATATAGTCAAACCCCAACCAAAGCGCGACACTAAACGAGTTTCTAAACCAGAAATTTCTTTAGGGAATGTATCACTAGTTAGAATAACTTGCTTATGGGAGTCAATTAATGTGTTGAAAGCATAAAAGAACTCTTCCTGAGTTTTGTTTTTACCCGCAAAAAATTGAATGTCATCTATTAATAAAATATCTAGAGAATGGTAATACTGTTTGAATTCTTCGAATTTATTACTTTGATATGCCCGAACCACATCACTTACATAGCGTTCCGCATGCATATAGCAAATTTTTGCATCTGGTTTATTGGATTTAATTTGATTGCCAATCGCTTGTGCCAAATGAGTTTTCCCCAAACCAACACCACCATAAATGAATAGTGGGTTGTAAGAAGAGCCTGATAACTCAGCTACTTGTGTTGCAGCAGCAAATGCTAATTGATTTGCTTTTCCAATTACAAAATTGTCAAAGGTTAGGTTAGGGTTTAGTTTGCCATAACCGCGAAACGAAACCTCCGTCTTTGGTTTGGCCTCTGGGTTGAGTTGTGTTTTTAGTTCTGATTTAGGGTTCGATTTACTTAAAGTCTCTGATTCTTGAACACGAAATTCAAAGTTAGGAATTGACGGATATACCAACCCAGCTTGTCTATTTATCTCGGAAAAGAATCGCTCCTGTACTAATTTTAAAGTAAAGCTGTTTGGGGCTGTCAGAACTAAAGCTCCGCGCTCTTTGACTAGCCGCAGAGGTTTGATCCACGCTTTGAATTGTTGAGGAGATAGACTTTTTTCAAATGAAAGCAAGCATGAATCCCAAAGAATATTTTCCTGCATAAGTTTCGATTGTAATTGCAAATAACTAACAACATTCTACAGGTCATAACCAAACTTATCCACAATATAAAAGCAAATTTATCTTGACATAAAGGACGTAAGGTATTGTAATGCTACGTTTTACGACTCACTAGGATTATTAAATGAAACGCACATACCAACCCTCTGTTATTAAAAGAAAACGCACACACGGATTTTTGGTGCGCATGAAAACTCGCGGTGGACGTGCTGTAATACGCGCTCGTCGTGCTAAAGGCCGTGCAAGACTCGCGGTGTAAAAAAAAATACGCATTTGGTGCTGGACAGCGTATACCGAGTCCTGAAGGTTTTGCTCGTTGCCTTAAATCTAAAAGTATAAGCAATCAATACTACAAATTGTACTTCGTAGCTAATAATGAAAAAGTCGCAAGATTAGGAATAATTGCCAGCAAGAGATGTATGCATAAGGCGGTTGAGCGGAATAAAAATAAGCGAACCGTACGAGAAGTATTCCGATCCCATCCTGTTAAGGATAATAAGTTGGATCTGGTAGTTCAAATTCGCCGTGCTAGCGCATTAACTTTAGCAATTCAGCGTGTTGAATTGGCAAGTTTATTCAGTCAATTAGAGGTACGATGCGCTTAATCCTTATTAAGCTAATACGCGGCTATCAATTTTTTATTAGTCCTCTTAGTCCACCCACTTGTCGTTTTACACCGACCTGTTCTAACTATGCTTGTGAGGCTTTAGCGCGTCACGGTATATTTAAGGGTGGGTGGTTAACTATTAAACGCCTTTCTCGTTGTAATCCCTGGAATTCAGGTGGTTATGATCCGATCCCATAATTCATAAATAAATACATCATGGATATTCAGAGATTGTTCCTGTTCCTAATTTTCTCATTTTCTTTAGTATTGGTTTGGGACGGTTGGCAAAAATTCCATGCTCCACAAGAGGTGGTGCAGCAAACTTCGCCATCAAATACACCTATTCAAAGGCTAGGTAATAAAAAAGAAGCGGAGACGGGCCAAATTTCACAACAGGCAGTATCGACTGTTGAGGGAAAAATTATTACCGTTAAAACAGATACAATGCTTGTCGAGATTAATACGCTCGGTGGTGATATACAACGACTATCGTTTTTAAAGCAACCCGATGGGCTTGATAAATCCAAACCCTTCTCGTTGTTTGAGAAAGGGGCTAATACACACAACTATACGGCGCAGAGTGGATTGTTGGGTTTCGATATGCCTAGTCACAATAGTTTGTTTGTGTCTGAACATGATAGTTATGAGTTTACCGATGCCGCCGAAAAGATTGAAGTTCGTTTAACCACCGTAAATCATGCGGGAATTAAGGTTGCTAAATTGTTTACCTTTCACAAAGGAAGCTATTTAATTGACCTGTCGTACGACGTCGATAACGGAACTACCGAACCTGTCGCTACCTCTGCTTATTTTCAACTTGTAAGAGACAGTAAAGAGCCTGCCGGAGGAATAAGGTTTGTGCCTACATATACGGGTGCAGCCGTTTTTACGGAAAAAGAAAAACTTCAGAAGGTCGAGTTTTCCTCTATCGAAAAAGATAAGGCAAAGTACCCGAAAGAAAGTGACAACGGGTGGATTGGCATTTTGCAGCATTATTTTGTTGCAGCCTGGTTGCCAAAGGAACATTCTGATCGAGAATATTTTACGCGCAAGTTAGATAATGGCTTGTTCGCGGTGGGGGTGATTGTACCTATTCAAGTGACAACCCCGAAGGGAAACGGTAGTGTAACCGTTTCGTTGTATGCTGGACCTGCGATATCAAGCTTGGACAACATCGCGCCTGGATTAGGGTTGAGTGTGGATTATGGTTGGCTGACTATTATTGCTAAGCCGATGTTTTGGCTGATGACTTGGTTGCATGGGTGGGTGCAAAATTGGGGTGTGGCCATTATTTTGTTGACGTTTTTTATTAAGTTATTATTCTTTCCCTTGTCTGCAGCAAGTTATCGCTCGATGGCAAAAATGCGGGTGGTCGCACCGAAGCTCGAAAAAATCAAGAAACAATATGGTGATGATAGGGAAAAGCTGAATCAGGCGATGATGGAGTTGTACAAAACTGAAAAAATCAATCCACTGGGGGGGTGTTTACCCGTATTGATACAGATACCGGTTTTTATTGCTCTTTACTGGTCGATCCTTGAAAGCGTAGAAATGCGTAACGCGCCTTTTTTTGGTTGGATACATGATTTGTCCGCCGCCGACCCATATTACATTCTACCTGTAATAATGGGCGCTAGCATGATTTTACAAAGCAAACTAAATCCCGCACCTCCCGATCCGATGCAAGCAAAGTTAATGAAAATCATGCCGGTCATATTTAGCGTCGTGTTTTTCTTTTTCCCCGCAGGCCTGGTTTTGTATTCAATTGTTAATAATATATTATCGATAGGCCAGCAATGGTATATCACCCGTGGTTTAGAGGCTCAAGGCCTTGCTGACAAGCACTGATACGATAGTCGCTATTGCCACGGCCCGGGGCCGTGGTGGTATCGGGATTGTGCGCGTTTCGGGGTCACAGACCGCCGCAATTGCCGAATTAATTCTTGGACTTTCTCCTAAGCCTAGATATGCACATTTTGCAAATTTCCCCGACGCTAACGGTCAGCCTATAGATCAAGGCCTTGTGTTGTTTTTTGTCGCCCCACATTCTTACACCGGGGAGGACGTACTTGAATTACACGGGCACGGGGGGGCTGCCGTCTTGCAGATGGTTTTGCAGCGCTGTATTTGTCTAGGTGCAAGGCTTGCGGAGCCAGGCGAATTCACACGCCGAGCTTATTTAAATGACAAGTTAGATCTTGCCCAGGCGGAAGCGGTTGCTGATTTGATAGATGCGACAACCACACAGGCTGCACGCAGCGCGATGCGTTCTTTGCAAGGTGACTTTTCCGCCGCTGTTCAAAATACGGTTTCGGATCTGGTCAATCTGCGAATGCTAGTTGAGGCAATGTTGGATTTTCCCGAAGAAGACATTGAGAGTGTCGATGTGTGGCGGAGAAACACTCAGCTACAGAAAATTCAAAGCGGGCTAAAGAAGACACTGGATGCCGCCAAACAAGGGAGTTTGTTGAGGGAAGGAGCCTACGTCGTTTTAGTCGGGCAGCCCAACGTGGGTAAGTCCAGCCTGCTTAATTATTTGTCTGGCGAGCAGGTTGCCTTGGTTAGTGATGTTCCCGGCACAACAAGAGATGTCATATGCAAAGAGATTCATATCGAAGGAATACCTTTTCATATCATGGACACAGCCGGGTTGCGTGACTCTGAGGACGAGATTGAGAAAATGGGTATCGCCTTAACCCGTCAAACATTGAAAAAAGCTGATCTTATTCTATTGCTGCGCGAAGCCAATCAACCCATCAGCCTAGAAGAGAGCGGAATCATTGCCTCTTTACCATCGGGAATCCCCCAATTGCACGTGTTTAACAAGATTGACTTGCTACAAAAAAACGAAATTAATCAAGAGGTCGACAAGGAGGTTGCCGTTTCGGCAAAAACTGGTGAGGGGATACCTGAGTTGCGCCAAAAAATGCTGCAAATGATAGGCTGGAGCAACATAGAGAGCGGGCTATTTATGGCCAGAGAACGGCACTTGCTGGCTTTGCAGGAGGCGGAATCAAGGCTCTTTCTGGCTGAAAATGTAATTGATCACCCTGAGTTTTTCGCGGAGGAGTTAAGGTTGGCTCAGTACGCACTGAACAGCATAACCGGGGAGTTTACAGCCGATGATTTGCTGGGTGAGATTTTCAGCCGATTCTGCATTGGCAAATAAAAAACGTGTTCCACGTGAAACAATCCCTCCTGGTTTGTGTTGCGACTGTTGTATGATGCAAGTTCTTTACGGGTTTTAGTTTATGAATTTTCCAAAAACGTTCGATGTGATTGTGGTTGGCGGGGGACATGCAGGCACAGAAGCGGCTCTTGCAAGTGCGCGCGCGGGTTGCGCTACTTTGTTGTTAAGTCACAATATTGAAACGCTGGGTCAGATGTCTTGCAATCCATCCATAGGGGGGATAGGGAAGGGGCATTTGGTTAAAGAATTGGATGCGTTGGGCGGTGTCATGGCGGCAGCTACCGATGAAAGTGGAATTCAGTTCCGTATCCTAAACGCAAGCAAAGGCCACGCGGTGCGCGCAACGCGTGCGCAAGCTGATCGGCTGCTGTATAAACAGGCAATACGCAGGCGCTTGGAAAACCAGCCAAATCTTTGGTTGTTTCAGCAGGCTGTCGATGACTTGTTGGTCGACCAGGATCGGGTTGTGGGGGTGATTACGCAATTGGGTTTGCGGTTTAGTGCTAAAGCGGTGGTGCTTACGGCGGGGACGTTTCTTTCGGGTTTGATTCATGTTGGGCAGGCTAGTTATTCGGCAGGAAGGGCGGGAGATCCCCCATCTATTAGCCTTGCCCATCGTTTACGCGAGTTGAGTTTACCTGTGGGCCGATTAAAGACAGGAACCCCTCCGCGCATAGATGGGCGAACTATCAATTATGCGTTGATGCAGGAGCAGGCCGGCGATGACCCGGTTCCGGTATTTTCATTTATGGGGAGTGCCGCACAGCACCCTAGCCAGTTGCCTTGTTGGATAACTGAAACCAGTCTGCGCACGCACGATATTATTCGCGCTGGATTGGATCGCTCGCCGTTGTTTACTGGTGTTATTGAGGGTGTGGGGCCGCGTTATTGCCCATCTATCGAGGATAAAATAACGCGTTTCTCTGACAAAGACTCCCATCAAATTTTTCTAGAGCCGGAAGGATTGACCACTAATGAGGTATACCCCAATGGGATTTCAACCAGCTTGCCGTTCGATGTGCAATGGGATTTGGTTCGTTCCATCAGGGGTTTGGAGAATGCTCATATTTTGCGTCCTGGATATGCCATAGAATATGATTACTTTAATCCGATTGGGCTTAAAAACTCTTTGGAAAACAAAGTAATTCATGCGTTGTTCTTTGCGGGTCAAATCAATGGTACAACCGGGTATGAGGAGGCGGCTGCCCAGGGTTTGCTGGCGGGATTAAATGCGGCGTTGCAAGTAAAAGGCAGGGATGCTTGGTGTCCGGGACGTGACGAGGCTTATCTTGGGGTGTTGGTGGACGATTTGATAACTAGTGGTGTGACCGAGCCTTATCGGATGTTTACTAGTCGGGCTGAGTATCGTTTGCAATTGCGTGAAGATAATGCCGATCTGCGTTTAACGGAAATGGGTAGAAAGCTGGGCATAGTTGACGATGCGCGGTGGCAGGCTTTCGATAAAAAAAGAGAGTCGATAGTGTTAGAAGAGCAACGTCTACGTCAAACCTGGGTCAATCCTCGTATGTTGACGTATGAAAATGCGGTGTGCGTATTGGGTAGGCCGATAGAACGAGAGTACGCGCTTTATGAATTGTTGCGCCGCCCGGGTGTGAATTATGAATCACTGATGACTTTATCTGGCGCGGGAGACGCTGTGCCAGATAAAAAAGTGTCCGAACAGGTCGAGATACAAGCTAAATATCAAGGCTATATTGAGCGGCAGCGCGAAGAAATTGATCGGGCGCAGCAGTATGAGACTTTGGTGTTCCCGGAAGGTTTGAATTATTGCGATGTGCATGGGTTGTCGATTGAAGTGCAACAAAAGTTAAATCAGTTTAAACCCCAAACAATAGCTCAGGCGGCAAGAATCTCTGGGATTACTCCGGCTGCGATTTCTTTGTTGCTGGTGCATTTGAAGCGCGGATTTCGAGGCGGTGTTGCAACGCAGGGCGGAGCATGAGGCAGGCAGATGAGTTGCGTGCCGGAATTGAAGAAATGGGGTTGAATATTGACACCAAGCAACAAGGGTTGCTGTTGAAGTATGTGGCTCTACTGCACAAATGGAACAAGGTGTATAACCTCACGGCGATTCGTGACCCGCAAGAAATGGTAAGCCATCACTTGCTTGATAGTCTAGCGGTATTGCCATATTTGTGGCCCGGGCGTTGGCTGGACGTAGGGTGCGGTGCGGGTTTGCCTGGCCTGGTTCTGGCCGTCGCGCGCCCCCAGTGGCAATTCATCTTGTTGGATAGTAATAGCAAAAAAACAGGTTTCGTTCAGCAGGCGATCATAGAGCTGAACTTAAAGAATGTGAGTGTTTGCTGCTCCCGTGTTGAGGATTATAAGGCGACCAAATTGTTTGACGGAATTATATCCAGAGCGTTTGCCAACTTGAGTGAGTTCTTGAAAATTACTCGTCATTTGATGGCAGAGCGCGGGTGTTGGGTGGCCATGAAGGGGCGGGCCGAGAAAGAATTAGAGGGTGTGCCAGAAGGTTATAGGGTTGAGAAAGCAATTCCAATGCAGGTGCCAAAAATAGATGCGGCGCGGAGTTTGATTGTCGTGTCTTGTAATGGAGTAAAACAACATGGTTAGAGTTTTAGCGGTCACGAATCAAAAGGGTGGGGTGGGGAAAACGACGACCACTGTTAACCTGGCCGCGAGTTTGGCTGAGTCGAAGCAGCGTGTGCTGCTTGTGGATTTAGATCCTCAAGGCAATGCAACCATGGGCAGCGGCATCGAAAAACGTGATTTGCAATCCAGTGTTTACGACGTGTTGCTGGGAAATAAAACAGTCGCACAAGCCCGCAAAGCTGCGGGTGTGGGTGGTTATGATGTTTTACCAGCGAACCGGGAATTGGCAGGTGCCGAGGTAGAGCTCGTGGATATGCCCAAGCGGGAAATGCGTTTGCAAGAAAGTTTGCAGGCGGTCATAAGCGAGTACGATTATGTTTTGATAGATTGTCCGCCGGCTTTGAATTTGCTGACATTGAACGGCTTGTGCGCCGCCAAAACGGTCATGATTCCGATGCAGTGCGAATATTATGCCTTGGAAGGTTTGAGCGATTTGGTCAATACAATTCGAAAAGTAAGGGCTAGTTTGAATCCAGTATTAGAAATTGAGGGCTTATTACGTACTATGTTTGACCCGCGCAATGCGTTGGCGCAACAAGTATCGGCACAACTTGAGGCGCATTTTGGAGATAAAGTGTATCGCACAGTCATACCGCGCAATATTCGTCTGGCGGAAGCTCCTAGCTATGGTATGCCAGCCTTGTATCACGACAGGACGTCCAAAGGAACTCAGGCATATTTGGCGCTCGCTGGTGAAATGCTAAATTTAAGTTCAAAAATCAAAGCGGCATAAAAGGAAAGAAAATGGCAAGACCAAATAAAGGCTTGGGGCGCGGTTTAGATGCATTGTTGTCGGGTAGCAAGAATGAAAAAGACGATGTGTTGCGCGACTTAAACGTGCTGCTGCTAAAACCCGGTAAATATCAACCTCGTTCATATATGGACGAGATATCGTTGAAGGAGCTCGCGTCGTCGATTAAGGCGCAGGGAGTAATGCAGCCGATATTGGTGCGTCAATTAGATGACGATAGTTATGAAATCATCGCGGGGGAAAGACGGTGGCGCGCTGCACAATTGGCGGGCTTGACGCATGTGCCAGCACTGGTGCGAAGCGTTAAAGATAATGTCGCATTGGCAATGGCATTGATTGAGAATATCCAGCGCGAAAATCTTAACCCATTGGAAGAGGCGTTGGGCATACAACGTTTGATAGATGAATTTGAAATGACGCATCAAACCGCTGCAGATGCCGTTGGTCGGTCACGAAGTGCGGCGAGTAATTTATTGCGCCTGCTAAAATTGTCACAACCCGTGCAAAACCTGTTGATGACAAATAAGTTGGACATGGGGCATGCGCGGGCATTGTTATCGGTCGAGAGCGCCCAACAGATAATGCTGGCAAATAAAATTGTGCTAGAGAGCTTGTCTGTACGTGAAACAGAAAAGCTGGTGCAAAAACAAACAAGCGAGCCTGAAAAAGAGAAGAGAGCAAAATCGGAAAAGATTAGCCGCGATACCCAGCGACTACAAGAAGAAGTGAGTGCTCAGTTAGGCGCGAGCGTGGAGATTAAGCCGGGAAGCAAGGGTAGCGGGAAAATAGTCATCGAATATACAAATCATGACCAGCTCGAAGAAATTTTAGTCAGGCTCAAATAACAAGTAATTAGACCTAAAAGGACAAAAATTGAGTGAAATCGACGAAGGTGTGAGCCAACAATGTTTGACACTCCCAGAAAACGCCGCTATCATTAACGCGTTGTCCAATATAGAAGCAAAAATAGCACGCCAAGTGATTTTGTTGCAAGTCTCGGTCACGTTGGTAGTCGCAGGGGTTGTTTTTAGCATAAGAAACTCGCCAGACTACGCGATAGCGGTGTTAAGCGGTGGTGGGACATCTGCTGTTAATGGGGTGATGTTGGTTTGGAGAATGAGTCAAGCCGCCTCGCGCCCTGTCTATGAAGCGCATCATCAATTAAGGCTTTTGTATTTTTACGCCGCCGAAAGATTTTTGGTGGTTCTTGTGCTGTTTTGTTTCTGCCTTGCAGTTCTGAAATTATCGCCGCTCGCGCTGTTGGGCGGATTTGTAGTGGGTCAAGTGGTTTTGCCAATGGGCCGATTGTTTTTAAGTGGTTTTAAGACTGAGATAGTGAATAAAAATGTCTAGTGAATTGCATACGTCAGCAGAATATATCAAACATCATTTACAGAATCTCACGTATGGTCGGCTGCCAGATGGCGTTTGGGGGGTTGCGCGTACGCCTGAAGAAGCAAGGGGGATGGGGTTCTGGTCGCTTAATTTGGATACGGTCTTGATGTCGCTGGTGTTGGGCGTTGTTTTGATGTTGGTGTTCCGCAGTGCGGCAAAAACGATTTCTGCGGGTGTGCCCAGCGGCATGCAGAATTTCTGCGAGTGGGCGGTGGAGTTTGTTGACAGCAGTGTGCGAGGGTCGTTTTCTGCTAAAAGCAATTTGATTGCCCCTTTAGCGCTAACAATTTTCTTTTGGGTTTTTTCAATGAACCTGATGGACTTGTTGCCGATTGACTATGTTCCTTTGCTGGCGCACGAGTTGGGTCTCCCTTTCTTCAAGGTTGTACCTTCAACAGATCCTAATGCCACATTTGGTATGGCAATAGGAGTGTTTCTATTGGTGCTGTACTACAGCGTTAAAATGAAGGGTCTTGGTGGGTTTGTCGGTGAGCTGACGCTGCAGCCCTTTGGCAAGTGGGGTATGCCAGTTAATCTGTTGCTGGAGGGCGTCAATCTGATTGCAAAGCCGATCTCTCTCGCCCTTCGCCTGTTTGGCAATATGTATGCTGGCGAAATGATATTTATTCTGATTGCCCTCATGGGGGGGGCGTGGGCGGGAATGACGCTTGGCAGTACTGCCTTGTATGGTTCGCAAATACTGTTGTCACTAGGTTGGGCAATATTCCATATTCTGATTGTTACCTTGCAGGCGTTCATTTTCATGACATTGACTGTGGTATATCTGGATATGGCGCATCAAGAACATCACTAAAAATTAATTAACTATCGACTTTAACTTTACTTTATTTTTTATATTTTATATAGGAGAAGCACAAATGGAAATGGCAAATGCACTGCTGTACGTCGCTGGAGCACTGATGATGGGTTTGGGCGCGCTTGGCGCAGCTGTGGGTATCGGTATCTTGGGTGGTCGTTTTTTGGAGGGTGCGGCGCGCCAGCCCGAACTTATTCCTATGCTGCGCACCCAATTTTTCGTGGTAATGGGCTTGGTTGATGCGGTTCCAATGATCGCTGTCGGTATTGCGATGTACGTTCTGTTTGCGGTTGCGCACTAAGTTTGCCAAGCGACAACGTATAACTAAAGAAAGGTAGCTTGCATGAATATCAATGCAACTCTTCTAGCGCAAACCATCATGTTTGCACTGTTTGTATGGTTCTGCATGAAGTTTGTCTGGCCGCCAATCATGGCGGCACTGGATCAACGCAAAAAGCAAATCGCGGATGGTTTGGCGAATGCCGAACGAGCAAAGCGCGATTTGGAGCTGGCGGCTAAGCGTTCCGCAGAAATTTTGCGTGAAGCTAAGGAAAAGGTCGGTGAACTTGTGGTCAATGGCGAAAAGCGGGCCAGTGAAATTGTCGAAGCGGCGAAAGCTCAAGCCAAGGTGGAGGGTGATCGCATCATTGCTGGTGCAAAAGCAGAAATCGATCAGGAAGTGTTTCGTGCTAAAGAGCAATTACGGGGGCAGGTTTCTGCGATTGCACTGGCTGGCGCGAGTAAGATTCTGGGTCGTGAAATTGATGCTAAAGCGCACAATGACTTGCTCGACAAGCTCGTCGCGGAAATTTAAACGCCATGTCTGAAGCCAATACTATCGCACGGCCTTACGTTCAAGCAGCGTTTGCAGTTGCACAAAACCAAGCTGACTTAAAAGGGTGGTCCGCTTTGATGCATGACTTGACCGATATGATGGTGAATGTTGACATAAGGGCGCTTGTGTCAAGCCCGCGTGTTAAGCATGGCCAGCTTGAAGAGTTGATGTTGCAATTGATGGGCGGGCTGAATAAGGAACAAAGTAATTTTGTTCGCGTGTTGACGCAGAACGGCCGCTTGACGGTTGTCGCTGAAATCGCGGAAATGTTTGAAGTCTTGCGTGCCGCGGCAGAAAAATCAGCGCAAGTCACTGTCAGTTCAGCTTTCGTTTTAAGTGATGCGCAACAGCAAAAGATTGCGGCGGCCCTAAAGATTCGCTTAGGGTGCGACATTAAACTCGGTTGTAACGTAGACAAGACTTTGCTGGGCGGGATTGTGATTCGTATGGGCGACAAGGTGATTGATGGCTCTGCCAACACCCGTCTGGCCGAATTGGCATGCGCACTGGCCTAATGAACGAATAATTGAAATAAGGAAAACTCAGATGAAGCTCAACCCTTCTGAAATTAGCAATTTGATTCGCAGTCGCATCGAAAATTTTGATGCGGCAACACAAGCCCGTACTGAAGGCACAGTAGTCAGCGTGACGGACGGTATTGTTCGTGTGCATGGGCTGTCGGACGTGATGCAGGGTGAGATGTTGGAGTTCCCTGGAAATACCTTTGGTTTGGCGTTGAACTTGGAACGCGATTCGGTTGGCGCGGTTATTCTGGGTGAGTACGAACATATCAGAGAAGGTGACACTGTCAAATGTACCGGCCGTATCTTGGAAGTGCCCGTCGGCCCTGAATTGTGCGGTCGAGTGGTGAATGCTCTGGGTCAGCCCATCGACGGCAAGGGTCCGGTCAATGCCAAGATGACCGACAAGATTGAAAAGGTTGCTCCCGGTGTTATCGCGCGCAAGTCGGTAGACCAGCCCGTACAAACCGGCCTTAAGTCAATTGACTCAATGGTGCCGGTTGGTCGCGGTCAGCGCGAATTGATTATTGGCGACCGCCAGACGGGTAAGACAGCTGTTGCAATCGATGCCATCATCAACCAAAAGGGTCAGGGCATCACATGTATCTATGTGGCTATCGGTCAAAAGGCATCTACCATTGCTAACGTGGTGCGTAAGCTGGAAGAGCACGGCGCCCTAGGTTATACCATTGTGGTTGCCGCGACCGCGTCGGACTCGGCTGCGATGCAATTCCTGGCTCCTTATGCCGGTTGTACTATGGGCGAATATTTCCGTGATCGTGGCGAAGATGCGCTGATTGTTTATGATGACTTGACCAAGCAAGCTTGGGCATACCGTCAAATCTCCCTGCTGTTGCGTCGTCCACCCGGTCGTGAAGCATATCCAGGTGACGTATTTTATTTGCACTCCCGTTTGTTGGAGCGTGCAGCGCGTGTCAATGCAGACTATGTTGAAGCCTTCACCAAGGGTGCGGTTAAAGGTAAGACTGGTTCTTTGACTGCTTTGCCTATCATCGAGACCCAAGCCGGTGACGTTTCCGCATTCGTACCTACCAACGTGATTTCGATCACTGACGGTCAGATTTTCCTGGAAACTGACTTGTTCAACGCCGGTATCCGTCCTGCGATAAACGCTGGTATCTCGGTTTCTCGCGTGGGTGGTGCTGCTCAGACCAAGGTCATCAAGAAGCTGGGTGGCGGTGTGCGTCTGGCTTTGGCTCAATACCGCGAATTGGCGGCTTTTGCGCAATTCGCATCCGATTTGGATGAGGCTACCCGCAAGCAATTGGAACGTGGTCGTCTGGTAACCGAGCTGATGAAGCAGTTGCAGTATTGTCCATTGTCGGTGGCTGAAATGGCCGTGACATTGTTCTCGGTTAATAAAGGCTACTTCGACAATGTGCCGGTCGCTAAAGCATTGGCTTTTGAATCGGCTGTCCATGCTTACCTGAAATCAAATAACAAGAGCTTGATGGATGCAATCGAGTCTACTAAAGACCTGAATGCCGACAACGAGAAGCTGTTGTCCGCCGCGATTGAAAAATTCAAAGCATCTGCTGTTTACTAAGTCGAGGTGACACATGGCTGGCAGTAAAGAGATACGCGCAAAGATCAAGAGTGTAGAAAATACACGCAAGATTACGCGCGCCATGGAAATGGTCGCCGCAGCCAAGATGCGTAAGGCGCAAGAGCGTATGCGTGCAGCTCGCCCCTACGCAGAAAAGATCCGTGCAGTTGCCGCCCATCTTTCGCGCGCGAATCCAGAATACAAACATCCATTTTTGGTTAAGCGTGACAGCATCAAAAAGGTGGGTGTAATTATCGTTACCTCTGATAAGGGTTTGTGCGGCGGTTTGAATACCAACGTGCTGCGCTTGGCAATCAACCGTATGAAGGCTTGGGAAGCAGAGGGCAAGGCGGTCGCTGTCTGCGCGATTGGCAATAAGGGCTTCGGGTTCATGAACCGTGTCGGTGCCGAGGTTAAATCTCATCTGGCTGGCTTGGGCGATGTTCCGCATGTCGATAGCTTGATTGGCGCGGTTAAAGTGATGTTGGATGCTTATGTGGCGGGCGAGATTGACGCGATACATATCAGTTACAACCATTTCGTCAACACCATGAAGCAAGAGCCGTGTATGGAACAGTTGCTGCCACTGACGAGTGACAAGTTGGGCGAAGCTAAAGGTAATTGGGATTACATATACGAGCCCGATGCCAAGTTGATCATTGATACATTGCTGCTGCGTTACATCGAGTCGCTGGTATATCAGGGCGTGGTGGAGAACATGGCATCCGAGCAAAGTTCACGCATGGTGGCCATGAAAGCTGCCTCGGACAATGCGAAGAGTGTCATTGCAGATCTGAAATTGGTGTACAACAAAGCGCGCCAAGCTGCGATTACCCGTGAGATTTCAGAAATCTGTAGCGGTGCAGCAGCGGTTGGTTGATGCATTAGGCAAAGGTTATTCATAGTACAGCCTAAGGATGAAGCGACAGTTGGCTAATGCGGCCACATGGTTGATTACAGAATTAATTTAGACGGGGAAGCTCAAAATGAGTCAAGGAAAGATTGTTCAAAGTATTGGTGCGGTGGTCGACATCGAATTTCCACGCGATCAAATGCCGAAGGTTTACGATGCACTGACGTTGCAGGTAACAGGTAGCGATATCGTTGAAAGTGGCTTGACGTTCGAAGTTCAACAGCACTTGGGTGACGGTGTGGTTCGTACCATTGCGATGGGCTCTTCTGACGGACTGCAGCGTGGCATGACGGTATTGAATACCAATAGCCCTATTACCGTTCCGGTGGGTGCTGGCACACTGGGCCGTATCATGGACGTGCTGGGTCGCCCGATTGATGACGCGGGTGAAATCAAGTGCGAGGAACGTCGTTCTATTCATCAGAACGCCCCAAAATTTGACGAGCTCTCCCCTTCCGTGGATCTGCTGGAAACCGGCATCAAGGTGATTGACCTGGTTTGCCCGTTCGCCAAGGGCGGTAAAGTTGGTCTATTTGGTGGTGCGGGTGTGGGTAAGACCGTGAACATGATGGAATTGATCAACAACATCGCCAAACAACACAGCGGGTTGTCCGTGTTCGCCGGTGTAGGTGAGCGCACACGTGAGGGTAATGACTTCTACCATGAGATGAAAGATTCCAACGTGCTGGACAAAGTTGCGATGGTGTTCGGTCAGATGAACGAGCCGCCCGGTAACCGTCTGCGCGTGGCGTTGTCCGGTCTGACCATGGCGGAAAAATTCCGTGACGAAGGCCGTGACATTCTGTTTTTTGTCGATAACATCTATCGCTACACCCTAGCCGGTACCGAGGTCTCTGCGCTGTTGGGCCGTATGCCATCCGCCGTGGGTTACCAGCCGACGCTGGCCGAGGAAATGGGCCGTCTGCAAGAACGTATTACTTCAACAAAAGTCGGCTCCATCACTTCCGTGCAAGCGGTTTATGTGCCAGCGGATGACTTGACCGATCCGGCCCCCGCGACCACCTTCTTGCATTTGGACTCCACCGTTGTGTTGTCCCGCGACATCGCCTCTCTGGGTATCTATCCAGCGGTTGACCCACTGGATTCCACTTCACGTCAACTGGATCCTCTGGTCGTTGGCGAAGAGCATTACTCTGTGGCGCGCAAAGTCCAGCAGACTCTGCAGCGGTATAAGGAGTTGCGCGACATCATCGCGATTCTGGGTATGGACGAACTGGCACCTGAAGACAAGCTCGCAGTATCTCGTGCACGTAAGATTCAACGTTTCTTGTCGCAACCTTTCCACGTGGCGGAAGTGTTTACCGGTAGCCCGGGAAAATACGTGACACTGAAAGAAACCATCAAGGGTTTCAAGGGCATCGTTGACGGTGAGTACGATCATTTGCCGGAGCAGGCGTTCTACATGGTTGGCGGCATCGAAGAAGCAGTCGAAAAAGCCAAGACACTCAACTAAGTAGAGGAAAATCATGGCAATGACCGTTCATGTAGACATCGTAAGTGCGGAAGCCTCGATCTTTTCCGGCCTCGCCGAAGTTGTCATTGTCCCGGGCGAAATGGGCGAGTTGGGTATTTACCCCCGTCATACTGCTTTGATGACGCGTATCAAGCCGGGCTCCGTGCGGTTGAAGTTGCCCGATCAGGAGGCTGAAGAATTGATCTATGTTTCGGGGGGTATGTTGGAAGTGCAGCCCGATGTGGTCACCATCTTGGCGGATACCGCAATGCGCGGGGCAGACTTGGACGAGGCGCGTGCGTTGAAGGCTAAACAAGATGCTGAAGAGGCGATGAAAAATCGCACTTCTGATATTGACTATGCGCAAGCACAGGCCGAGTTGGCCGAAGCGATTGCGCAGCTGGCAGCAATCAAACAGTTACGCAAGCACGCTGCTCACTAAGCAGCAGACGTAAAAAAAGCAGCTTTGGCTGCTTTTTTTACGTCTGCGTGTTAAAAAAGGGTGGTCACCCCGTTATGTTAATCACCCTTTAATAAATGCAACAAAGTACTATTTCTTCTTGCTCGTGATCATGTCATGCATGATAGGAGCCAAGATGATTTCCATTGCATAGCTCATCTTTCCGCCGGGAACGACTAAGGTGTTCGCGCGAGACATAAAAGAGTGAGGAATCATACTCAACATGTATTGGAAATCCACGCCTTTCGGATCTCGGAAGCGACAGATGACAAAACTTTCATCCGGGGTAGGAATATCACGGGCGATGAAAGGATTGGAAGTATCAACGGTGGCGACACGTTGAAAGTTGATATGTGTTCGGGAAAATTGTGGGGTGATGAATCTGATGTAATCAGGCATGCGACGCATGATGGTATCTACGGTTGCTTCAGCTGAATAACCACGCTCAGCCTTATCACGATGGATCTTCTGGATCCATTCCAGATTCACGACAGGAACAACCCCGATACCCAAATCGACATATTTGCCGGCATCAATGCCTTTGTTTTCATCGACGGCCAAACCATGCAGGCCTTCATAAAACAGCAAATCTGAGTCTGCCTCTATGTCTTCCCAGGGGGTAAACACGCCGGGCGTCAAATCTTTCAAACCGAAATGCTTGTTATGTTCGATGGCTTCCGGTTCGCTATGAACATAGTAGCGGCGCTTGCACATGCCGGTTTCGCCGTATTGTTTGAACATGCCTTCGATCTTGTCGAAGTGGTTGGCTTCGGGGCCAAAGTGGCTGAAAGTGTTGTTACCCGCTTTAGCCGCATCGGCAGCCGCAGCGCGGAAGGCCATGCGATCCAAGCTATGTAGGCTGTCGCCCTCAATGACCGCCGCCTTGATCTTTTCACGGCGGAAGATGTTTTCAAAAGCGCGCTTGGCTGTGGTGGTACCCGCACCGGAAGAGCCGGTGATGGCAATCACTGGATGTTTGCTTGACATGGTTTGATGATCCTCTCAGAAGTATTATAAAAATTTTAGGCCGCGATTCTAACAGAGGTTTAACCCTGCTGAAATCAGCGTGCAACAGTCGGGCTGACTGCACCGAACTTTCCAACAAGTGAATTCGCTAACGCTAAGGCTTCCGCATGAGTCGGCAACTGATCGATGCGCAAAGTATAAGCAGGTTTACCTTCTTGGCTGACAGGAACTATCCTTACCGCGTAACCCGCATTACGCCAAGTGTCGTAGGCCGCAAGTGCAGCAGCTTGGTCGGGTGCACTTAGCAGAATCACTTTCCATTTTCCTACGGCGACAGCAGCTCCGTTGCCTGGAATGATTTCGGTTTCCATCGCCCATTTCCCAAGTTGCTCAGAATCGACAGGGACGATGCCTGAGGCAATGGTAGCCTTGGGCATGTTATAAACGGTCAAAGGTTGGTCCATGGAAAACTCATTTTTGTCTGCACCGGTTGCGGAAATCTTACCCTCGATCAGACAAACTAAACGTTTATCGTCACCATCCTTACCCCAAACGCCGATACCACGTATGCCTATCGTCGCGTCCGCTACCTTGATCGAAATCTCACGAGCCCTCAGTTTCGCGACCGTAGAGGTGGTAAAGCGGAACGCTCCTTTGGCCACATCCAATAAGGCCGTGAACAATGGCTGGTTGTCACGTTGTTGCGAGAGGTTGGAAAGAGAAAGCATCGCGTTCTCGCCCAGTTTGATCGAACTGCCGTCTGCTGCTTGCAGCAAGACCCGGGCATTTATACCGGTTATAAGCTTATCGTCATTACTTAGCAGCATGCCGACGGTTAAAGGCCGGGAAACCGAGTCCCGTTGCAGCCAAGCAGGCATCTGCACACTTTGCACAGAAATCGTGAACATCAGCAAAATAAAGGCAATTACTATTTTAAAAGACGCTTCCAATTTAACTGCCCGGCAGTAGGCAGAATGAAGGTGAACGCAGTGCATAGTCGAACCGTTATAATGCCACAAATATTTTTAGCCTACAGAACAGCCAGCCATGCAAGCCAATTACCATCCAGAGTCCATCGAAAAACAAGCGCAGCGTGATTGGGAAGGCCAGCAGGTATTTCGTGCGGATGAGAACAGCGAAAAGCCCAAGTACTACTGCCTGTCGATGTTCCCCTATCCTTCCGGCAAGTTGCACATGGGCCATGTGCGCAACTACACCATAGGCGATGTGCTGAGCCGCTACCATCGCATGAAAGGCTATAACGTCATGCAACCTATGGGCTGGGACGCGTTCGGCTTGCCCGCTGAGAACGCCGCGATGGCGAACAATGTGCCGCCCGCAGAGTGGACGTATTCAAATATCGAATACATGAAACAGCAACTGAAATTGTTGGGGCTGGGCATAGACTGGTCGCGCGAAGTGAAGACCTGCACACCGGAATACTACCGTTGGGAACAATGGCTGTTTACCCGCCTATTCAAAAAAGGTGTGATCTACAAAAAGACCGCCGTAGTGAATTGGGATCCTGTGGACAACACCGTGCTGGCTAACGAACAAGTCATAGACGGGCGAGGATGGCGGTCAGGCGCGCAGGTTGAGAAGCGCGACATCCCCATGTATTTTTTCCGCATCACGCAATACGCCGACGAGCTGTTAAAAGATTTGGATACGCTAGAGGGTTGGCCCGAACAAGTCAAAACCATGCAGGCGAACTGGATAGGCAAGAGCTACGGTTGCGATGTGCATTTTCCTTACGACCAATCCAGCATAGGCGCGGATGGGGTGTTGAAGGTTTACACCACGCGTCCCGATACTCTGATGGGTGCGACTTATGTCGCGGTCGCGGCGGAACATGCGCTGGCGACGCAAGCGGTGGCGAACAATCTCGAGCTCGCCGATTTCATCGCCGAATGTAAACGCGGTGGCACTGCCGAAGCCGATATGGCGACCATGGAAAAAAAGGGCATGGACACCGGTCTGTTCGTGAGGCATCCGCTCACGGACGAAAAGCTGCCGGTTTGGGTCGCCAACTATGTGTTGATGGGCTACGGCGAAGGCGCGGTGATGGCTGTGCCGGCACACGACGAACGCGATTTTGAGTTTGCGAAAAAATATAGTTTGCCAATCAAGCAAGTAATAGGACGACCGTTTTTTGAAGTAAGAAATTATGAAGCTGGAAAAAGCATCACTGGGCAACCAGTTTCTTCGAGCAGTGAATTTACGGACAGCAAATGGCAAGAGTGGTATGCGGCTAAGGACGCAATTCTTTGCATCAACTCCGGCAAATACGATGGTCTGAATTTCCAGCAAGCCTTTGATGCAATCTCCGCCGACCTTGCCGCAAAAAATATGGGCGCGAAAAAGGAGCAGTTCCGCCTGCGCGACTGGGGTATTTCGCGTCAGCGTTATTGGGGTTGCCCGATTCCGATCATCCATTGTCCAAACTGTGGCGACGTGTCTGTACCGGACGAGCAACTGCCTGTGGTGTTGCCAGAAAATGTCGTGCCGGATGGCGCAGGCTCACCGCTGGCAAAGATGCCGGAATTCTATGAGTGCAAATGTCCGCAGTGCGGCAGCGATGCAAAACGCGAGACCGATACGATGGACACCTTCGTCGAATCTTCCTGGTATTACGCGCGCTACGCCAGCCCACAATGCACGACTGGCATGGTCGACAAAACGGCAGCACAACAGTGGCTGCCGGTCGACCAATATATAGGCGGCATCGAGCACGCGATCCTGCATTTGTTGTACGCGCGGTTTTTCCACAAACTGATGCGCGACGAAGGGCTGGTGCAAGGCAATGAACCCTTTAAGAACCTGCTCACACAAGGTATGGTGATTGCGCCAACTTTCTACCGCGAAGAGCCGAATGGCAAAAAGTTATGGGTCAACCCCGCTGAAGTGGAGGTGGAGACCGATGCGAAAACTCGCGCGGCAGGCGCGAGACTCAAGAGCGACCGGCTGCCTGTCATCATCGGTGGCATGGAGAAGATGTCAAAATCGAAGAATAATGGTGTCGATCCGCAAGCCATCATCGACGAGTACGGTGCGGATACCGCGCGCCTGTTCATGATGTTTGCCGCTCCGCCAGAACAATCGCTGGAGTGGTCGGACAGCGGCGTGGAAGGTGCGTTCCGGTTTTTGAAGCGCGTATGGAAGGCCGCGCATGACCATGTCAAACGAGGGGTCGTCGTCGCATACAGCAAAGGCGAATTAAGCACCAATGCAAAGGCGTTGCGCTTGCAATTGCATCTGACCATACAAAAGGTCGACGATGACTATGGCAGACGCAAGACTTTCAACACGGCTATCGCAGCGATCATGGAGTTACTGAATGCGTTGGGGAAATTCGACGAAGAAACACCGGTTGCGCAAAGCTTGGTGCAAGAGGTGTTGGAGAGTGCTGTGCTGCTACTTTCGCCCATCGCGCCGCATCTGTCCGAAGCACTGTGGGCAGCATTGCGACCTGGCAGCAAGCTCTTGGATCAGGCCTTTCCCAAGGTGGACGAAGCTGCGTTGGTACAAGACGAGATCGAGCTGGTCATTCAGGTAAATGGCAAGTTGCGCGGTAGTTTGCGCGTCTCCAAAGATACCGATAAGGAAACGCTGGAACGGCTCGCGCTGGCCAACGAAGCCGTGCGGAAGCAACTTGCGGGTGGTGCTGCAAGGAAGGTCATCATCGTGCCGGGGCGTTTGATCAACGTGGTGATCTGAGCATGAACCGGCGCGCCCTAATCGTTATGGTAGTGTGCTTGCTAAGCGCGTGCGGTTTTCATTTGCGTGGCCAGGAGGGTATGCCTTTCAAAACGATATTCATAATCGCGCCGGATCTGAATTCTCGGTTTGTGAATGAGCTGCGCCGGAATCTGCTGGTCAACAAAGTTACGCTGGCCGCTACGGCCGAACAAGCGGATGTGGTGCTCAATATCGCCAGCGAAACTACCGACCAACAAATTCTGACATTGGGTGGTAATGGGCTGGTGAATGAATTTGAGCTGCATTTCCGAGTCTCATTGCGGGCATATGATAACAAGCAGCAAGACTGGATACCGGCAGAGCAAATGGTCCTGTACCGCAATTACTCTTTCAACAACAACATCATTCTTGCAAAAGAGGCAGAGGCGAATATGCTCTATCAGGGCATGCGTCTGGAGATGGTGCAGCAAATCCTGCGCCGTCTGAGTCACACCACACCGAAAGCGCAGTGATGTCTACTCTCAACAGCGAAGATCTACCCCGTCACTTGGCCGCCGGATTGAAGCCGCTCTATATCGTGACGGGAGACGCGCTGTTGTTGGCTATTGAAGCAGCGGACAGCATACGGGCTGCCGCACGTAAAGACGGTTACAGCGAACGCGAAACCTTTGTTGTCGAGCAATACTTCAAATGGGCGGAGTTGCGCAACAGCACGCAAAGTTTGTCGTTATTTGCCGAGCGTAAAATGGTGGACATCCGGATTCCTTCCGGAAAACCCGGGGTGGAAGGCGCGCAAGCCCTGCAAGAATATGTTGCGAACTTAAGCTCCGACATCCTCACTTTGATAAGTTTGCCCAAGCTCGACAAGGCCACGCAGAACAGCAAATGGTTCGTTGCGCTACACCAGAAAAGTGTGGTCATCCAGGCCGATGATATTCCACGTAGCGCGCTGCCCGGCTGGCTGGCTGGCCGTTTAAAACGCCAAGGGCAAAGCGCGGAACCCGTCACATTGGAGTTTTTGGCGGATCGTTCGGAAGGTAATCTGCTGGCCGCTTTCCAAGAAATACAAAAACTCGCGCTGCTGTATCCGCCAGGATTGTTGTCTTTTGAGCAAGTGAAGGACGCAGTTATGGATGTGGCGCGTTACGATATCAGCAAGCTTTCCGAGGCGATGTTAAGCGGTAATGCAGCAAGGTTCGCACGCATACTTGACGGGTTGCGCGCGGAAGGCATGGCCACCGTGCTGGTGTTGTGGGCGATGAGTGAAGACATCAGAAAGTTGGGGCGGGTGTTGCAAGCCATGCAACGCGGTAGCAATATCAGCAATGCGATGCGCGATGCGCGTATCTGGGGTGCTAGCCTGAGCCAGATCGAGAATGCCGCGCGCCGGGTTAAATTCGCCCACATCGAACGCGCTTTGCAACAGGCGGCGCGTCTCGACAAGACTATAAAAGGCTTGCGGGCGGGGGATGTATGGGACGAATTGTTGCAATTGGGTCTGCGCTTCGCAAAAATAACATGACCGAGGTTCTGCTCGTAATCACACACATGCCGGACGCAGCCTCTGCTGACGCGCTCGCGAGGCAAATCATCGCGGCGCATGCGGCGGCCTGCGTGAACCGGCTTGCACCTTGCACATCGGTCTATCGCTGGCAGGACAAGATTGAAACGGCGATAGAGTTCCCTTTGCTGATCAAGACTACCCGGGCAGCTTATGCGCGGCTTGAAAATTTGATTCTCGCCTCGCATCCCTATGAACTTCCCGATATAGTCGCGCTCCCAGTGACGGAGGCTTTGCCCGAATATTTGCAGTGGGTGAATACTGAAACCCAAACTCTCAAGGAATAATCTATGCGTTTTGCTGGTCTTATTTTGCTTTATTTGTTGAACACGCAAGTGCATGCGGAAAGCCTTCTTGATCGGCTGCCACTCTTGGGAGGCAACAAGAAACCGGTTTTTCTGGTACCCGATCAAGCCTTCAAACTTTCCGTGTTGGCTCAGGACGCTAATACCCTGCAAGCAAACTTCAGCATTACGCCGGGATATTATCTGTATCGCAACAAGATCATTTTCAAACCGCTGGATGATGCGATCAAGTTTTCCGAGCCAAGCTTCCCAAAAGGCGAAATCAAACAAGATCCCAACTTTGGCGCAATGGAAGTGTTCCATCATTCGTTTCGGGCGGGAATTCCGCTTATCGCCGCGCGGCCTCAAGATAAAATCTCGCTGGTAGTGGAGTATCAAGGCTGTAGCGAACAGGGTTTGTGCTATCCCCCGATAGAAAAAACGTTCGTGCTCAATTTGCCCGCCAGCCTGGCGCAGGCTGCAGTGCCTGGCCTTTCCAGCCTGAAAGCCCCCGAGGCTTTGGCTGTCCCCACAGAAGATTCCAAGATCAAACAGCTTTTTAAGAGCGGCAGTTTCTGGCTGGTAGTGACGTTTTTCTTTGGAGCCGGATTCTTACTGGCATTTACACCGTGCGTGTTTCCGATGATTCCGATTCTGTCCGGTATCATCGTCGGGCGCGGCCATCGCATCACCAAAGTCCATGCCTTTATCCTGTCGTTGTCCTATGTGTTGGGCATGGCGATCACTTACGCACTGGCGGGTGTGGCCGCTGGTTTTTCCGGTGACTTGATTTCTAATGCGCTTCAAACCCCCTGGGTGCTGGGCAGCTTTGCCGCAGTGTTCGTGTTGTTGTCGCTGTCCATGTTCGGTTTGTATGAACTGCAGCTGCCCACTGCGCTGCAAAGCAAGCTGGCCGATACCAGCAACCGCTTGCATGGCGGGCATTTGAGCGGTGTGTTCATCATGGGCGCATTGTCCGCCATCATCATGGGGCCATGTGTTGCCGCCCCTTTGGCCGGTGCCTTGCTTTATATCAGCCAAACGCACGATGCCGTATTAGGTGGCATGGCGCTGTTCGCACTGGCCTTGGGCATGGGGGCGCCGCTGTTACTGATAGGCACCTCCGCGGCTGTGTTGTTACCCAAAGCTGGTGCCTGGATGGATGCAGTCAAACGATTCTTCGGCGTCATGCTGTTGGCCTTGGCCATTTGGATTGTTCAACCCCTATTGCCGATCGGTGTGCAAATGTTGTTGTGGGCATTGCTGCTGATACTCACGGCGGCTTATCTACACGCGTTGGATGCGCTGCCGCAACATGCTAGCGGCTGGCACAAAATGCGCAAAGGCGTTGGGCTGCTGCTGTTACTGTTGGGTATATCTTATTTGGTAGGCGCGTTATCTGGTGCCCGCGACATATTGCGACCACTGGGCGCTATAGGGAAAGCCGAGCTGGCTAGCACGGCCCCATTGCAATGGGGCCGTATCAAAGATTTAGCCGATTTGGATAGGCGCATTGCAGGTGCGGGCAGTAAAACCGTGGTGCTGGATTTTTATGCGGACTGGTGTGTGTCTTGCAAAGAGATGGAGCGTTACACGTTCACCGATCCGGCGGTGCAAGCCAGGCTAAAATCGGCCGTCCTGCTGCAAGTGGATGTGACCGCTAACACGCTGGAGGACAAAGTATTGCTCAAGCAATATGGTTTGTTCGGTCCACCTGCCACGTTATTTTTTGATGCACAAGGCAAAGAGGTTCAAGACGCGCGCGTGGTGGGTTATCAAGATGCGGCGCAATTTGTTAAAAGCCTACAAAACGTCAAGCTGTAATGTTTTCTGCCTATCTTCGGAAAAAACCTAGACAACTCACCCCAATTTACGGCAAACTGCGCGCATGAAAACGAGTACTGCGAACCCCGCGAACAACGTCTTGGTGCTGCATGGGCCCAACCTAAACTTGCTCGGAAGCCGCGAGCCAGCGATATATGGCCACACCACGTTAGCGGAAATTAACGCCAATTTGCTGGCATTAGCCGGCAAACATGCAGCTGTTGTGCATTGCTTCCAAAGTAACTCTGAGGCGGCCTTGTTGGAACGCATCCATCAAGCGCGTAATGATGGGACGCGGTTCATCGTTATCAATCCGGCGGCTTTTACCCATACCAGCGTCGCGTTGCGTGACGCACTGGCGGCCGTGGATATCCCGTTCATCGAGGTGCATCTTTCCAACGTGCATGCGCGCGAAGCATTTCGTAAAAAATCATTTTTTTCTGATCTGGCTGTCGGTGTCATCAGCGGCCTAGGGGAAAAGGGCTACGAATTTGCAGTGCAATATGCACTGAGTTATAAAAAACTATAAGGGGTTAACAATGGATTTGCGGAAATTGAAAACACTGATCGAGCTGGTGGAAGGTTCCGGCATCGCCGAACTGGAAATCAGTGAAGGCGAAGAGCGGGTGCGCATCACCCGTACCGTTGGTGCCGGCCAACAAATGTATTCTTCTGCTCCTCAGCAGGTGATGGCGAGTGCTCCCGTTCCGGTGGTCGCTGTTGCCGCCTCTCCTGTGGAAGCCGCCAAGCCAGCGGTTGCCGAAGGACACGTGGTCAAGTCTCCTATGGTGGGCACGTTTTACCGTTCTGCCTCGCCGGGTTCGAAGCCGTTCGTCGATGTCGGTCAAAACGTGAATAGCGGTGACACCTTGTGCATCATTGAGGCGATGAAGCTGCTCAATGAGATAGATTCGGATCAAGCCGGGGTGATCAAAGCGATTCTCGTGGAGAACGGTCAGCCTGTGGAATTTGGTCAACCGCTATTCGTCATCGGTTAATCCAACAACGCGACGGCGCGCGTTTGCTGCTGCGCCCAAGCTCGGAGTCCATAATCATGTTTGAAAAAATCCTCATCGCCAATCGTGGCGAAATCGCCCTACGCATTCAGCGTGCATGCCGCGAACTCGGCATTAAAACCGTGGTCGTGCACTCCGAGGCGGATGCCGATGCCAAGTATGTCAAGCTTGCGGACGAGTCGGTCTGTATCGGTCCTGCGGCCTCGTCGCAAAGTTATCTGAGTATCCCCGCGATCATCAGCGCGGCGGAAGTGACCGATGCGCAGGCTATTCATCCCGGTTACGGCTTTCTCTCGGAAAATGCGGATTTCTCCGAGCGAGTGGAAAAATCCGGCTTCGTGTTTATCGGCCCCCGTGCTGAAACTATCCGTTTGATGGGTGACAAAGTCTCCGCCAAAATCGCCATGAAAAAAGCCGGTGTGCCTTGCGTTCCGGGCGTGGAAGGCGCGTTGCCGGACGACCCCGCCGAAATCATCAAGATCGCTCGCAGTATCGGTTATCCGGTCATCATCAAAGCCTCCGGCGGCGGCGGCGGACGCGGTATGCGCGTGGTGCATACCGAAGCGGCGCTGCTCAATGCGGTGACCATGACCAAGAGCGAAGCGCAGGCGGCCTTCAACAACCCCATGGTGTACATGGAAAAGTTTTTGGAAAATCCGCGTCATATTGAATTTCAAATATTGGCCGATCAGCACGGTAACGCCGTGTATCTGGGTGAGCGCGACTGTTCGATGCAACGCCGCCACCAGAAAATACTGGAAGAAGCCCCCGCTCCGTTGTTGGATACAAAGATGCGCAACAAGATCGGCGAACGTTGTGCCGAGGCTTGTCGCAAAATCGGCTATCGCGGCGCGGGTACGTTCGAGTTCTTGTATGAAAACGGCGAGTTCTTTTTCATCGAAATGAACACCCGTGTGCAAGTTGAACACCCGGTGACGGAAATGATCACGGGGATTGACATCGTGCAACAGCAGATCCGCATCGCTGCAGGAGAGAAGCTGCCGTTCCGCCAAAAAGACATCCAGTTCCGTGGCCATGCGATCGAGTGTCGCATCAACGCCGAACACCCCTATAAATTTACGCCTTCTCCGGGTCGTATCACCATTTGGCATATGCCCGGCGGCCCCGGCATACGCGTCGATTCGCATGTGTATGCTAACTACTTTGTACCGCCCCATTACGATTCGATGATAGGCAAGCTGATCGCCTACGGTGATACTCGTGAACAGGCGATGGCAAGGATGCGTACCGCACTGTCGGAAATGGCTGTGGAAGGCATTGAAACCAATGTTGCACTGCATCGCGAACTGTTGCAGGACGCGGCTTTCATTCGCGGCGGAACGAGTATCCATTACCTGGAAGAACGTCTGGCCGAACGCAACAAAGCGAAATAATGGCTTGGTTAACTTTGATCGCCGATACCGATGCCCAGCACGCCGAGGCTTTAAGCGAAGCGTTGTTGGATCGCGGTGCGCTGTCGGTTGATTTGTTGGACGCGGATGCGGACACGCCAGATGAGCAGGCGATCTTCGGCGAACCCGGCGAGCCGCCTCCGGGAGTGTGGCAACACAATCGTATCAGTGCCCTGTTCGACAACGATCAGGATGTGCGCGCTATCTTGCAAGCGGCAGCGACCGCAATCGGGCTCGGACAATTACCTGAACATCGTGTCGAAACACTGGCCGACAACGACTGGGTGCGTTTGACCCAGGCGCAATTCGAACCTATCCCGATTTCACCGCGTTTATGGATCGTGCCGACTTGGCATGTGCCTTCCGATCCGACGGCTATCAACATCGTGCTGGACCCAGGCTTGGCATTCGGCACGGGCAGCCATCCGACCACGCGCTTGTGTTTGCGCTGGTTGGATAGCTATCTGCCCAAAGGTGTGAGCGTACTCGATTACGGTTGCGGTTCCGGCATATTGGCGATCGCCGCACTCAAGTTGGGCGCGGCCGGCGCGGTTGGGGTCGATGTGGACAAACAAGCCGTGATCGCCAGCCATGACAACGCCCTGGCCAACCAAGTAGAGAATGTTCAATTTTATTTGCCGGGCGCAGTCCCGCAGGCGATTTATGATCTGGTGCTGGCGAATATCTTGACCAACCCCTTGCGCGTGCTGGCTCCGCTGCTCGCCGGTGCGACCAGATCGGGCGGGCAGATCGTTTTATCCGGCATCTTGCAGGAACAGGCAGACGATGTGATGGCGATTTACCGGCAATGGTTCGACTTCAACCCACCCGTATTCGAAGATGGGTGGTCGTGTCTATCCGGGCGTAAGCGTTAGGAGCGGACCAGTATGGACGGAACGACACTTTGCCCGCACTGCGAAACGCGTTTCAAGATCGCTGTTTCCCAGTTAGAGGTACATCAGGGTATGGTGCGTTGCGGACATTGCCTGCAAGCCTTCGATGCCCGGCCCAATTTCATTCCCGATACGCCGCATCCCCAGCTCGAGTTGGAGATGTTGCCGGTCGACACCGAAGAACCGCTGATTGTTCAAGAAAATAATGGGCCTGCAAGCACGGTGGATGATGAACATCATCCAGAAAATCTGGATTTTCTGAGTTCCGCATACGCTATGGATGCCGCCGTATCATCGGTGCAAGACACATTGGAGGAGGATGATAAAGACCTGATTCTGGCCGAGCGGGTAGAAGCGGCGGAAGAGGAGGGGTTCATGGTTGCGCCGCACAAAAAACGCGCTTGGCTATGGGTGACCTTCACATTACTGCTCGCGTTGACTTTGCTTGGTCAAACCGCTTACTTCTTTCGTGCAGAAATTGCCGCGCGCATGCCCGACACGAAACCGGTGTTGGTGAGATTTTGCGCATTGCTCGCTTGTACGGTTTCCTTGCCGCAGAGGAGTGATTTGATGAGTATCGAGTCATCGAGTCTGGAAGCCGATCCCGGCAATGCCGCACAAATCACCTTGAACGCATTGTTGCGCAATCGCGCCAGTTACCCGCTTGCCTATCCTGATCTGGAATTGACACTCAACGACAGGCAAGACAAACCCGTCGCGCGACGGACATTCAAGCCTGCGGATTATTTGCCGCCGCTCGAAAATGAGCAGACAGGATTGCAACCCGATCACGAGCTCAGCCTCAAGTTGTTGCTGGATACGACAGACCTCAATCCGAACGGTTATCGTTTGGTGGTGCTCTATCCGTCGACCCGATAACATCCGCTCCTTAGTTTTGCCGGTATCGAATCGCTGGCGCGCGAATTCCCCGCGCAAAAATATATTTGTTGCGGCATAATTCGTCTGCCGTTCAAACCGACTGGGAGAGCATGCCGATTTTTGGCATCGCCGAAGGCGCAACACCCGTAACCGCTCAGGCTCAAGAACCAATCGGAACAGGCAAATCTGGAGAGTGCTGCGCAAGCAGCCACCGAAGGGGCACGCGGTTCATCCGTAATCTCTCAGGTATCAAGGACAGATGGGGCGCAGCGCGATTTCGCGCTGCGCCTTTTTATTTTTATTGTAGCTATGACTAAACTTAGCGGCGAATCCGCACTGAAGCGACCCAGGCAGGCATTTCGCAGATAAGCAAAAGCTCGCAAACTCTAGATATCTGAAAGTGAACATGACGACTCTTAAACAGACGCCCCTCAATGCCGCGCACCGGGAGATGGGCGCGAAGATGGTGGATTTCGGTGGCTGGGACATGCCAGTCAATTACGGTTCGCAGATCGACGAGCATCACCAAGTGCGCAACGACTGCGGCATGTTCGATGTGTGCCACATGCGCGTCGTGGACATAAAGGGCAACGGTGTGCGCGCCTTCCTGCGCTATTTGCTGGCGAACAATGCCGACAAGATCACCCTGCCCGGTAAAGCGCTGTATTCCGTCATGCTGCGCCCGGACGGCGGCGTGATCGACGATCTCATCATTTACTTTATGACCGAGCGGTGGTTCCGCGTCGTGGTGAATGCGGGCACGGCGGACAAGGACATCGCCTGGATGAAACAACAAGCCGGCACCCACGCGCCGGGACTCACTATCACCTCCCGCGACGACCTCGCTATGGTCGCCATCCAAGGGCCGAACGCGCGCGCCAAGGTGTGGCAGGTCTTGCCGCACACGCAAACATCCACCCAAGGTTTGCAGGGTTTTCAAGCCGCCGATTGCGGAGAGTATTTCGTGGCACGCACCGGCTACACCGGGGAAGACGGTTTCGAGGTGATGCTGCCGAAGGAAAAAGTGGAAACCTTCTGGTACGCGTTGAACTCGGCAGGAGTGAAACCCATCGGGCTAGGCGCACGCGATACATTGCGGCTTGAGGCAGGCATGAATCTCTACGGGCAAGACATGGACGAGAGTGTCGGCCCTCTGGAATCCGGTCTCGCGTGGACGGTCGATTTGAAGAGCGCGCGCGATTTCATCGGCAAGAGTGCGTTGCTGGCGAATCCGCCCGCCCGCAAACTGGTCGGGCTAGTGCTATTGGATCGCGGCGTGCTGCGCGGCCATCAGCAAGTGCACACCGCACACGGCGCGGGCGAGATCACCAGCGGCAGCTTTTCGCCCACACTGGAGAAATCCATCGCGCTGGCACGGGTGCCGAACGGCGTGCAGAACGGCGACACCGTGCAAGTCGCCATCCGCGATAAGATGCTGGCGGCGCGAGTGGTGAAGTACCCGTTTGCCAGAAATGGGAAGGCAGTTTGAAGTCGTAAGACGTAAGTTGGCAGTTTTAATGCTGGAGGTTTTTTATTAGCTCCACCATTAAGTCGCGCAACGACAACATGACTTACGTCTTGCAACTTCCCGCTTACGACTTACAACGAAAAGGAGACCAAAATGAGTAACCCAGGCAACTTGAAGTACACCGATTCCCACGAGTGGGTCAAAACCGAAGCCGATGGCACGATCACGATAGGCATCACGCAACACGCGCAAGAACTGCTGGGCGACATGGTGTTCGTCGAAGCTCCGGCTGCGGGCCGCAAATTGAAGGCCAGGGAAGAGTGTGCCGTGGTGGAATCGGTGAAGGCGGCTGCCGATGTGTACGCGCCCGTGTCCGGTGAAGTCGTCGCCGCGAACAGCGCGCTGGACAGCTCGCCCGAAGATATCAACAACGATCCGTACGGCGCATGGATATTCAAGATGAGGCCGGATCATGCCGCCGATGTATCCGCGCTGATGGACGCGACAGCGTACCAGGCACACGTCGATAGCGAAGCACATTAGAGCGGGTAGCCCGTAGCTTTAAACGCTGCGCGCGAAGCGCGCACTATAAGAGCGACTAGCTATGAGCTACAGGTTGCGCGCCAATATTTCCGATTTTTCCAGAACTCTCGCCATGATCAAGACCGACCAATTTGTAAATCGCCACAACGGCCCATCCGGGCAAGACATTCAAGACATGCTGCGCAAGATCGACGCGCGCTCCGTGGATGAGCTGATAGACCAAACCATCCCTGCTGCCATTCGTCTGAAGCGGCCGTTGAATCTGCCAGAGGGCTTGACGGAATACGCTTATCACCAGCACCTGCGCGGTATTGCGGCGAAGAACAAGTTATACAAGAGCTACATCGGTCTGGGCTATTACGACACCATCTTGCCACCGGTGATACAGCGCAACATCCTGGAAAATCCGGGCTGGTATACAGCCTACACGCCCTACCAGGCCGAGATCGCGCAGGGTCGATTGGAAGCGTTGTTGAACTATCAGACTATGGTGATAGATCTGACTGGAATGGAGATCGCCAACGCATCGCTGCTGGACGAAGCGACAGCCGCAGCGGAAGCGATGACGCTGCTGCACGGGCTGCGTTCCCGCGAGGCGGTGGAGCAGGGCAAGAGCAGCTTTTTCGTGTCGCACGAATGCTTCCCGCAGACCATCGAGTTGCTCAAGACACGCGCCGCGCCGCTAGGCATCAAACTGGTGATCGGCGATTTCAAGACCGTCACCTTGAACGACACGATGTATGGCGCATTGCTGCAATACCCTACCGCCGATGGCGCGGTGCATGATTACGCCGATTTCGTCGCCCGAGCCAAAGCACACGGCATGACCATCGCGGTGGCGGCCGACATACTGAGTCTGGTGCTACTCACTCCGCCCGGAGAATGGGGTGCGGATGTCGTGGTCGGGTCGACACAACGCTTCGGCGTACCGATGGGCTACGGCGGTCCGCATGCCGCCTACTTCGCCTGCCGCGATGTGCACAAGCGTGCTATGCCCGGGCGCATCATCGGCGTGTCGGTCGATGCAGACGGTAATCCTGCATTGCGCATGGCGCTGCAAACCCGCGAGCAACACATCCGCCGCGAGAAGGCTACGTCCAACATCTGTACCGCGCAGGCGCTGCTGGCGATCATGGCCAGCATGTATGCGGTGTACCACGGCGCGGCAGGCCTGCGCGGCATCGCCCAACAGGTGCATGTGTCGGCCGTGACGCTGGCGAACGAACTGGGCAAACTCGGTTACACCGTGAGCGATGAGGCGTTCTTCGACACCATCAAATTGACGCACACCGACAACGTGAAGATCCATGCGCTGGCCGAATCGGCCCATATCAACTTCCGCTATACCGATGGCGGTTTGACCATCGCCGTCGATCAAACCACCGATGCCGACGCGCTGAATGTCATGCTGGATGTGTTCGCACAGGCGGCAGGCAAGGCTGCACCCCGCGTGACGCAAGCACAGGTCTTTGCCCAGGCGATGCGAATCAAGCCAAGACTATCGGCCATTCTGAATCATCCGGTGTTCAACACCTATCACTCCGAATCGGAGATGATGCGTTACATCAAGCGGTTGGAGAACAAAGACCTGTCGCTGACGCACTCGATGATCTCGCTGGGCTCGTGCACGATGAAACTGAATGCCGCGTCGGAACTGATCCCGCTGACCTGGCCGGCGTTCGCTAACCTGCATCCCTTCGTGCCGCTGGAACAAGCCGAAGGCTATCAGGAGATCATCGCCGCACTGGATGCCGACCTGTCCGAGATCACCGGCTTTGCCAAGATGAGCTTCCAGCCCAACAGCGGCGCGCAGGGCGAATACGCCGGGCTGCTGGTGATACAGGCTTATCACCGTTCGCGCGGCGAAGGCCAGCGCAACGTGGCGTTGATACCCGCCTCAGCGCACGGCACCAATCCCGCCAGCGCGGCGATGTGCGGCATGAAGATCGTGGTGGTGAAATGCGATAAGAACGGCAACATCGATGTGGCCGATCTGCGCGAGAAAGCCGAACAGTATCGTGCCGACTTGTCGTGCCTGATGGTGACCTACCCCAGCACGCACGGCGTGTATGAGGAATCGATCCGCGACATCACGACCATCATTCACGACAACGGCGGACAGGTGTACATGGACGGCGCGAACATGAACGCGCAAGTGGGACTGACCAGTCCCGGCAATATAGGCGCGGACGTGTGCCACCTGAATTTACACAAAACCTTCGCCATCCCGCACGGCGGCGGCGGACCGGGCATGGGCCCGATCGGTGTGGCGGCACATCTCGTACCGTTCCTGCCTACACATCCGGTGGTCAAAACCGGCGGCGCACAAGGGATACACGCGGTTTCCGCCGCGCCTTACGGCAGCGCGCTGATCCTGCTGATCTCGTACGGCTACATCAAAATGCTGGGCGGCACGGGGCTGCGCGAAGCCACGCGCATGGCGATTCTGAGCGCGAACTACATCAAGGAATCGCTCAAGGACCACTATCCAACGATGTATGTCGGCGCGAATGGCCGCTGCGCGCACGAGATGATTCTGGCCTGTGCCGATTTCAAACGCGAAGCCGGTGTGGAAGTCGCCGACATCGCCAAGCGCCTGATGGATTATGGCTACCACGCGCCCACCACGTCTTTCCCTGTGGTTGATACGCTGATGGTCGAACCGACCGAGAGCGAATCGAAAGCCGAATTGGATCGCTTCTGTGCCGCGATGATCGCCATCCGTGGCGAGATCGCCGAGATCGTTGCGGGCCGTGCCGACAAAAAAGACAACGTCATCAAACATGCGCCGCATACCGCGAAGGCCGTGGTCCGCAGCGATTGGGCCCGCCCTTATACGCGTGAACAAGCCGCATACCCGTTGCCTTGGGTACGCGACAATAAATTCTGGCCCAGCGTGGCAAGAGTGGATAATGTGCACGGCGACAAGAATCTGATTTGCGCGTGCCCGCCGCTAGAAAGTTACATGTAGGAGCGAGTTTGCTCGCGAATTATTAGCGTTCAATGGATGGCGAGCCAGCTCGCGCCGACACCAACCACAAGGAGAGCACCATGTCCAAAGACATCAGCAATAAAACCGCCGTCACATTAGGCGGCGCACCCGTCACTTTATTCGGCAGTTTCCCCGCCGTCGGCCAAACCGCCCCGGCTTTCACGCTGGTGGATAAAGACCTGAAGGATGTGCCGCTGCAAAGTTTCACGGGCAAGCGCAAGGTGCTGAATATCGTGCCCAGCCTGGATACCGCCGTGTGCGCCGCTTCTGCGCGCAAATTCAACGAGGCCGCCGGCAAGCTGGACAACACGGTGGTGCTGGTAATCTCTGCCGATCTGCCGTTCGCCATGAGCCGTTTCTGCGTGGCGGAAGGATTGGAAAACGTCGTCACGTTGTCGCTGATGCGCGGGCGGGATTTCATGCGCAACTACGGCGTGAAAATCGCCGACACGGCACTCGCCGGCGTGACAGCGCGCGCCGTGCTGGTGCTGGATGAGCATGATCGCGTGGTATATGCCGAACTGGTCGATGACATCACCCACGAACCGAACTACGATGCGGCGTTGGCGGTGTTGCGTTAGTCGCACGCCGTGTAAACGCTGGCGAATTTTTGCTGCTAGACCAGGAGAAATTTAGCTAGCAAAAGTGTTATACAAGACCTGGCAACAGGTGTCCCTTGAATGCCCCCGCTCCTTGTGAGCTCTCTTTGTTTGACTAATCTGGCCCTAATTCTGGCGGCGTAAAGTCATCGTCATGGTGAACGCTATTGCGTTTACCGGATTCCGGTTAACTTATAAGAGGCCAGCCAAGATGAAACAACGTACCCTTTTTAATACAACGTATAAACAAAACGCAATCAGCTTGCTGGGCATCACCATGCTGGCATTCGCTATCCCTGTGTCAGCCTATACAGGACAGGAGTTCGCGGGCGAAGCCGGGCTCACGCTGGCGCAAGCCCGGGTGATCGCCCTCAAGGCTCATCCCGGAAAAATTACCGATGCGGAATTGGAGCAGGAGAAAGGTGGCAGCGGCCTGCGCTACTCGTTCGACATCCGGGAGGGCAAGACCACTCAGGAAGTCGGCGTGGACGCAAAAACCGGCGAAGTGCTGGAAAACGTCCCGGCAGGAAAAAATCCAGACTAGAGGTGTATCCAAGTGCTATTGATCCGGCCAGATGGAAATTGAAGTCGGTTCAATCAATCGCGAATCGGATAACCGTTGAGGGTCACACAAATGAATAAAAATTTCCCCGAGTTTTTCCAGGCTTTCAGGCCGTATACCGTGGTGCTGTGTTTGCTGTTTGGTCTGCATAGCCCCGCAGGGGCGGCAGATGCCGGAGTCGGGTCAGAAAAGCGTGCGCCCGATACATTGCCACTCACGCTTATAGCCGATGTGCCCTTGGGGGGACGACCGACGCGCCTGGACTATGAAAGCTACGATCCGCAGCGACACCTGCTCTTCATTGCCCATCTGGGCGACAGCGCGCTGATTGTGTTCGATACGCAGAAACAACGGGTCGTGACAAGGATTCCCGGCATCAGCAAGGTGCATGGAGTCCTCGTTGTCCCCGAGTTGGGGCGGGTCTATGCCTCGGCGGCCGGCACGAACGAAATCGTGGTGATTGACGAAGACAGTCTGAAGGTGGTCACCCGTGTCCCCGCAGGTGTCTATCCCGATGGTCTGGCCTATGCTCCGGAAGTCCGGCGGCTGTACATTTCCGATGAACACGGTGGTACTGATACGGTAATCGATGTGGATGCGAACCAAGTCGTGGCGACGATCCCGCTGGGTGGGGAGGTTGGCAATACGCAATACGATCCGGTATCGCGGCATATCTTCGCAAACGTTCAGACACGCGGGCAACTGGTGGAGATTGATCCGGGCACCAACACGGTAGTTGATCGCATTGATCTTCCAGGCGCTTTGGAAAATCACGGCCTGTTGATTATGCCTAGTCAGCGGCTGGCATTCATCGCCTGTCAGGGCAACCACAAGCTCTTGGTTTTTAGCCTGACGAGCCACGATCTCGTCGCCACATTCGATGTGGGAACGGACCCCGACGTGTTGGCCGCCGATGAGCAACGTGGCTGGGTCTATGTCGCCAGTGAAACGGGTGTTGTGTCTCTCTTTGAAGCTCGGGATAACACGGTGCGCCACCTCGGCGAGGAACTGCTGGCATCCAAAGCACACGTCGTGGCGGTCGATCCCGTGACCCATCGTGTCTATTTCCCGCTGGAGAATAGTCGGGGGAAAACCATGCTACGCATTATGCAGGTGCGCGCTGATTGACATGGCGAGCCCAATAACCAAAGGAAACCCGGGTGTGCATGGTAAATCGATAAGCATAGCAATCGTTTCGTTAATTTTTTCAGGGTGTGCATCAGTGTCTGTGCACGATCCTTTGGCTATAAAGCAAAATGATGTTACCCCAGTCTATTATTGTGTCGAATCGACTGCACAGATGAATATATTGGATAAAACGCTTACCAAAGAAAAGAATGAAAATAAGTTTGAAGAAAACAGAAAACTATCACTAGTCACTATTGACGATTACGTGAATGCGAACATGATCAAATCGCCCTACCTGGCGATCAAGGAGCTGCCGTCTTGTCAGGGGTCGGCGGCAACATTGCCCGACAGCCCGACAGCACTGTACCTGACCATTACGCTGAGCGGCTACGGGAGCTTGAATGAAAGGTGGAAAAAAATATTTATTGGCTCAGGGATTATAGAAGGGGTCGTTCAAGGAGTCGTCGTTGGTACGGCAACGCAAAATCCGTGGCTTGGTGTTGCCGTTGCCGCAGAGGAGTTTGGCCAGGAGTACCTGACCTGGAATGGCATCGATTGGCTGATGGGCGAGACTTATGCGCCGGTTACTTTGGAAGGTAGGCTGGTGTCGTCCAAAGATAGTCAAATAATATGGAAAGACAGCTCGTTCATTACCGAGAATAGCGATGAGTTGAAGAGTATGAGCGCAGACGAAAGAAAGAATAAGGACGTGCAATTGCAGGCCAGTTTGCATAAGGCGGAAAAAGAACTGGTGTCGTCTCTCAATACCTATTTGATGGAAGAGATTCTGAAGAGACAAGAGTGATAGCCGGCACAGCGGGATATCCGAAATTCTATGTGTGGTCGGTTTGGTCTCGGCATCAATCAACGCTTAATCTCTAGCGGTTAGATTTCGCGCCGAAAACTCTGTATTTGTTTATTCCCAGCTTAAGCAGTGTACCCAACGCGTAAATCGCGACCAGCGGATCGAGCAAATAGTCCCACAGATTGGTCGACTCATACCAACCCAGCGACCAGGCCAGCGTGGCAAGGGCGAGGCTGGTGGCGATCAGGGAATGCCGCAACAGCCACGCCGCGCTGGCGATGACCAGCACGACGGCGACAAACACCGTATCGCTGTAACCCATGCGGTAGGGGTCATACAGGCTCATGCCCAGGGTCATTGGATACAGGAACAAAGCGGCCGCCGCAACCAGTATCAGCAGACGGTCACGATGCTCGAGCTCTGTCGCCGCGCAGCAGGGTTGCAATAACGCCGTCCACAGCAACACTATCGTGGTGATGCTCAGATCGCCCACTATGCCGCGCACATAAGCCGCCAGCGGCAAGCCGTTGAAGGGGATGAGCAAGACGATCAACACCGCCGCCGCGAGCATCGCCAGATAGTGTTTGGCCAGGCGTTTGACGCGCGGCAGTTGCAGCACGGAAGTCGCTATCAGGCTGGCGATGCCAGCGAGCCCGGTCAGGTCAGTGAGGTGCATCATGGTCTGATTCTTTCATGCGGGCATCCAGCCAGGCGAGGTTGAATTGCACGTGTTTGATGAAGCTGCGGTTCCAGGTGTAGGCCAGATGGAAATCGCCGTTGTGTGTCTGGATCAGATAGGGGTACGAGAACTCGTAGCCGCAATGTCCCCCTTCGCATTTATTGCGCTGTGCGGATCTGGCATAAGCATTTGCATCGGCGATGTGCTTGTCGGTGCCCAGGGCGAGCTGTGCGGTACTGCGCAAGAAGTCATCGGGTGCGGTGGGCCGGGCGCGCTGGTCTTCCAGTTGGTAGATTTTCTGCCAAGTTCCGCCATTGTCGCTGGAGGCCAGTAAAGACAAGGCATCGCGGCCTTGCTCCAGATCGTTGGCCACCACCAGCATGCGGCCATCCGGCAGCACCACCCCGGAAACCGCTGCATCGGGATTGGGCAAGCCGGTCTTGATCGGCGCGCCCCAATGTTGCCCGGCATCGTTAGTGTGGGTAGCGATCACACGCATAGTCGGCGCGCCGGTATAGCGCATCAACACCAAAGCCTGTTTGGGATTTTCCACCAGCACGACAGGCTGTATGCTGGATTTCCCCGAGCTCAGACGCTGTTTGTCGAGCACCGTACCGTCGTTGGACAGACGCAGCAACTCGCCGAATTTGCCGAGGAACTCGTGGTACACGGGCAAACCTATCGTGTCGTCGCTATAGGCAAACGGTGCGCCTTTGACGAGGGTGCTGATGTTGAGGAACGGCGAGGTGATGAGTCGGCGCGGCGCGCTCCAGGTTTCGCCTTCATCGCGCGAGCTCATTGTGGTCAGTGAGCTGCCGGCCCATCCACCCAAAGACACGGTCACGTAATATAACCATATGGTCCCGTCCGGCGCGCGCGCAGCGACTGGGTTACCGAGTTTTTTCACATAGCGCAGCAGCGCCTGTTGGGTGTGTTCACGATCGATGACGCTGCGTTCTTCGCCCCACTGCTTGCCATCGAATACCGCGCTGCATATCTCCACATCTTCCGCTCCCTCGCGACTGCCGACGAACCAGAAGGCGCGTACGCGACCGCCGTTCAATTCAATAAGCGAAGCGGCATGAGTAGCAACGTTTTGCGCTGTGGAGACAAAGCCCGTTGTCATCACTGCTGTGTTCCTTGTTGTCGCGATACTCGGCATCTGAAACCCGGCAGGTGAGGGGAGATGGGAGAGCTTGTAGGCCGAGGTCGCGCAAGCCAACACGATCAAGGCCAGCCGCACACGATGGGCGGTGATGCGCGGCATCAGCGACACATTTCCGCGAGCGTGTGCGGCGGAATCTGTTTGGGTGTGACCGACGATGCCATCAACACTTCGCGGACGAACAGGTGCTCGAAGAATCTGCCGTGGAAGAACATATCGCGCAATTCCTCATCGCTTTGTCGCCCGCGTATGTCCAGACGCTGGCCGACGACTCGGCATTCGGCGCAGCCGCTGCCCGCAACGGATGACTGCAATGGCAGCTGTACGGCAAACAGTGAATAACGTTCCGCCAATTGCGGCACGCTCAGATTCAGGCCTTCCTGGTAGCCGACGATATTCGCGCCCGGCAGCAGGAAGCGATGGCCTTCGTCATGCGCCCTGAAATTGCAAGGCACGGCCACGATCCTGCCTTGCGCGTAACGTTGCGCGCCGCTGCTGTAGTTTGCCAGCCTGTCATCCAGCGGACGCAGAAACGCCGCGAAACTCAGCAGCACCAGCAAGGCCACCACGTTGACGGCGGGGCGCGTGAAGCTGGGAAACACGATGGCCGCCAACAACAGGATGCCGCTGCCGATCAGCAGCAACCAGAAACTTGACGGGAACAAATGCGCGTCTCCAATCTCGCTTTGTAAGCGTACCGCCAATAAAGTCAAACCGAGCAACAGCACGCCGCACAAAACCAGGGTGGCGACAAAAACTTTGCGGCTGATGCGCTGCCAATCCAACGCGCACAACAAGGCGACGGCGGGCATGGCGGCGAGCAGGTAGCGTCCCGAGCGTTGGCTGGGCAGGCAAAAGCTGAAGAACAATGCGGCGACCCAAATCCATAATAATCGCTGCTCGCCGCTCATCTTGTGACGGTTTTGAAAGGCCACGACGAACAGTGCGATGACGATCAAGGTGAGCAGTCCGGCGTTGGTCAAAAAGGCCGCTGTGAAAGTCCACACGCTGGAGCCGCCCCACAGCAGCTTTGCAAGATAACTCGGGCCGTGCGGGTCGAACTTGCCGACATTCTCGCCGACCACGAATTCCTTCCACACCGCTTGCGGATCGGGGTCTAACGCGAACCACAACGCGAACATCGCCACCGCAACGGACAAAGAGATGAAGACTTTCAGCGCATCCTGTTTGATGAAGGCCAGCACGCGATATTGCCGCTGCTGCAAATACCAACCACACAGGCCGAGCGTGACAGGCAGCCCCAGCGCGAATGATTTATACAGGAACGCGATGCCTATGCTGATGCCCAGCAGCACCGGAATAATGAAGCGCGACTGGAAAGTCTGCCGCCAATACAGCAACACGAAAAAGGGCAGGAACAACCAGAACACTTCCGGCGCATTGGTCAGGAAGGGGCGGCCAAAACGGTAGGTGGTGAAGAAGGCGAGAAACGCCAGGGCGGCGATAAAGCCCGTCTCGATTTGCGCGGAGAGCTTCCAGCCGAGCAGGAACAGCATCGCGGCGGTCAGCAAAGTGTAAATCACGCTCGGGTAACGCAAGTCCCACAAGGTCCAGTGTTGTCCGCCGTGGGTGGAAGCGATGCCCTGCCAGAACAACAGCGGCGGTTTGGTGTTGCGCATGTTGTCCAGCTGCGATTGCAGCGGCAACCATTCGCCGCTCGCAGCGGTAAGGCGGGTGATGTGCTCGTAAGGATATTCGTCGCCGTTCTTCGGGATGAACTGGCTGTCCAGTCCGTAGAAATAAGTGCAGACCGCGAGCAGGATTGCGCAAACATACCAAACCAGAAGCCGCGCCGGGTTCGCCATGGTTTATTTTTTCACCGCCTCGTCGCCGAGCCCGGGAATATTGGGCAAGGCCATTTCATCGGCGGGTTTGTGGTGGCGAAACGTCCAGAAGTTGTTCACCAGAAAATTAAACACACTGGCCAGCACGATGGCGGAGGCATTGGCGATGAGGTAATGTAAATGCAGCACGAGCAGCTTGGTCAGGATCACTTGCAACACGATACCGACCCAGACCGCCAGCGCGTACTGACCGAAATGCAGCAGCAGATGTTTGTCGGGGTGATGCTGGCGGTCACGCCAGGTCCAGGCGCGGTTCCAATAAAAGTTGTTGACCGTGGCGCAAAAGATCGCGGCGGCCAGCGACACGTTCAAGCGCATGTTCGCGGACTGTATCGCGCCGAACAAAAACTCCTGGCAGACGTACAGTACCGCGAGATTGACCACCACGCCGGACGCGCCGACCGTGCCGAACTTCATGAAGCGTCGTTTGAATATCCAGGCGAGCACGGGCTGCCGTGACAGACGCGCGAGCAGGCTCATGCAGCCATACCGCCCGATTGTTTCACCGCCAGCATCTCGTGCGCTTTGGCCAAAACTTGCTCCGGTGATATCTGCTTCAGGCATTGGTTGTCGCCATCGCAGGGTGAGGTTCTGTGGTTGTATGCGGTCAGGCAGGGCGAGCAGGGCAGGCCGCGATAGAAGCAATAGGAATTGTCGCCCAGCGATTTGTAGAGCGCGGGAGTTTCGGGGCCGAAGAAAATGATGGTTGGCAATTTTGGCGTGAGTGCAGCGAATTGCCCGGGGCCACCGTCATTCGTCACCAGTAGCGAGGCGCGATGAAACACCGCCAGCAAATGCCGCACCGATTTGGTATAGCCCGCCAGGTTCACACAGGCCGGGTCTTTGCAGAACTCGACCACTTGTTGTGCGATTGCACGATCACCCTTGAGCCCGATGACCCCGACCGCGTAGCCCTCGCCCAATAATGTCTGCGCCAATTGGCAATAGTGTTTCAACGGCCAAGCACGTATCGGCAAAATGCCGCCGCTGGGATAGATCAGCACCAGCTTCTTGTCCCTGATGGGCGGGAAAAAATTGTGCAGCTCTTTGGTGGTTTGCAGCAATTCCTCATCGGCAAACTCCACGGCGGGTAGCTTGCCGGCATAGGGTTCGGGCAAAAGCTTGTTGGTGGGCGTGGTATCGGAATCGAGCGCCGCCGCAAGGCCCAGGAACTGCTGGGTCAAATGCCGGTATGGATTGTAGGTCACCGCGCGGTTGATGAACGAGCCGCGATACAGACCTTCCTGGGTGTGGCGATGAAAGCCCACGCGATAGGCCGCGCCCGACAGATAAGAAAAGATGCTGCTGATGCGCGCGAACAGTTCGCAATCGATGGCCGCGTCTATCTTCAATTTGCGCAGGGTGAAGATCGCCTTGAGACTGTCTCTGACCAGGCTCTTGAATCCACTGTCATCCAGCGTGATGACATTCTCGCGGGGAACAATTTCCATCAAGTCCAGCACTTCGCGGTTCTTGGCGAACATCAGCACATGGAGGGATGCTTCGGGATATTGCTGCTTCAAACGCATGAACATGGGGTGCGCTAACACCAGACTACCCATCTCCGAAAGCAGAATCACCACGATCTTTCTCGGCGGAACGCCATCCGGGTCGTTGCTGATGATGCGATTCACGCCCGACAACAGCCAGCAGATTGGCACGCCTACGTATCGATCAACTGCGCGCTGGTGGTTAATGTCCATGATGTGTGTCGTTCGTGATGATTCCCGTGCGGGGCGGAAAAGAAGTCGCCAGGTCGCTGGCGGGACTATGATGCAAATAGTTGTTTGGGTGAACGCGCAAATTATCGGGTATTTCATAGCCCCTAGCAACCGACAGATGCGAGTGCGCCGATTTGCCTGACATATTTGGAGAGGGCTGGTTTATCGTTCACACTATACCGCCCGGTACACCAGCGACAAGAAATTGTACAACATGCCCCCCGATTATCTGCCACCGCCCCGCGCCGCTCTCAACCTGGTCTATCGGGATGCGGGGCTTCTGGTGCTGAACAAGCCGGCCGGGCTGTTGGCGGTGCCGGGTCGCGGCGCGGACAAATCGGATAGTTTGGCGACGCGGGTGCAAGCCGAGTTTCCCGACGCGCTGGTCGTGCATCGATTGGACATGGCGACATCTGGTTTGATGCTGTTCGCGCGCGGGGAGCAGATGCAGCGACGATTCTGCGCCCTGTTTCGCGAGCGCGGCATCGAAAAACGCTATATCGCGGTGGTCGCCGGCGAGCTGGGACAGGCGGGCGAGATAGCCCTGCCCCTGGGCAGCGATTGGCCGAATCGTCCCAAACAAAAGGTGGATATGGTTGAGGGCAAGCCCTCGCTCACACGCTATCGCTTACTGTCACAAGATGACGGCGCCAGTCGCGTGGAGCTGGAACCTGTCACGGGCCGCACCCATCAATTACGGGTGCATCTGGCGGCGCTAGGCCACCCCATACTCGGCGATGCGTTGTACGGCGACGCAAAGCGCGCTCAGCGCTTGCTACTACACGCCAGCGAACTGGGTTTTGTCCATCCGCAGCGAGGCGAGTGGCTGGTTTGCAAAAATCCGCCCGATTTTTAAAGCCGGCGGATACGTGCGCGTCAACCCGCGCGACTGGGCATCCGCTATAATCCGCGACCATTCGAGAAACACGTTTTCCACATTGAGTCGGAGTTGGATATGCCTACCGTTAAACGCACAGCGATTTATCTCGCGGCTTTTGTTGTCGTCGCTATGGTGATAGTCGCGCTCTACCTTTGGCTCGCGTTGCACTGGAATTATTCGGAGGGTGAGCGTGCCGGATTCGTGCAGAAGCTGTCCAAAAAAGGCTGGCTATGCAAGACTTGGGAAGGTGAGCTGGCGCTGGTTTCGCTGCCCGGTGCGGCACCTGAAAAATTCAACTTTACCGTGCGCGACGATGCCGTCGCCGAGCGCATCAATCTGCAAGTGGGCACTCGTGTCGCTTTGACGTATGGGCAGCACAAAGGCTTGCCCGGGACATGCTTCGGCGATACCGAATATTTTGTGACCAACATCAGAGCGGTGCAGCCTTGATGAACTATCGGTGATCTGTTTGTCTATAAGCCGCGCTTGCAATTTTGCGAGAAGACCCCATGTTGAGGCGTGCTTGGTATTCGCCCGCTTTGTTTCACCCACCCACGAGGAATATATGAAACGTTTACTGATGATCTTGATGATTGCTCTGACCAGTTTGAGTTTGTTCGCGGCAAGCGCCGAAGCCAAGCGTTTCGGCGGGGGCAGCAGTATCGGCAAACAACGCACTATGACTCCGCAAGCCGCGCCTAAAGCTCCAACGGCAGCCCCCGCAGCGGGTGCTGCGCCAGCCGCCGCGCCTGCGGGCAACAAATGGTTGGGCCCCTTGGCGGGTTTGGCGATCGGTGCGGGCTTGGGCGCAATGTTTGCCGGCGGCGGATTCGGTGGCGGGATGGGCAGCATTCTGATGGTGGTGCTCGTTGGTGTCGCGATCATGTTTGCGATTTCGTTTTTCCGAAAAAAACAAACTCCAGCGGTTATTCAATATGCGGGCGCGTCGTATAACGAGCCTGCTTCCGCTCAATACACTGCCACCCAAGCCGCAGGCGGTTCGTTCAGCGCACCGGCCCAGGCAAAAAACATCCCCGCTGATTTTCCGGTGGAAAATTTCTTGCGCAGTGCCAAGACTTCCTTCATCCGCTTGCAAGCTGCCAACGATCGCAAGGACTTGAACGATGTCCGCGAATACACCACGCCGGAAATGTACGCCGAGATATCCATGCAGATGCAGGAGCGCGACAACGCGCCGCAAAAGACCGATGTCATCAGTATCAGCGGCGAATTGCTGGAGGTGTCGAACGAAGGCGACTGGGCGATTGCCAGCGTGCGTTTCACCGGACAGCTGACCGAGAATAACGGCGCGCCGGAAGCGGTCGATGAGATTTGGCACGTGCAAAAGAACCTGCGTGACGATAAAGCGGTCTGGCTGCTGTCGGGCATCCAGCAAACTGTGCTGCACTAACCATGCTCGCCCAGCCGTCCGCCTCCGCGCTGAATCATTTGCTCGCGCAGAACAGTTGGGCGCAACCGAGGTTGTTGAGATTCGCCGGAAAGACGGTGCGATTCCATATCGCACCGTTTTCTTTTGCCTATATCGTTTTGAGCGATGGGTCGTTGCAAGCCGCAGACAGCAAGGCTTCCGCCGATGCGGTGTTGAACATCGCGCCGTCTTTGCTGCCCCGTTTGCTGGCGCATGACGAGTTGGCCCACGCGGGGATCGCCAGCCAGGGCGATGCGGCTTTGCTGGCCGAGATATTTTATCTGTCGCGGAATCTGCGTTGGGATGCGGTGGAAGATTTGAGCCGTGTCACCGGCGACATCGCGGCGGAGCGCCTCGTGCAATTCGTGCAAAACGTGCGCGAGCAAGTCGGCGATTCCGCTCTGCATCTGTCGCAGGCGGCGGCCGAATACTGGACAGAAGAACGTCCCCTGTTAGCCAAGCCCAATCAACTCGCGGCATTCTCGGCATCCGTCGATACCTTGCGCGACGATTTGGCGCGGCTGGCACTGCGAGTGAAGCGTCTGACCGATAAAAATTAAATGCGCCTCTTTCGTCTGATCAAAATCATCTTTGTCGTCCTGCGTTTTGGTCTGGACGAATTTCTGCTTGCGCACGTACGGGTGCGTTGGCTGCGCGTGCCGCTCAATCTCTTGCTGTTTTTCCGCAGTACCAAGCGGCCACGCGCGGTGCGGTTGCGGCTGGCACTGGAAAACCTGGGGCCGATCTTCGTCAAGTTCGGACAGATGTTGTCCACGCGCCGAGATCTGATGCCGGCCGACATCGCCGATGAATTGGCCAAGTTGCAGGATCAGGTGCCCCCGTTCCCCTCGGCGCAGGCCATCGCGATCCTGGAAGCCAATTATCGCCGCCCTTTGAGCGAGGTCTTCCAGAGCTTCGAGGAGCTGCCGGTGGCCAGTGCGTCGGTCGCGCAAGTTCATTTTGCAGTGCTGCCGGATGGTCGCCATGCGGCGGTAAAAATCTTGCGCCCAGGCATCACCCGCATCATCGAACACGACATCTCCTTGCTAAAAGTCGCCGCCGATCTGATGGAAAAACTCTGGGCGGATGGCCGCCGTCTCAAGCCGAAACTGGTGGTAAACGAGTTCGAGAAATATCTGGGCGACGAGCTGGATCTGACCCGTGAGGCAGCCAATGCCAGCCAGCTCAAACGCAATTTCGCCACCTCCAAGCTGCTGCTGGTCCCCGAGATGTATTGGGACTTTTGCAGCGCTGGGGTCATGGTGATGGAAAGAATGTATGGCACGCCGGTCAATCAGGTGGAAAGCCTGCGCAGCGTGGGCGTGAATATCTCCAAGCTGGCATCGGACGGTGTGGAGATCTTTTACACTCAGGTGTTCCGCGATGGGTTTTTTCATGCCGACATGCATCCGGGCAATGTCCAGGTGGCTAACGATGGCCGCTATATCGCGCTCGATTTCGGCATCATGGGCACGTTGACCGACAGCGACAAGCATTATCTCGCGCAGAACTTCATCGCCTTCTTCCGCCGCGATTACAAACGTGTCGCCGAAGTACATATCGAGTCCGGCTGGGCTCCCGCCGATACCCGCGTCGATGAGCTGGAAGCAGCCATCCGCGCGGTATGCGAACCGATCTTCGACAAACCGTTGCGCGAAGTGTCGTTCGGCAAAGTACTGTTGCGCCTGTTCCAGACCTCGCGCCGCTTCGGTATCGAGATACAGCCGCAACTGGTGTTGCTGCAAAAGACGCTGCTCAACATCGAAGGTCTGGGACTGCAACTCGATCCCGAACTCGATCTGTGGAAGACCGCCAAGCCCTGGCTGGAACGCTGGATGAGCGAACAAGTCGGCTGGCGCGGACTGCTCAAATCCTTGCGCGAGGAAGCCCCGCACTACGCCACTTTGCTCCCGCAACTCCCGCGTCTGTTGCATCAACGCCTGCACGAGAAGAATTCACGCACCCAACTGGACGGCACCTTGCGACAATTGCTGGTGCAGCAGGAACGCCGCAATACCTGGCTCATGGTGATCGCGGTGATTTTATTGCTGCAAATGGTCTGGGGGCTGTCTCGTTAGTTGCGCCTGCCTGACAGCCGCCCAGTCGGGCGCCCGTCTATAAACTTGTCTATCCTGCTTGCACGGGCTAGACTGACCCTTCCGACCTGAATCGGCGCTATAATTCCCCCGATGCTAATCCTACTCGAACGTATCGCTGCGGATCCCGACACTTGCACCATCGACAATCTGGCGGACCTCGTCCGGAGATTGCGCCCGGCGAAGCCCCATCACACCGATAGTGCCACCACCAACGTCCGCACCCTAACGCAGCTGCTGCAAGGCAACCACGGCCATGCTGTGGCTATGCGCCGCTATCTGCTGCGCGTGCTGTCGGCCCGGCATCAGACCAGTCTTTATACTGATACTGGGGTCCTTTCCAGCAGCGGATTCTTTACTGAATTGTTCCAGCGCCTCGCCTACCGCATGCTGCCACCCGCAGTGGATGATAATTATCTGCGCGACTGTCTGGACCGGATACTGCCCGAGAATACCGATTACCTATGGATGGGCGGCGTGCCTGCGGCGGACTGGCTGGCATTATTCGGAACCTTGGCCGCCGCTGGCGCGGGAGAGGAGGACACGGCAGGTCAGCAAAGAACGACCGTGCAACTGCTGGAGGCGATCCAGACTTTGTCTTACCGCATCAGCGCGATGGGCCTGGAACCCGAGTTGATCCGTAACAACCCGGATCTCGAAACTTTCGAATCACCGTTCCTGATGCAGAATGTCGAGGTACACCGCTACCTTGACGACTATGCCCGCTTTTTGAATGATGGTTCGGTGCCGGTCGAAGATGCCAAACATTTGCTGGTGATGCTGGACCAGTGCGAGACGGTCGTCACCAAGATCCGCAAAAACACGCTGCACCATGGCACCAGTGTGGCACTCACTTATTTACTGGTACGGCTCACCCAGAGTATCGACCGGTTGCGCAAGCTGCTGATGCTGGTAGATGTGGGCCACGATCCCGCTGCCGCGGATGACGGCACAAGCACTACACCCTCGCCGCAGTGCAGTGCCGCCCTGGCACTGGGCCTGGAGCTGATCGAGGCGCATAACCGCAAATACGCGGTGCGCGAGTTACTCGCCAGCAACATCAACCTGCTGGCTCGCAACGTCACGGAAAATGCCAGCCGCACCGGCGAGCACTACGTCGCGGAAGACCGCAGCGAGTATTTTGCGATGTTTCGCTCGGCAGCCGGTGCCGGCTTTATCATCGGTTTCATGGCGACATTCAAAATCATCGCATCCTATTTGCGAGCAGCGCCGTTGGTGGAGGCTTTCCTGTTCAGCATGAACTACTCGCTGGGCTTCATGCTGATCCACGTGCTGCATTTCACGGTTGCCACCAAGCAACCGGCCATGACCGCTTCCCACATCGCTGCCGGATTGCACAGTCGCGACGGCCGCAACATCGACCTTGATAGCCTCGTCGAACTGGTCGTTAAGGTAATACGCACCCAATTCGTCGCGGTGTTAGGCAATATCATCATCGCCTTCCCGATGGCCTACTTGATCGCCTGGGGATATTTTTACCTGCAAGGTCAGCACCTCGTCACACCGGAAAAAGCCCTGCATCTATTGCACGACATCGATCCTATACACAGCCTCGCGCTGTTTTATGCGGCTATCGCGGGCGTATGTTTGTTTGTGGCGGGGCTGATATCCGGATATTACGACAACAAAGCGGCTTACGCGCACATTCCAGCGCGCATAGCGCAGTTACGCTGGCTACGTCACTTGCTTGGCGAGGCCCGATTGAAAAAACTTGCGGGTTATGTCGAGAATAACCTGGGGGGGTTGATGGGCAACTTCTACTTTGGGATATTCCTGGGCAGTATGGGGACCCTGGGTTTCCTGCTCGGCCTGCCCATAGATATTCGCCACGTCACGTTTTCTACCGCCTATTTCGCCACCTCATTGGTCGGCTTGGAAAATTCCATCACGTGGCAAACCGCCGTTATTTCCACTCTGGGCGTACTGGGCATAGGCGCGGTAAATCTGTTAGTCAGCTTTTCCCTGGCACTGTTCGTGGCATTACGCTCGCGCCAAGTGCGCTTCGCGCAATGGCCCGCGCTGTTCAAGGCGTTATTGGCGCGCTTTTGGACAGCACCGCTGGATTTTCTTGCTCCACCGAAAAAAGCTGTCGAAGATAAAGCTAAAGAGTTGAACGAGACGCCGCTGTCGTGAGCTGCCGATTCCCGTGCCTACCCACAACCTTGGGTATTCAATGAGCTAGGCCTGCCCAAAAATAGCAAAACTGAAGGTCTATTTTAGTGTGCCAGTGCTACTGGTGGCTGGCTGGAAGCGCCTGTCATTCCGGTTGCAGACTCTTGCCGCATTGTTTGCAGTGAGCCGCATCGGCCGGGTTGTTCACACCGCAGGTTGGACAAACGACACTGCTGCCCGCAGCACCGATAAAAGCCTCGGTCAGCGCGTCGGACTGTCCCAGCACCGCCATGATCAGCCAGACCGCACAGGCGATGATGGCGAGGATGAATGTCCAGTTGTAGATCTTATACAGCGTGGCATCCAGCATCGGCATAAGTACCAGCAGGAGCACCGAATACATCGCGGAAACCACGATCAGCGTGACCACGGGCAAGATCAGGTTGTGCAGCACCGCCCAGCGACCGGCTTGTTTCCGCAAGACTGCCGTCAGTTGCTGCCCGAGTACCCAGAACGCGACGAGGGCGGTGCTATACCCCAGAAAGCGCACCACCTGTCCGGCGCTGAGCTTGCTGCTGATCAAATAGGTCTTGGCAAATAGCGGCATGCTGCCAAGTGCCGCCCCCAGAATGAGAGACACCACAATCACCGCCACATAGCGTCCCACCCAATTCCAATTTGTGTTCAACCGGGCACTATTCGTCATTTTCATTCTCCTTTGATTACGGGTCGCCCATTGCCTTGAGCTAAGTCCGCTTAATTTTTTAACACCGATGACTTCATCGTACAGGATTTCGGTCCATCGGGCCCGAAAGCGCATCTTAGCAAACAGAGCTAGCTATCACTCCCGGGTCCGGGCAATCCGCATTCGAGTCAGTTTTTGAAAGGCGTGTCAGACCAAGCTGGGATTTGCATTGAATGTTATGCGCACCAATAATCCATGACCCGTATCGGGCGTGGCCAGCGCGACCTCTGCGCCATGTATCCGGGCGATCTCATTGACGATCGCCAAGCCGAGCCCGCTACCGCTCCCTTTTGCATGACTGCCACGGGAAAAGCGTTGCAGGACTTTTTGTCGCTCTTCTTCCATAATTCCCGGCCCATTGTCTTCCACTTCGAGTATCGGAGTGTGATCCTCGACATAAGTTCTGATGGTGACCTGTGCGTCTTTTCCGGCATGTTCTATCGCGTTGTGTATCAAGTTGGACAACAACTCCTGAAGCAGAAGAGCCTGTCCGTTCACGGGAGCTGTTTCCAACTCAAATCCCAGATCGACACCGGCGACGAAGGCAAGATGAGACCGCTCATTGGCCGCCCAGGAAGCAATGTCCTTGAGGTTCAATGGGCCAAAATCGGATTGCTTCCGAATGCTGGAATCCGCACGGGCGAGGGTTAACAGCTGGTTTGCCAATTTGGCTGTCCGGCTTGCCGAACGATGCAGCCGTTGCAGTGTGGTGTGTAATGATTGTGGGTGAGGCTCCAATAATGCCAACTCGGATTCTGTCTGAAGAACGGACAGCGAGGTGCGCAGTTGATGTGCCGCATCGGCAAGAAATGATTGTTGCGCCTTGCTGGCCTTATCCAAGCGAGCGAATAATTGATTGAGCCCGTTAACCAGGGGTTGCACTTCACCGGGTACTTTGGGGACATCCAATGGACGCAGGTCGTCGAGGGAGCGATCGGCGAGTTGGGCGCGAATATCCTGAAGAGGACGTAAGCCATGCCGCACGGCCATCAGCATGACCCCGGCAGTACTCAAACCCAACACCAAAATAGATAGCAGCGTGGTGATCAGTGCCTGGAAATGCAGCCGCTCACGTTTCACCAGGGTTTCGGCGATCCGTACTTGACAGGTGTTCGAACCGCAAGGCACGCCATATACCAGCATGCGCATCGCCCGCCCGGCAATGTCCCTGTCCACATAGCGCAATTCACCTGCCGGGATTTCTGCTTCGGGAATATTGAGTACCGCATCACCGGCTATCACCGTACCCATCGGATCAAGCACCAGAAAAAATTCCTTATCTATCTGATCAGTGCGCAGCAAATGTTCGGTTTCCGGATTCATGTTAAAGCGTACAGAGTTGCCATCCGCTTTTAGAAAGCCCGAAATGGCGATGGCGAAATCCCCAAGCTGGTGATCTATCTCTCGTTTTGCGGGTATCAGAGCAAGCCAATATTGGATTACTGCCGCGACGGGCATGATAATGAGCAGCGGCACGAGTAGCCAGAGGAGTAGCAGCCGCCTAAGGCTGAGGGGCATTTCCCGATTCCTCTACCAGATATCCGAAGCCGCGAATTGATCGGATCGAGATGTCGGAGCTGGCAAGTTTTGCGCGCAGACGCGAAACATAAACTTCGATTGCATTGCCCGATGGTGTTTCGTCCCACTCCGAGATGGCTTCCAGGATCTGCTCCTTGCTCACCACCTTGCCGGTATTGTTCAGCAGATACACGAGCACTGCCCATTCGCGAGGCAACAGCTCCAGGGGCTTATCGGCCAGGAAGGCACGTTTGGCGATCAAATCGACGCGTAGCGTGCCCAGCAGCAGCTCGTTGCGTTCGCGCGCGTGGTAGCGCCGCGAGAGTGCCTGGATGCGGGCCAGCAACTCGGTCAGTGCGTAGGGCTTCACCAGGTAATCGTCCGCACCCAGTTGCAGACCGTGCACGCGATCCTCAACGGCGTCTCTGGCTGTGAGCATCAGGACGGGCATGAATTTGTTCTGATCGCGCAGGCGGCGCAGCACCTCGAAGCCATCTATATCCGGCAACCCCACATCCAGAAGCACCAGATCGTAGTTGACCAGCTTGACGGCGTTTTCAACAGACACGCCGTTTTTTGCCCAATCTACGGCCCAATTCTGCGAGCGTAATGCCCGGGCTGTCGTTTCTCCCAACGAGGGATCATCTTCCACTAACAATATGCGCACGAATCACTCCATCAAGATTTCAGTTTAGACCCGCGATAACTTCAGGATTAGAAATCCTAAGCCAGGTCTCACCTTATAACAAATAAAAATTTGTTTATAAAAAACTTCGTGTGGTCACAGATGACTATGATTCCGAAAGTTTGGGCAACAGCAACCCCGCGCATCATTTCGCTGTTATTCGACAGTGACGGAATTTAGCAAGATTGCGTGCTTTGTGGTTACGACCGCCCTGACGGGCTTAACTTGCGCAGCAAGTTAGTCTTCACCGCAAGCCGAGAAATCTCGCCCATGATTTTTAATCATTCAACTGTCACAGATTTTGCGAGATTTCTCGGCTTGTCCACATCCGTGCCTTTTTGCAGGGCGACGTAGTACGACAATAGTTGCAGCGGGATAGTGTGCAGGATAGGGCTGAGCAGGCCGGCGTGCTCGGGCATCTGGATGATGTGTATGCCTTCGGCGGTGGCGATGTGGGTGTCGGCATCCGCAAACACGAACAACTCGCCGCCGCGCGCGCGGACTTCCTGCAGGTTCGATTTCAGTTTTTCCAGCAGCGCGTCATTCGGCGCGACCGAGATCACCGGCATATCCTTGTCCACCAGGGCCAGTGGGCCGTGTTTGAGCTCGCCCGCCGGATAGGCTTCGGCATGGATGTAGGATATCTCTTTGAGCTTGAGCGCGCCTTCCATCGCGATGGGGTAGTGCATGCCGCGCCCCAGGAACAATGCATTATGCTTGTTGGCGAATTGTTCGGCGAGCTTGGCGATGATGGGTTCCAGATCCAACACTTTCTGCACTGCGCTGGGCAAATGGCGCAGGTCTTGCAGATGCGCCATTTCTTGTTCATGGCTCAAGCGACCGCGCTGTTTGGTCAGAACCAAGGTCAGCAAGAACAGGGCGGCGAGTTGTGTGGTGAATGCCTTGGTCGAGGCCACACCGATCTCAGGACCCGCGCGGGTGAGTATGCGCAGCTTGCACAGGCGCACCAGCGCGCTTTCGGCCACGTTGCAAATCGCCAAAGTGTGCGTGTGGCCCAGGGATTTCGCGTGATTCAGCGCGGCCTGGGTGTCGGCGGTCTCACCCGATTGGGAAATCACCACGACCAATGATCTGGGGTTCGGCACGCTGCTGCGATAACGATATTCGCTGGCGACCTCGACCGTGCAACTGACACCCGCGATTTCTTCCAGCCAGTAGCGCGCCACCAGACCGGAGTGATAGCTCGTGCCGCATGCCAGGATCAACACATGGTTGATGTCGGCAAATACTGTGCTGGCTTCTGCGCCGAAGATGCCGGGCACCAGCGATTGGCTGTTGCATACCGATTCCAGCGTGTCGGCGAGAGCTTGCGGTTGTTCGTGTATCTCCTTCTGCATGTAGTGGCGATATTTCCCCAGTTGCACGCTCTCGTTGCTCATCTCGCTCACAACTATGGGGCGCGTGACCGGCCTGCCATGCGCATCGAATATCTGATACTGCCTGCGGCCCAGTTCGACCACGTCTCCTTCTTCGAGGTAGACCATGCGGCGGGTGACGGGCAACAGCGCGGACACGTCGGAGGCGATGAAGTGTTCTTCTATGCCCACGCCCAGCAACAACGGGCTGCCGCGCCGCGCGCAGATGAGCTGATCGGGATTGTCCGCCGCGATCACGCCGATGGCATACGCGCCGACCAGCTGGTGCAGCGAGGCTTGCGTGGCTGACAGCAAGGTCTTGCCTTGCACATAGTGGCTGTGAATCAAGTGCGCGATGACTTCAGTATCGGTATCGGAGGTGAACACGTAACCCGCCGCCGTCAGGTCTGTGCGCAAGGCCTCGTAGTTCTCGATGATGCCGTTATGTACCACGGCGATCCTGCCTTTGCTCAAGTGCGGATGCGCGTTGCGTTCGGAAGGCACGCCGTGCGTCGCCCAGCGGGTGTGCGCGATGCCGGTCTGACCGTTGGTATCGGCACTCTTGATGGTGAGCTCGGCGACGCGCCCGGTGCTGCGCTGGCATTCGATCTTGCCATCGTGCACGACCGCCAGACCCGCCGAGTCATAGCCACGATATTCCAGGCGCTGCAAGCCTTCCAGCAGGATGGGCACGACATTGCGCTGCGTTACACCACCGACGATTCCACACATGATTATTGAACTCCTGTGAAAAGCGAAACGTGAAATGTGAAACGTGGCATCGGGTTCAAATCACTTTTCACGTTTCATCTTTCACTTGTTTTAGTTTTACCGGGCGTCTCCATCCGATGACTGTGACCTGTTTGCTGCGCGACAAGGTCAGCACGCCATCCGGCGCATTCTGGGTAATGGTCGAACCCGCACCGATGGTCGCGCCCTTGCCCACGCGCACGGGCGCGACGAGTTGCGTGTCCGAGCCGATGAAGGCATCGTCCTCGATGACGGTGCGGAACTTGTTCGCGCCGTCGTAATTGCAGGTGATGGTCCCTGCGCCGATGTTGACGCGGCTGCCCACGGTGGCATCGCCGATGTAGCTCAGATGATTGGCTTTGCTACCTTGGCCGATCGCGCTGTTCTTTATCTCGACGAAATTGCCGATGTGCGCGCCGTCGTGTATCTGGCTACCGGGACGCAGCCGCGCGTACGGGCCGATGTGGCAGTTCGCGCCGACGGAGCTTGAGTCGATGTGGCTGTAAGCCGCGATCTGCGTACCTTGCGCGATGCTCGCGTTGCGGATGATGCTGTACGCGCCGACGCGCACGTCGTCCGCCAGGCTCACCGCGCCTTCAAAGATGCAGCCGACATCGATCTCGACATCACGCCCGCAGGTCAGCGTACCGCGCACATCGATGCGCGCCGGGTCGGCCAGCGTCACACCACTCGCCAGCAGTCGCTGCGCTTCGACCAGTTGCCAGGTGCGTTCCAGCACCGCCAGTTGCTGCTTGCTGTTGATGCCCTCGACCTCCCAGGCGTGCGCGGCTTGCACGGTATGCACCGCCACGCCCAGTTCGACGGCCATTGCGACGATGTCGGTGAGGTAGTACTCGCTTTGCGAGTTGTTGTTGCGCAGCTTGGCCAGCCAGCTGCGCAACATCTGTGTGGGGGCGAGCAAGATGCCGGTATTCACTTCCTGTATCTCGCGCTGTTCCGGCGTGGCATCTTTTTCTTCCACTATGCTCAGTACCCGGCCACCCGCGCCGCGCACGATGCGCCCATAACCCGTGGGGTGAGTCAGATTCACGGTAAGCAATACCAGACCGTCGCCCGCCTCGCGCATGTGCTGCAAAGTCTTTAGTTGTATCAGCGGGACATCGCCGTACAACACCATCGTGGGCGAGCCGTCGTCCAGGTGCGGCATGGCTTGCTGCACCGCATGACCCGTGCCGAGTTGAGGTTCCTGGACGACGAACTTGGCAGGATAAGCCGCCATCGCCTGTGGCACTGCCTCGCCGCCATGCCCGTATACCACGCAGATATTCCTGGCCTGCAACGCCTGCGCGCAATCCAGCACATGCTGCACCATGGGTTTACCCGCCAAGGCGTGCAGCACCTTGGGCTTGTTGGAATACATGCGTGTGCCTTTGCCGGCCGCGAGAATGACGATGTTCAATGGGCTCATTGTGGGTCTCTTCCGGAAGAGCGCGGATTATAACAATTCGCCAAGACAGAAAGGGCTGATCGACTTACCCGTTCTCAGCCGTTAGGCCTTCTTCACGAACTCGGTCTTCAACTGCATCGCGCCGATGCCGTCGATCTTGCAGTCGATGTCATGGTCGCCCTCGACCAGACGGATGTTCTTCACCTTTGTGCCCACCTTGACGACCGAGGATGAACCCTTGATCTTCAAATCTTTGATCACCGTAATCGAGTCGCCATCGGCCAGCATATTGCCGAACGCATCTTTGTATACGCGCTGCTGCTCCCCGCTCGGGGCGTGCGCGTCTTTGGACCACTCGTGCGCGCATTCCGGGCAGACATAGTTATTCCCGTCTTCGTAGGTGAATGCTGAACTGCATTCAGGGCATTTTGGTAAAGCGGCCATTCAAGTACTCCCAGTAATAAATACAAACGGTGGCTAGTGGTAATCCTCTTCACGCTGATGACGTATCGCAATGATGGTCACGGTTTCATTGCTCTCTATCTTGAACAGAGCAACATAACCTGCGCCGCCAAAAGGAATCAACAACTCACGCAGAAGTGAATGACCCGCTTCGTCATCCGCCTTGCGGCATGAAAAAGGGAAGAATTCCAGAAGCTCTATCGCCTTGTAAATGGCGGTTTCCGCCTGTTCGGCCGTGCGAATATCCTGCGCCAGAAGAAAATCAAACAAACGCATCAAACCATCTTCGGCCTCATGCGTGAAGCGGATGCGGTAACTCATTTCGCAGATTTTTTGTTACGGGCTTTTTCCAATTTCGCGCTCAGCTTGCTCAATACTTTCTTCGCGGAAACATACTCTCCGCTCTGTTCAGCGGCGCTCAACGAGGCGAGGCCTCGCGCAATGAATTCCTGTTGATTACGGCGTAACGCTACATTGCGGCGCAACGAATCTTCAACGAAGGCGGAGAGTGTCTCTCCCGGACGCAATATCTCTTCAGCGGCTTGGCGTAATTCGGGCTGTACGCGCAGTGCTGGCATGGTGGCGGTTTTCATGGAATCCCTCGTGAATTACAAATGTGATGCGCATCATCAGCGAAGTTGGGAGGAGATGCAAGGGCGATTGGTAGGTAATCGTAGGGCGCAATAATGATTGCGCCCTACGCTAGCTAGATTGTGTCTCAGCCGCCGGCCTCGGCAATACCACTTTGAACGCGGGCTGGTAGGACAAAAATGAATTGCGCTAGGGCTTGAGCAAAATCAACACATCGTTTTGCATTCTCAACGGAAGGGAGTGGCACGTTGTCATCCGCATGACGTTGATCGTTGGCATCGAGTCTGACATCGTGCGCCCACTTTCGCATATCTGCTGTGATCAGATGCTGTTGCGCTGCTTGTTCTATGCGTGTGTATAAACTACCTTCTTTATAACCTTTGAGCTTCAGCATTGAATCAACAGAGCTTGCGGCCAACATAACTGCCCCAGCTGGTGAGCGCAGAGATTCAATGGCTTGTTGGAGATAGGCACGAGGCCGTTCAGGAATTAACCCATCAAGAGATTGAGGTTCTGGAAATTCTGTATAGCCTCTTGTCCGAAATTAAGAGACCATGCTGTAACCAAGTTACCGCAGTTTGTACACTTGTAAATCATTCACCTTCTAAGCACCCGACCAGAATGGTCGTTTGTTTCGCAACGATGAATCTCTGATAGGTTCGGGTTATTGATATTGCAGTGGGGGCAGCGTCAGAGTTCCAGTTGATTATCCAATGTCGGCATATCTGTACTCCGTTGATAAAAAACTGAAACTAGCATTTTGATGTTGAAACGCTATTCTCTAAAGTCGTTAAAACTTGTATCCCCGATGCACCGCCACCACCCCGCCGGTCAGATTGAAGTACTCGACGCGCTCCAGTCCGGCATCGGTCATCATCTGTTTCAGCTCTTCCTGTCCGGGGTGCATGCGGATGGATTCGGCGAGGTAGCGGTAGCTGTCTGCGTCGCCTGCGATCATCTGTCCCATCTTGGGCAGCAGCTTGAACGAATATAAATCGTAGATTTTTTCCAGCGGCTTGGCGACCTTGGAGAATTCCAGCACGATGACGCGCCCGCCGGGTTTGATGACGCGGTGCATTTCGCGCAGTGCGGCTTCTTTGTGGGTGACGTTGCGCAGGCCGAAGGCGATGCTCACGCAGTCGAAATAATTATCGGGGAAGGGCAGGTGCTCGGCGTCGCATTGCGTAACCGGGGTGGCGATGCCTTCGTCGAGCAGGCGGTCGCGGCCCACACGCAGCATCGCGTTGTTGATGTCGGTGAGCACGACCTGCCCGCTGCTGCCTGTCGCCTTTAGGAACAAGCGCGACAAATCGGCCGAACCGCCCGCCACGTCCAATACCTTTTGTCCGGCACGCACGCCGCTGACGCTGACCGCGTAGCGTTTCCAGAGGCGATGCAGCCCGGCGGACATCAGGTCGTTCATCACGTCGTATTTGCCGGCGACGGAGGTGAACACGCCCGCGACGCGCTTGGCTTTTTCTGTTTCGTTGACGGTCTCGAAACCGAAGTGGGTGGTCTTATTGGTCATGTCGGCCCTCGCCGTTTTGATAGGGCTCGCGGCTCTCGTTCGCTTCACTGAGTTGCCGCAGGTAGTCTTGCCACAAGGCTTGCTGGTTCTTGCCCAGATTGCTCAGATATTCCCAGGTGTACAAGCCGCTGTCGTGACCGTCGTCGAAGGCGATCTTCAGGGCATAGCTGCCGACCGGGGTGACTTCGTTCACGAGCACATGCTGTTTGCCGACTTGCAGCACTTCCTGCCCGGGGCCGTGGCCGCGCACTTCGGCGGAAGGCGAATACACGCGCAGGAATTCGTAAGGCAGACGGTAGCGCGCGCCATCGTCGAAGGCGATCTCCAGTTCGCGGGATTTTTGGTGCAGCGTGATCTCGGTCGGAATCGTCATAGGGTTTGAGAGGCGTGATACTGAAAAAGTGCGGCATTATCGCAAGCTAGGGAACAATCTACAAATCGAACAGGTTGCTGACATAACGCTGTCAGTAGCCTGTGTGTAGAGTATACCGGCCGATATTGAGTGGAGGTATGATTATCGCCGCAACGGCAAGGAATAAATATGAACCCGGTTAATCAATTCATCGAGATTGCACCAGACTGCCTACTCAAGGCGGCGATCGTGCCGAAAGATAAAAAGGAGAATAAATCCATCGCGGTCATCGAATATGCGTTGTTGTATGGCAAGCCTTATGGCTACTCGCTGCAAGCTGAAGTTTTCTACCCATGTAGCGCGCAGGCAGATTTCGCAGGCAGAACTGAATGCCTGCCGGCAAAAACTTTGGGACGAGCTATTTGCCAAGCCCTATGCCTGCATGCGCGCATCTCCCTTGACCAAAAAATACGGATGGGGCGCATTACGACAAGAACGAAAAGATTGCGATTTATGCAGTTGAGAGTGATGAATATCAGCGTTTTGTTAACGACAAGCGCATCAAAAAATATTTTGCCATGCGCAGCAAACGCGCATAACCATGATCCAGAAAGGAGCAGCCATGAGCAAACCTATCATCAATATCGCCGATGTTGAACTGCAACCGCGCCCGCCCGCTTTTGCCGCAACCGGGAAGGCTGCGGAGCGCTACGATGCGCGCATGGGCATGATCGCACCTCACCTGGGTGTGCAGAAACTGGGGTACAACATCACCGCAGTACCACCAGGCAAGCGTGCGTTTCCTTTCCATAACCACCACGTCAACGAGGAGATGTTCTTCGTGCTGGAGGGAACGGGGGAGGTGCGCATCGGTGAAAATACCTATCCGATTCGGCAGGGCGATATCGTCGCCTGCCCATCGGGCGGCAAGGAGACGGCGCACCAAGTTATTAATACCGGCTGTGTTGAATTGAAATACCTAACGGTCAGCACCAAGCTCTCGCCGGAGATCGCGGAATATCCAGACACTGGCAAGTTCGGCGTGCTGGCAGAGTATCCCGCAGGCGCGGACGGCAAGCCGAGCGGATTCCGTTTTGTCGGACGCGCGGAGCAAAGCGCGGATTATTGGGAAGGCGAGTAATGCGCTACTGGATCGGCGTCGCTTCCCGAGAGCATGTGCAGATGGGCGTGGCGGGCGGCTTCAGCCAGCTGTGCCACGGCAAGGCGGGGCCGCTCAAGCGCATGGCGGTGGGCGATGGTCTCATCTACTACTCTGCGCAAGAAAAATTTGGAGAGCCGATGTTGTGCCAACAGTTCACCGCCATCGGCAAAGTTGCCGGTGGCGAGGTATACCCATTCGAAATGTTTCCCGGCTTCGCTCCCTATCGCAGGAACATTCGCTTCCTTGATGCCAATAACGTACCCATTCGTCCCCTGATCGAGCGGCTGGAATTTATCAAAGACAAGACGCATTGGGGCTACGCTTTTCGCTACGGGCACCTGGAAATACCGCGAGCGGATTTCGAGTTAATCGCGGCGCAGATGTTGAAAGAAAAGTCTCCTGACATTACGCTGTCAGCAGCAGGTGCGTAGCATGTGTTTGCCGGGTGTTCCGGCACCTCAACCAAGGAGAGCACATGTTTGACACGATAACTCTGGTGCGCCTGCGTTTGCAGGAAGGCAAGACCTCGGCGGAATGGCTGATGGTCAACGAGAAAATCAATGAATGGGTTCAGCGCCAGCAGGGTTTCCGCTTCCGCAGCCTGTCGGAAACCGATGATGGCGAGTGGCTGATCATGACTTATTGGGAAAGCCTTGAAGCGGCAACAGCAGCCGAGCAGAGTTTTGGGGCAGAGATGCTGGAGATGTGCAAGCCGCTGATCGCACGCGACAGCATCGCGATGAGTCTGAGCAGGGCGCATATGATGCTGCGCGGAAACGAGACAAGACCGTGATTAAGATCAACCTACTGCCATGCAATGCGCTTGCTTCGGACGATAGCCACGCCCGCCAATGTTTCTTGCCAACTCCCTGCTGATGGTTGATTTGCTTCGCTCCAATAATT
>JABEVF010000100.1 GCA_013043965.1 Gallionella sp. | reverse complement strand
TGCTGGAAAAATCACCGGAACGCGTCAAAAAATACTTCCAGGATCCACGGGTGAAATATGCCGCTTGATTCACGGATAAAAGTGGCCGGATCAATAGTGAAAAAATAAGCACGGTATGTGCGGGTGCGATCTTGTTCAGTTCGTATTGCATTTGCGCATTTCCCCAAACCGCGAGGGGCTCACCCACTACCGATGACCCCACACGAGACTTCGTCACGGTATTCAATGGCGCGTTGACTTGCCACGCATGCGCCCAAGCTGGGCCGTATAAAGGCTGGCCAACGCGAGCGCGACCGACGCGGGCCGGGACAAATTGTTTGATGCTGACCGCATAACCCAGATTGGCGGCAAATCCGATCATGTAATTGATGGACTGCCCGCCTACCCCGGCAAAACGCGCCAACACCAGCGCGCGGCGCTGTGCAATAGTCGGCAACAACCCGATATTCGGATCCGGGAAACCAAGTGCCGACTCCCACTCCGGCAACATCGCGCACATCGTGCCGGGGAAGGCATCGACCAATAATTGGACGGCATCCGCGCTGTTTTTTGCATAAATGCCCGTCAGCCCCGCGAGCACCTTTGCCTGCGTCGCATCCTGATCGCGCGGCCATGCTTTTCCGCGCGGCAGCAAGGACTGGAGCGCGGCCCGATAATCGTCCGCCGAAAACACTGGAGCACTCATATCACAGGTAAGTCAGCGTGCCGATGACCGGCAAATTGCCAGGCGTGGTGACGATGTCCGTGGAGGGTGTATTCAACACGAAATCATTGACACCGCTCACCGATGCGATAGCGGACCAGACGTGCGCCAATGCGATCTTTCCGCCATTCGCCACGCCTTCGCGCAGGAGCTGGTTGGATAATGCTGTGGTCACGGCAGTGCGCGAAGCGACCGGGATGCCGGTGATCGTAAAATTGATCGCGCTGGCGACAGGTGCCACCGAATAAACCAATGCGGTCACGGGCTGTAAAAGATAGATGTAATTGGCAACCAGCAGTTGATCCCCCGTCGCTGCGGTATCGCGCAAATCGGACGATGACACCCCATTCGTGCCTTGCGGGAATCCGGCATGCGCAGCTTCGGCAGTGTCAAACATCGTGTAGACCACCACGGTTCCCGCACCGAATCCGTTCGGAGAACACCAGGCGCGTGTCACACCGGGAAATTGGAGTGCCCAATTCACGTAATCGGTACTGCAACCGCCTTGCGGTTGCGCCTGGTAGGCCGCCAGCATCCGCCCGCGCAACGCATCGTCGGTTTCGAGATCGGCACCGCCTGTAAAAATGGTGGTGACAGATCCCGTCGATTGTATCCCCGCGATCGTTTGCGACAGCGTCATGGCCGTACCGACGACGGTGTCGGTCGTAGCACCCAGCAACCCTGCCGGATCGGGCACACCCGATGCGTTGACTGTCACCGCACCCGATGCGACCACACCTGTGGAAGTCGTGATGAACTGCACACCATCACCGCGCACCAATGTCGAGCCGGAGGCCAACACGACACCGTTCGTGCCGCTGAACGTCATCGCGCCGCTCGCGACGGCGGCGGCGTTGCGGTAGACCTTGACCAGCGCGGCCCATGCTTCCAGATATTCCTGGGTTGCGGTAAACGGGTTGGACTGGAGCGCGATCCAGTCCAGATAGCCGTAATGCAAATTGGACAACCCGGCCTGCGAATCGCCCAGCACGCCCAAGTTAGAAAATCTCAGCAGCGCATCTGCGCCCGGAAGCGAGGCGGCAATATCCTGCGCCACGCGCTGACGTAGCGCGAAAAGTGTCGGTCTTGCAAATGGCATTTATTTAACCCAGTCGTAATTGAATTTGATGGCGACGGTTTGGCCGTCCTGCCGATATGCGGTCACCGTCGCACCGAGCAGCGAGGGTGCTGCCCACTGCACGACGATGTCGAATTTAGCTACCGCACCATCATCGATCAGCCATTGCACCGCCTCGATCAGGTAGTCTTTTGCGCGCAACAAGGTCTCGTTGGTTTGTTTGGCGCGGTGTAGCAGCCAAAGCCGCGAACCGATGGGATGTTCTGGATCATCGCCCCACCAGCCGCGCGGATCTCCGCTGCCGTCCGGAATGACATCGTCAGGCAATGCGGCTCTATCGGTAAAGATGCTGATCAGCACAGCCGTCTGCAAGCCGCTGTCAGACTCCAGATCGGCACCCGGCACGGATTGCTGTACCCAGTCCCCGCGCAAATTCGCAACATCCCAGCTTGTTAAAATATCGCTCATCACATGCTCGCGCCTGGCGTTCCTGTTGTACCGCCCTGCGGATCAGAATGGGTATGGCCGTTATACACGGCGCGTGCACCGGCGAGTGTCTTGCCGGTGCTATCCGCTATGTTGCCGCTCACGCTCAAATTGCCGGACGTATCGAGCGAGATATTCGGGGCGTTGGTGATGGTGATCGGCAACCCGGCACCGTCGATCACAATCCCGGTGCGCGTCAGGTAAATGCTCTGTCCGAGGTTGTCGTAGAGCGCGGCTTCGCCGGGCTTGAGCCCCTTCAGGCGCGATGCCTGATGCCCGGTGGCGATGATCACGCCATTGGAACGCTCGCCACCCACAAAAATCACGACCGCATCGGCATCCGTTGGCGGCATCGAGGTGAAGCCGTATTCCGCGAGACGAGGCTGATTGTCGTAGACTTCGTCGGCATTGAACCGCACTTGCAACATCTGCACGTTGCCGGAATCGTTGCCGGTTTGCAGCCGCCCGCGACCTATCATCATAGACAGGCGGTGATGAAGGCGTTCGAGGATTTGCATCATTTCGCCGGCGCTCCCGGTTGCGACGGCACATCCGGCGTGATCGGCTGCAACAAAATAGGCTGCACGCTAAACGCTTCCTGCGGCATGATGGTCAGCTCGCAGCTCGTGCCGGACTCTTCTTCCAGCTTGTAAGTGACCTCGCTGATCACCCAGGTCTGGTTGACGCATTTGAGCAACGGCAGCGAAAGATCGACCAGCGTGTTGGGGGTATACAGCGTGCCCGCGCTGTCGCGCCAGCTATCCGTTACCACGCGCAACGAAAATGATCTGCCGAAACGCCGCGCCATCTCCCATTGCACGCGATGTTTGGTGACCTCGAATCCCGCCGCACCGGATTCGACGGTGAGCAGCTTGTTGCGGTAGCGCAGCACACCACTGTCCACCGCACGCGATTTCTGGAAGCCGCCCGTACCGACATCATTCAGGACCGCCATAGACTGCATCATGCAATCGTATTGCGAGTAGCGCTGGTCCTGAGAATAGGTCAGCGCGGCACTTTGTACATTTACGCCCTGGGTAAAGCCGCTGGCGGCCTTGATCGAGCCGATGCGGGAAAGGATCAACGTCCCGTCAGTATCTTCATACACCAGCAACGCCGCGAAGCGGCACACTTTCTCGATGACGGAATAGGCCGTCTCGCCCGGGTTCAGCGGAAATTGCGGAATGCGTGGCCCGGCATCGGAGAGATTTCTGGCACTGATGCCATAGGGTCGGCCAAGTTTCTGCGCGATGTCCAGCGCATTGGTCGCGCTGATCTGCCAGCCCGGCCAGGTGGCCGCACAATCCACCAGATCGGCGCAACGCCCGCGCCCGGCGATGCCGATGGAATGGCTGTTGCCATCGATCGCGGGCGTGTACCGGTCCACGTAACCGTTGATCACCAGATCTTCGCCCAGGAACGCCTGGCAGGTATCGCCGGGCTGCACCACAAAATCCAGCTCGCCCGGAAAACGTTCGGTCATGCTCAACGCAAAATCGGACGGCATGCGCTCGATGCCGCGCGTTACGCGGATGCTGTTCCAGCCGGAGATTCGCCGTCCACCGGCGATCAAAGTCAAATCATCTGTCATGGGTCAGGCACTCAATATTTGCATCGATGTCGGCATGAATGCCGGATGTATCGGACGCGCGAATTCGACCAATTGATCGGCGCGAGTAATGTCCTTGTAAAGCCTATAGGCCAGCACCGTGGCAGGCATCGGACCGGCGGTAGAAAACTGCACCATGCGCGCCAGATTTGCTCCGCGCGCCGTCAAGTCCTGCGTGACGGCTGCACGCAGATCGTATAAAGCGTTGAATGTGTCATCTTCGCCCTGATCGCCGGCGATATCGGCCTCGGCATCCAGCATTTCCGTCACCCATGCGCGCACATTCGCCGCATCGTCGTAGGAGAGCGGCTGGTAAGCGGCCGAAGCGCGCGCCATGGACACCACGGCGGCGCGGCGAAACATGTCCGCCGAGGCGCTCGCCACCGCGTTGATACCGAGGCCAAGGGAATCGGTTGCGGGTAAGGTATCGGGCGCAAACACGGCGGCCTGCGACATGAGGCGCAGGCCGTCGGACGGGTTGACCGAGGCGGCCAATGCCGCCGCACTCAATGCTTGGGCGGCGATACAAAAACCATCGGTCGTATCGGCGCTCAATGCGGTGGCGGCCGCAGAAAGATTTGCCGCCGCCTGACCGACATTATTGAGCGCGGCAGAACCGGCACCGGTTATTTGCAGCTGGGTCAGGCCCAGGGCGACCGCGCTGCCGCTGCCGCTGCTGAAGCGGCGACCCAGCGTCTGGTTGACGAAATACTGGGTATCCTGCACCAGGTGCCTGAGGTTGGCGGCATCATTGACCAATCGCTGCTGTTGGCGCGCCCATATCGCGGCGGTGTTCATGGCCGCCTGCACCGAGGCTGCCCCGTTGCGCAATGCCTGTGCCGCACGCGTGGCGAAATCTAACTGAGGGGCTTTATCCGCAGATTTTGCCGCATTGGCCACCGCATCGCCAGTAGATGTTGTGACGCTGGGAAATACGCGTTTGCCACCCTCGATGAAGACGAAGCGTATCTTGAACACGCGGCCCATATCCCATTGCTCGCTGGATTCGGCATCCAGCACACCCACGGTAACCTCGCCCAGCGTGGGGTGTACCAGCTTGCCGTCACCGGGCGATTCGCAAACCGCGATCAGCGCGTCGCGCTGGGCGATGACATCGCTACCCACCAGGAAACCTTCCATCGTGATACGCCGTGCGCTGCGCCCCATGTCTTCTACCCACACGGAGTCGCGCAGCGGGTATTGGTGCAAAACGTTGCGGCGACCGAAGCGGATCTCGGCACCGAGCACACCGAACGGCACGCCACGGAACGAGGCGGGGCGCAACTTATCGAGCCAATAGGAATTTTTACCCTGACCGGAGCCAAGATTGGATAAGGTCGTTCCGGCAATATTATTGCCGCTGCCAGCAATATTGCTGGCACTCTGGAGCGTTCCGAATATATTCCCGCTCACCTCTATGCTCCGGCCATCGCGTGCGCGACGCGCACCGGCACATGATCGTTGCCGCTGTCTCGCGCGCTGGCCGAGGTACCGGGCGGCGCGTTTCTGAAGTGCACGTCCACGCTGACGCTTTGCGGGAGTGCAGCACCAGCTGCGACACTGGCAGCAGCTTGCTGCCGGATAACGCCCGTAACGCTTTGCGGGAGTGCAGCACCAGCTGCGACACTGGCAGCAGCTTGCTGCCGGATAACGCCCGTAACGCTTTGCACGGCGGGAGCCGCCGCGCTCGGGCTCGCCGTCGAAGTCGCCGGGTCCGAATGCGTCCAATCGTAAAGTTTTGCGCCGAAGCTTTCGCCGCCCGAGAGCTTTTCAAAAATCGTATTCAGCAGCATGCCTGCGGCGACCCCGGCACCGAGTGCGAGCACGACCGCCCCCAGCGCAAGGGCCACCGGCGCGATGGCGGCGGCCATAGAGCCCATCGCAGCAACGAAGGTTGCGGCAAAGCCGCCAATAACCGGCATAGCCATGACCATTTTTAAAACCAGTCCTGCAATACCCATCCCCATCGAAGCGATGCCGGCAGCTAACTGGACAACGCTGAGAATCAGCGGGCCAGCCATGACCGCCCCCAGCGCGATGGCCGCGACTTTCCAGCCGCCGATCCAATCCACCGCATCACCGACAGCTTTGATGAAGCCGGTGATGCCGTTCAGCGCGTTGTTGAAATCGACTTTTTCCAGCCATTTCGCAAAGCCTTCCACGAATTCGGCCACGCGCGTGGCGATCAGCTCGCGGTTCTTGCTGATCCATCCGGTGAACTGATCGATCAGCGGGTTCAGGATCGGCATCAAGTGATCGCCTATGGTGTTACGCACACCTTCGGTGGCGATCTTGAGGTAGTTGAGCGAGATACCGAATCGCTCGGCAGCCTGGACAGAGCTGCCGCTCATCACCCCGCCCAGCGATTCGACTTTCTTCTGATAGGCGGCGATAGCATCCGGCCCTTGGCGCAACAGCGGCAAAACGGCTTCCAGGCCAAAGGTGCGCGCGACCAGCCCCTGCACTTGCGGGTTCTTGATGCCCTTGATGGCGCGCGACATGTCGCCGAAGGCGCGCGCCGTATCCACGGCACCGTCTCTGGTGTGATGGATGCCGATACCCAATTGAGAAAGCATGGACAAGGCCATCTGGTTGCGTCCATACAGCGCGTCCTGCATGGTGTCGCCCAACGATTTGAGGCTGCCGGTCATGGCATCGGACGACAGCCCCGCAGCCACCGCCGCGCCGCGCATGGATTGCAGATAGCCGGTGGATAGCCCCAGCGTGGTGGCGGTGCGTGCCGTTTCGGCACCCAATCTTCCCCACTCGGTGGCCAGCGCGGCGATACCGGCAATGCTTCCGCCACCGACAATGGCGGTGAGCGGCGCGGCAATATCGGCCAGATGCCCGGCTGTTTTCGCGGCACCTTTGCCGACCGTCACAATTTTCGATCCCAGCTTGCCGAGGCCGACTTCACGGCCCAGCATCTGCACCGAGCGACCCAGATTAGCCATCGGGCGAAACGACTTGCCGATGATGTTGTTGATCTTGCGCACTGTCGCCGTGGTCTTGTCGATCGCGCTGATCGTGATGTTGAAATTACTGGCCATTATTTAGTTTCCTTGCTCATGCGCCGGGCTTGCTCGTTCCACCAATCGAGTTGTGTCCAAGTCAGAGACCACGCTTCGCGCGGCCCCCATCCATAGAATCTGGTCAGCTCGGCGACGATGTCTCTGTAGTTGGAGGGGTAACGCCGCTGAAACTCTCCAAAAAATCGGCACACGCTTTCAGATCGCGCTGGCAGAGCCCCTGCACTACACCGCGCGGCACTTTTGCAATCAGCTGAATCAGACTGATGATGATTCCGAGCTGGGTATCGGCCTTGCTGGCCGATTCGAGCTCGCCCGCTGTCGGCTCGCGCAGATCCAGATGGTCGTAAGTGCTGGTGGCCTCGCCTTTACCCAGCGTGACTGGCTTGAGCAGGGTGATGGTTTTTTCTTCGACGAATTCCATATTAAATCTCCTCGACGGATGGGCCTTCCCACTTGACTTCAAAAGTGGCTTCGGCGGTTTTAACTTCCTGCGATTCGACTGTCCAC
>JABEVF010000013.1 GCA_013043965.1 Gallionella sp. | reverse complement strand
GGGGGCGGGGATCGGGGCAAACCTGCCGTGCCATTGTCCATTCGCTCCTCGATCCACGCTTCTCGATCCTGCCTTCAAAATCCCAGGCTTTCCAGCAGATCATCCACCTGATCCTGGTTAGTCACGATATCTGTGCGTCCATTCGCATTGATCACCGGCCCGTTCAGCAAACCGTTATGCAGATCGGCTTTAACGGACGGAGCGGCATTGTCGATGAGCAACGCCAACAACTGCTGCTCCATCTCTTGGGTGACGGAGATGATCTTCTTGATGACTTGTCCGGTCAGGTCCTGGAAATCCTGCGCCATCATGATCTCCAGCAAATAGGCATTGGTCTGCTTGGTCTGCTTGGGCGTATCGCGCAAGAACGCGTGGGTCTGCATCACCAGACTCTTGAATTTCTCCACATCCAGTTTCTTCTCGAACAACAAATCCCATTGCTTGGACAGACGCAGCGAGTCGCTCTCTATCTGCACCACCACCGGCTGCGCGGCCTCGATGGCATTGAGCACGCGCTCGGCCGCCTGTTGCGTCAAATTCGCCACATAGTTCAGCCGGTCACGCGCATCCGGGATAGAGGCCGCGGCCTTTTCTATATCTTTGTTCAATCCCAGCTCGCGCAGCGTGTCGTGCAAGGCGCGCGCGATATGGCCGATCTGGTTGATCACCTTGCCGCCGGCCTCTTCAGCCACACTCGCCGTCAGGATGGGCACGACGGTTGCTTTGCTTTCGACTTTGTTCTCGGCATTGTTCGCCTCCAGGATGCTGTCGAATAACGCTTCGAGATCTTCCGTATCTTGTGTTGCGGGTTGGGTGGACATGGCTTTCCTCACTTTTGCATGTTTTGAAAGATTTTTTTCAACTTCTCATCCAGCGTCCCTGCCGTGAATGGTTTAACCACGTAACCATTGGCACCTGCTTGGGCTGCTTCGATAATATTTTCTTTTTTCGCTTCTGCCGTCACCATCAATACCGGGAGATGTTTGAGCTTCGCGTCCTTTCTGATTTCTTTCAGCAACTCGAGGCCGGTCATGTTCGGCATGTTCCAATCCGACACCACGAAATCGAACTCTGCCGCACGCAATTTGGCCAAGGCATCCACGCCATCCTCAGCTTCCTGGATATTGACGAAGCCCAGCTCCTTCATGAGATTTCGCACGATGCGCCGCATCGTCGAGAAATCGTCCACCACCAGAAATCTTGTATCTTCTATGCCCATAACGTTCTCCTATTTCCCCAATCCTAAGTAAGCAGCGGACGCAATGTCGACGACAAGATTATCGAATCGAATTTCGACACGTAATAATCCACGCCGACACGCCGGCCCATCGCGCGGTTCGCATCCGATGACAGCGACGAATGCATCACCACCGGGATACCATCAAAACGGCGATCCGATTTGATCTGCTGCGTCAACACATAGCCATCCATTTCCGGCATCTCCGCATCGGTCAAAATCACCTGGATCTGCTCGTTCAAATCGATACCGGCGTTTTGCGCCCCGTCCGCCATGGCCTTAAGCCTGTCCCAGGCCTCATGGCCATTGTTCGCCTGTATGTGTTTGACCCCCATTTTATCCAAGACCTCGGCAATCTTTCTGCGTGCCACCATAGAGTCATCGGCGAAAAAAACACATAGCTCACGCTCGGACTGCAGGCGTTCGACATTTCCGACCACGACTTCGCCAAAAGCATTCGCCAGTATCTGTTCGACATCGAGAATAGAAACCAACGTGCCATCCGGCAACTCGGTGATGGCCGTGATGAGCGCGCCCTTGTCCGAGAGCATCCCTTCGGTGGCGCGCACCTTGCTCCAATCGACGCGGATGATGCGATCCACCCCGTGCACCAGAAAACCCAGGATATGATTGTTGAATTCCGCCACCATCATGGTCTGATGCTTTTCAACCGGGTTCATCCCCATGAAGTTCGCCAGGTTCAGCACCGGCATCACATGGCCCCGCAACGAAACGATACCGTCCACGCCGTGCGGCATATTGGGGGTACGGGTGATCTTCCCGGCCGGACACACCTCCTTGACCTTGAACACATTGATGCCGAATTTTTCACCGCTGCCCAGACTGAACAGCAAGATCTCCATCTTGTTGAAACCGGCCAGATTGGTATGCCCATCGACCTGCCCCAACAGCCCGTCATCGCCTGCAGCCAACATTTCTTCCGAAAAACTCATTTCAATCTCCTCTTTATGCTGCTAGCTAGTAGCGGGTAGCTAAAACCTGCAACTTCTTGCTTGTGCTACCCGCTACAAGCTGGCTACCAGCTCTTCTTAGCCCAACAACTTTGCCAATGTCTGTGCCAGTTTTTGTGGCTCGAATTTGGGCACATACTCGTCCACCCCGACCGCCTTGCCCAATTGCTGGTTGGACGAGCTGCTCAGGGAAGAGTGCATCAACACCGGAATACCCGTGAAGCGCTTATCCGCCTTGATCTTGCGTGTCAGCATATAACCGTCCATCTCGGGCATCTCCACATCGGTCAGAATCACCTGCACCATATCCTTCAACGGGGTGTGCGCCGCTTCCGCGCAATCGGCCATTTTGGCCAGTTCGACCCAGGCTTGCCGCCCGTTGATCGCGGAGATATGTTTGACCTGCATCGCATCCAGCGTGCGCGCGATCTGATGGCGTGCCACCGACGAATCGTCCGCGAAAAAAACGGTCCGCTCCTTGCCCAGCGGTTGCACGCTCTTGATGATCAACGCATCGCTGTCGAAATTGGTGGTTTCCGACAATACTTTTTCCACGTCTATCATCATCACCAGACGATTGTCCTGCAGCTCGGTAATGGCCGTGACCAGCCCGCCCATCTCCGCCACCAGCATCGCGGGAGGGACACGCATCGATGCCCAGTCCAGGCGCAGGATATTATCCACGGCCCTGACCAGGAATCCCTGGGTGTGCCCGTTGTACTCGGTGACGATCATGATCCCCGGCTTGCAGTCGGTCTCAATACCGATGTATTTGGCCAAATCGATCACCGGCACCAGCGCGCCGCGCAAGCTCACCATCCCTTCCACGGACGCGGGCATTTCCGGCGCGCGGGTGATCGCCGGGATACGCATCACCTCGCGCACTTTGAACACATTGATACCGAACGTTTCTTCGCGGTTATTGATCCGGCCACTTTTATCCGTGAATCAAGCGGCATATTTCACCCGTGGATCCTGGAAGTATTTTTTGACGCGTTCCGGTGATTTTTCCAGCAT
>JABEVF010000099.1 GCA_013043965.1 Gallionella sp. | reverse complement strand
GCATATTCATGCCCTGCTCGCCACTGGTGGCAATCGCCCAAAGAAACAATACCGCCTCCGAGCCCTCGCGCATTACTGCGGCAAAGGTGATGATCAGCAATGCGACCAGCGGGCGGTGGCCTGACTGTACGCTTGAACTGACGGTCGTGACTTCCGATGAGTGTTTTCGGCCATGTGAGCTCATCCACACGTTATGCCAGGTCAGCATAGCTACCGCGCCCAACAGGATTATTGCATTGAGAATGGATTGTCCATTACCGGAAAAAGCAGACGAGGCGACGCTGGCTAGGGTTGCCACGATGGATGCGCCGAGCAACCCGAGCGCGATGCCGCCGCCGACCCATCGGCCGCGTCCGACGATCCCGCGGCTCGCGCCGAGTACGATGGCAATGATAAGTGCCGCTTCCAGCACTTCACGGAACATGATGACTGATGTTGCGAGCATGCTCAGTGCCCCCTATTTGGCGTCAGGCTGGGCCACAATCGAGCCCCGCATCTCGTGGTTGAAATCGTTAAAAAATTGATAGCTTCCCGGTTCGAGCGGCCCGACATAGATGGTTACTTCGCCATGCCCTGGCACGATGATTTCGCGGGAAAGGTCAAAGCTTTCGAACTCAATCGGGTTGGTATCCAGATTGCGGATGAGCAGCTTGAGTTTGACCCCGGCTGGCAGGGTGAGCTGTTCCGGTTCGAAGCGGTTGTCATGTACCACAAGCACCAAAGGTGAGGGTTCGGCAGCCAGTGCGCTGCTGGTAGAAAATACACCAACCAGCATGGTTAGTGACAAGAAGAGCATGTGCATAGTTTTTCCTTTCGTGGTTTTTATAGATACGGGAACATATACGATAATGATAATCATTCCTATTTGCATTGGCAATAGATTTGGGATAATATTTGTCCAACGGGTAAAAACTATAGAGAGTTCATTATGAGCCAGCCGATTCATCTTAAAAATGCCGGGCTAAAATCCACTTTGCCTAGGCTCAAGGTGTTGAACCTGTTCGAAAATGGCGATGAGCGCCATTTAAGCGCGGAGGATGTTTACAAGAAGTTGCTGGGCTCGGGAGATGATGTCGGCTTAGCCACGGTGTACCGGGTATTGACACAGTTTGAGCAGGCGGGGTTGCTGGTTCGGCATCATTTTGAAGGCGACAAATCGGTGTTCGAACTCAACCAGGGAAAACACCACGACCATATCGTTTGCATTCAATGCGACCGGGTCGAAGAGTTTTACGATGCGACCATCGAATCTCGCCAGAGAAAAATTGCCGCAGAACGGGGTTTCTCTGTTCAAGATCATTCGCTCAATATCTATGCGAATTGCACCAAGCTGAAGTGCCCGAATAAGCGCATCTGACCATGAGATAGCGTAAATTCTGTTGGTCGGATGATAGTGAAGGATTGAAGAAGCTTTTTATAAAGACATGCAAAGCTGGTAACAATAAAAATCGCCCTCACGGGCGATTTTTATTGTTACCAGCTAGAGATTATTCGGCGAAGAAGTTTTTGACTTTATTCATCCAAGATTTGGCACGGGGATTATGCCGTTCGTTGTCTTTGTCGTTGATGGCTTCGAACTCGCGCAGCAATTCTTTTTGCCTGTCCGTCAGATTGACCGGCGTTTCAACGATGACATGACAATGCAGGTCGCCATGTGTGGTACTGCGCACACCTTTGATGCCTTTGCCGCGCAGGCGGAATTGTTTGCCACTTTGCGTTTCCGCGGGGATCTTGATGCTGGCCTTGCCCTCCAGGGTCGGAATCTCGATTTCTCCGCCTAGCGCAGCCGTGCTGAAACTGATTGGCATTTCGCAATGCAGATCGTTGTGGTCGCGCTGGAAGACTGTATGCGGCTTGAGTTGTACCACCACATACAGATCGCCCGGCGGGCCACCATTCGCACCGTGTTCGCCTTCGCCGGTTAAGCGAATGCGGTCATCGGTATCCACGCCCGGCGGAATTTTAACGGATAGAGTTTTATGTTTTTTGATGCGACCCTGGCCGTTGCAGGGTTTGCACGGCGAGGCGATCATCTTGCCCGTGCCATGGCAGCGCGGGCAGGTTTGTTGTACCGAGAAGAAACCTTGCTGCATCCGTACCTGCCCATGCCCGCCGCAGGTGGTGCAAGTGGTCGGAGCCGTGCCGGGCTTCGCGCCGGAGCCATGACAGGTTTCGCATTCCGCCATTGTAGGGATGCGAATCTCTGTTTCCGTGCCGCGCGCCGCTTGCTCCAGCGTGATCTCCATGTTGTAGCGCAGATCGGAGCCGCGTTGCGCGCTGCTGCGCCCGCCGCCCCGCCCTCCACCGAAGATGTCGCCGAAGATGTCGGAAAAATCGAAGCCTTGCGCGCCCGCCGCACTGCCAAACGGGTTGCCGCCACCCATGCCACCTGCTTCGAATGCCGCGTGACCATGCTGATCGTAAGCGGCACGCTTCTGCGTGTCGCTCAACGTCTCGTAGGCTTCCTTGGCTTCTTTGAAATGTGCCTCGGCACTGGGGTTGTCGGGATTTCGGTCAGGATGAAACTTCATCGCCATCTTGCGATAGGCCTTTTTCAGCTCATCTTCGGAGGCATCGCGGTTCACGCCCAGCGTTTCGTAATAGTCTTTCTTTGACATAGTTAGCTCGTAGCCTGTAGCTCGTCGCTTGTAGCAGGTCAGCTTTTTTGTTACCCGCTACAAGCCACAAGTTACCCGCTTACTTCTTATCCTTGACTTCAGTGAATTCTGCATCCACCACATTGTCGTCATGCTTGGGTTGATCGGCATGCGCCCCACCACCAGTTTGCTCAGCTTGCGCGTTGGCTTGTTCGGCGGCGTACATCTTTTCGCCCAATTTTTGCGCTGCAGTGGACAGTGCTTCGACCTTGGCTTCGATGGCGGCTTTGTCATTCGACTTCACGGTTTCTTCCGCGTCTTTCAGTGCCGATTCGACCGCAGCCTTTTCGTCCGCATTCAGATGTTCGCCATACTCTTTTAGCGATTTGTGCGTGGAGTGAATCAGCGCCTCCAGTTGATTACGCGCAGTCACCAGTTCCACCGCTTTGCGGTCGTCCTCGGCATTGGCTTCGGCATCGCTCACCATGCGCTGAATCTCCGCTTCGCTCAGGCCGGAGCTGGCCTGGATCTTGATCTTGTTCTCCTTGCCAGTGGCTTTGTCTTTCGCGGATACATGCAAGATACCGTTCGCGTCGATGTCGAAAGTCACTTCGATCTGGGGCATGCCACGAGGTGCCGGCGGAATGTCAGACAAGTTGAATTGACCCAGGCTCTTATTGCCCGAAGCGATCTCACGTTCACCCTGCAGTACGTGAATAGTCACGGCAGACTGGTTGTCTTCGGCTGTCGAGAACACTTGCGAAGCCTTGGTCGGGATCGTGGTGTTTTTCTTGATGAGTTTCGTCATCACGCTGCCCATGGTTTCGATACCCAGCGACAATGGAGTCACGTCCAGCAGCAGCACGTCTTTGACTTCGCCTTGCAACACGCCGCCCTGGATCGCCGCACCGACGGCAACCGCCTCATCCGGGTTCACGTCCTTGCGGGGCTCCTTGCCGAAGAAGGCTTTGACACGTTCCTGCACCAGAGGCATACGGGTTTGACCTCCGACCAGGATCACGTCGCCTATGTCGGAAGCAGACACACCCGCATCTTTCATCGCGATCTTGCAAGGCTCGATGGTGCGCGCGATCAGGTCCTCCACCAAGCTTTCCAGTTTGGCGCGGGTAATCTTCACCGCCAAGTGCTTAGGGCCGGTCGCATCGGCAGTCACGTAAGGCAGATTTACTTCGGTCTGTTGAGCCGACGACAATTCGATCTTGGCTTTTTCTGCCGCGTCTTTCAGGCGTTGCAGGGCCAGCACATCTTTGCGCAAGTCGATACCGCTTTCCTTCTGGAATTCTTCGACCAAAAAGTCGATGACACGCATGTCGAAGTCCTCACCGCCCAGAAACGTGTCGCCGTTGGTGGACATGACCTCGAATTGATGCTCGCCGTCGAGTTCGGCGATGTCGATGATGGAGATATCGAACGTACCGCCACCCAGGTCATATACCGCGATCTTGCGGTCGCCTTCCTGTTTGTCCATCCCGAACGCCAATGCAGCAGCAGTTGGTTCGTTGATGATGCGCTTCACGTCCAGGCCGGCGATACGGCCCGCGTCCTTGGTGGCTTGGCGTTGCGCATCGTTGAAGTAAGCTGGCACGGTGATGACCGCCTCGGTGACGGGTTCGCCCAGGTAATCTTCGGCGGTCTTCTTCATTTTCATCAGCACTTGCGCAGAAATTTCCGGCGCGGAGAATTCCTTGTCGCGCACTTTCACCCAGGCATCGCCATTCTTGGCCTTGACTATCTTGAACGGCACCATGGCGATGTCTTTTTGCACCATCGGCTCCTCGAAGCGGCGCCCTATCAGACGCTTCACGCCGTACAGCGTGTTGGTAGGATTGGTCACGGCCTGGCGTTTGGCGGGCGCGCCCACCAGCACTTCGCCGTCTTCCATGTAGGCGATGATAGAAGGCGTGGTGCGCGCGCCCTCCGCGTTCTCGATCACTTTGGTCTTGCCGTTTTCCATGATGGCCACGCAAGAGTTGGTCGTGCCCAAGTCGATACCGATGATTTTTGCCATGATGATTTCCTTTCAGTTTAATGTGTAAATCTGCTGTCGCCTAAGGTGGGGCGGGTATTACATATTTCAAGTGGGTCGAGCGGATAGCCCGCGGTTTGTAGCAAAAGCGGGGCTGGCTACCCGTTTTATTTCTTATCCCTTGGATTTTGCCACCAGCACCAATGCCGGGCGCAGCACGCGCTCGTTGAGCGCATAGCCCTTTTGCATCACGCTGACTACGGTGTTAGCGGGCTGGTCGCTGTCCACCATGCTGATCGCCTGATGTTTGTGCGGGTCGAGCTTTTCTCCGACCGGATTGATCTCGGTAATGTGGAATTTTTCAAACACGCTGGTCAATTGTTTGAGCGTCAATTCCATACCGCTCTTGAAGTTTTCCACGCTGGTGTTTTCCACGGCCAGCGCCGCCTGCAAGCTGTCCATCACCGCCAGCATCTCGTTTGAGAAACGTTCAACCGCGAATTTCTGCGCCTTGCTCACGTCTTCGGCGGCGCGGCGGCGGATGTTCTCGCCTTCCGCCTTGGCATACATCCAAGCGTCGTAGTGTTCCTGCGCCTTGCGCTCGGCTGCCTGCAGCTGTTCTTCCATGCTGGGTATCATATCGGGCGTGACCTGTGCGTCGGTCGTTTCGGTCTGTGGGGTGTTTTCGGCTTGTGTCATTGCGCTTCTCCGGATTTCGATTGCTGACTAGTGGGGACGAGGAAGGGGTTTTCAAGAGCTAGGGCTAAATATTTTTTAGCACGTGAGATAATGCGCGCCGTTAAGCAGTCGATTTGTCATGCATACCCACAAAAACTACTACTGGCGCATCGCCGGGTTCTACTTCTTCTATTATGCCTTCATCGGCATGTTCGCCCCGTATTGGAGTCTGTATCTGAAGTCCATTCACTTCGATGCGATCGAGATCGCCGTACTGCTCTCGGTGCAGCCTGTGATGCGTATGCTCGCGCCGAATCTGTGGGGCTGGTTGGCCGACCACTCCGGGAAGAGGTTATTGGTGGTGCAGGTCGCGGCGACTTTGAGCGCAGTGTGTTATCTCGGCGTGTTCCTCACCACCAGTTTCTGGGGGATGTTGCTGGTGTTGTGTCTGATGAGTTTTTTCTGGAGCGCGTCCATGCCGCTGGTCGAGGCGACCACGCTGTCGTATCTGGGTAAACACAGCGCGCGTTACGGGCGCATCCGCTCGTGGGGATCGGTAGGCTTCATCATGACGGTAGTGGGTTTGGGTCATGCCTTCGACTATATCGCCATCGCTTGGTTGCTGTGGGCGGGACTGGTATGCGAGATCGGTATCCTAATTTTTTCGCGGCAGATCCCTCACACCGAGGTCGTGGCGCATCACACCGACAGCCAGCCCGTCAAACAGATCGTGCTGCAACGCCGCGTTCTGGTTCTGTTCGGCGCGTGTTTCCTGATGTCGGTCGCGCACGGCCCTTACTACACTTTTTATTCCATCTATCTGGTCGAGCATGGTTATGCGAAAAGTTCGGTCGGCGGTTTGTGGGCGCTCGGCGTGATTTGCGAGATTGCGGTGTTCTTCATCATGCCCTGGCTGTTCAATCGCTATGGTTACACGCGCATCCTGCTGGCGAGTTTCGCCTGCGCGGTGGCGCGTTTCCTGATGATAGGCTGGTGCGTGGACTTCATCGTGGTGTTGCTCATCGCACAAATTCTGCATGCCGCCACCTTCGGTGCATACCACGCCGCCTCGCTGGGCTTGGTGCACGAGTTCTTCAAGGGGCGGCATCAATCCAAAGGGCAGGCCTTGTTCGGTAGCTTCACCTACGGTGCGGGAGGCATGGTGGGTGGCTTGGCGAGCGGCCCGATCTGGCAACACTACGGCGCAACGGTACTATATTCATGCAGTGCCGGCATGGCGATCTTGGGTTGGATGTTAATGTGGTGGAAGCTGCGCAGGGCGGGGGAAAACCCCGTGGTGGCGGAGCCATAAGCCAGATTCGATTTGACTTGAAGCCGAGTGTCAATTCGTGGCGGTTGCCTGGTTCGGATCTTGGCAGTGAGGGCGCAGCCATCATCCAAGTTCAGAGGGGTAGTGCTGTTTTGTCCACTACCCGGCGCAACACAAAGCTGGTATGCACGCCAGTCACCCCCTTGATGCGAGTTATGCGGTTAAGCAATAGCTCCTGATAGGCGTCCATATCCTTCACTACCACTTTGAGTTGGTAATCGGCATCCTGCCCGGTGATCAGCAGGCACTCCAAAACATCAGGAATTTCAGCGATCTTGGCTTCGAAGTTGCCAAGGCGTTCCGGTGTGTGTTGGTCCATCGAGATCAAAACCAATGCCATCAACGATAAGCCGAGTTTTTTGGCATCGAGTAGCGCGCGGTAGCCTGTGATCAGTCCCGATTTCTCGAGTGCATGCAATCGGCGCAGGCAAGGAGAGGGGGTCAGGTTGATGCTGTCGGCCAAATCCTGATTGCTGATGCGGCCATTTTTCTGCAATACGCGCAAAATTTGTAAGTCGTAGCGATCAAGAGTCACATGGATTCCAATATTAATATATTAATTGGCATATAGTTTTACACTAACCGCAATTTTGCACAAAATTATTGCTAATAATACGGTTTTTTTATGAAATTCGCAAGCATCTGCCGGGTATTTTTTATTAAGATTCCAACCGTTGAATTCTTAACTTGATACCCGAGGAGCCCCCGTTATGTTGAAGCATCCCGAGGCCAAATATAGGCCGTTTCCGCCAGTCAAGTTTGCAGATCGTCAATGGCCGAACCGCATCATCACCCGGCCACCGATATGGATGAGTACCGATTTGCGCGATGGCAATCAATCGCTTTTTGAGCCGATGAATGCCGAGCGCAAGATGCGTATGTTTCGCATGCTCTGCGATATTGGTTTTAAGGCAACGCTGATCAAGTCCACCCATTCCACAGGTCGTGCGTTATAGCCATAGAACACAAACACGGGAAGATGGTAATGAAACAACAGACACTGG